>NZ_JCAXDW010000004.1:0-377692 GCF_059759235.1 Paeniglutamicibacter sp. GQ140
AGAGGTGGCGCTTGGCCAATGGCTGAATGCGGCGTATCAGACCTTTTTTACGACGGAAGACTTGAGCTGCATGGGCCCGAACCCATCGACCTTGCAGTCGATGTCGTGGCCGTCGACGCCGTTGACCAGACGGATGTTGCGCACCTTGGTGCCGACCTTGATGGACTGGGCTTGCCCCTTGACTTTCAGGTCCTTGACGATGGTGACGGTATCGCCGTCGGAAAGCACCTTGCCGACGGAATCCTTGATAACGGCTTCCTTCGGCTCGTCCACTGCGTCGGCTTCGGCCGACCATTCGTGGGCGCACTCGGGGCAAACCAGCAGGGCGCCCATTTCATACGTATAGGGGCTTGAACACTGCGGGCACGATGGCAATACGTCACTCATGCCCATCATTCTAGTACGACCGCAGAACTCGTCCGCCTGGCCGTAAACGCCACGCGGCAGTACATCCCCGCGGCCCCTGGCCTAGAGACTGATGATCCGGCCCACTCCAACTGCCGCGCATGCCCACAAAACGCTGACGAAGGTTCCCAGAATGAACTGCTCCGCGGCCGCGTGTTGCTTAAGCTCGGAAAATCGCCCCAGACCCTTCACCGCCAGAACCACTGCCAGGCCCTCCGGCCAGGAGGCCCACAGGGTCGAGGCTATTGCCGCGCGTTCCAACAACCCGATCCACATGCCTCCGCGCAGCGGGCTCGGCTCCACATCATCGGAAGCGTCGTCCCCGGCGGCCCTTTTGAAGGCCGCAAGCCGGAAGACCGTTTCGGTGACCGGGCCCCCACCCAGGGTTGCGGCCGCAACGCTTGCCACGACCACAAGTCCATGCGGGATGGAGGATGCGGCGGGAAGGTGGTCGCCGATCGCAGCGGCGAGACCTGCCAGGCCAAGCACGGCCACGAGCAGGTAGCTGGCGGTCGACTGCTTCAACGGCCAGCGAAAGCCGGAATCCGCGAAGTATCTAGGGGTGCCCAACGGAATAACACTGACCAGCAAGGCCCAGGCAATCCAGCTCATGAACCCTGCCCGCCTTCCATCGTCATCGAATAGTCTGCCAGCGCCCGACCCGCCAGATCGGTGAGCCTGGCGGTCTCGTACCAGAGGCCCGAGGCCAGGCGCGCCGAAACGGCCTGCTGCGTGATCTCCAGACGTGCAGCGACCTGCTGCTGGGTCAGGCCCTGTGACACCAGTGTGCCGGCCTCGGCCGACGTTTTGGTTCGTCGGGCGTTGACCAGCGCGAGGAGCTGCAGTTCGGCCTCGATCCGCTCCGCTTCCGGCCCGGGGCCCGACAGCGCCAGGGCGCCACTTGAGTTCTTTGCCCGCTCGACCGAATCCCGCGCATATTCAAAGGCCTGCCCTCGTCCCGCCCGGGTTTCCCGGGGCATCGGGGTCTGCACCGACCCCACCCCGATTCCCACGCTCCACTCCCCCGTGTGTGCGACGTCCAGGGCCAAGGCAACGGCCATGGCACCGTCGTCGAGCACTCCCTGCAGCTCATCGCCCGCGGTTCTCTCGAATCCCCGCACCGCGTTGTACTCGCCGTCCAGTCGGCGCAGCAGGGACTCGACCTTGTCCGGCCCCGAGCGGGACCTACGCTGGTCTATGGTGATGACAATCATGACACAAACTTACAGACTTGTAGCGAGATTCACAATGCCTAGGACTTGTCGACCCTTTCACAAAGGCGAGCACATGCGAGGCCCCCACACCATCTGCAGAAAACGATGGGCCTTTTCCGCACGGGACCCGGCTACGCTCGGGTCATCTTCCCGCTTCCGGGCCCGGAACCGGGCCCGAAGACAGGGCCTTGGGCAAGCAAAAAGGTCCCCGGCCGAAGCCGGGGACCTTTTCATTCATACATTTTGGTGGAGGTAAGGGGATTCGAACCCCTGACCTTCTGCATGCCATGCAGACGCGCTACCAACTGCGCCATACCCCCAAATGAGAGCCGCCCTTGCGGGCAACTCAACCATCATAGGCCACACAAAACGTGTGGCGCAAATCGAGGGACCTAGAGCGAATCCGGGAGCGTTTCGACGTGCGACATGTCGGTGGCCGGCTCGCCCGTGGTCGGCAGTTCGATGACCGGGCAGTCGCCCCAGAGGCGCTCCAAGGCGTAGAAAACGCGGTCCTCGTTGTGCTGGACGTGAATGACGACATCCGCGTAGTCGAGCAGGACCCAGCGGCCCTGGCCGCGACCCTCGCGGCGAACCGGACGGATCTCGAACTTCTCGGCGAGCTTGTCTTCGATCTCGTCAACAATGGAATTGACCTGGCGCTCGGAAGCGGCCGAGGCGATCAGGAACGCATCGGTGACGCCGAGGCGTTCGGAAACGTCCAATGCGACCAGGTTTTCAGCCTGCTTCTCGGCAGCGGCGAGGGCAGCGGTCTGCACCAGGTCGATGGAATGTTCGTGGGCGCTCATGGGGTTCTCCTTGAGAAATTGGGTGCGACGCGGTGGGCGCTAGTTTGAGTTCAGGAACATAATGAGACCGGCAACAAGTGCCGCGCCTCCAACGGACAAAGCCGCGATGACCATCAAGTACATGTTGTTGGCACGGCGCATTCCGGCGGTCTGCACATCCAGTGGCTCAAGCCCCTGCGCGCGAACGGCACGCACGGGTGGGCGAGCCACCGAAGACCCAACATTTTCGGCGGGGGCATCCTTGGTATCGGGTGCTTGCCCTGCCTTGCCGGCGCCCGGGGCCACGGGGGCCTTGGGGCCGGCGGGTGCGGAGGCAGCGGGCCTGGCCGCCGCCGTCCGTGCCGGTGCTGCTGCGGCAGCTTGTGAAGCGGCGGGCGACGTGGAGTCGCGAGCCGGTGCCTGGGCCGGAGTAGCAGCCTTTGGCTTGTGCGCAGGTGTGACCGCCGGGGCTTTCGCTGCCGGGGTCGTCGGCTTCGGCGCGCGGGGCGCCGATGCCGGAGTCTTGGTGGCCGGAGCCGCGGGGGTTTGCCGATTCTCGACGATGGTGCCCTGGTCGGTCATGGCAATGTTGTAGCCGCGCGTCAGCGGACCGGTGATGCCGGTGTTGACCAGCTTCTTCTCGATGTCCTCTTCGCGCAGGTGGTTCATCGCCCCGGTAAAGGGGTCGGAGCGGCGGGCGCCGGCACGCTGGCTGTTTTCTTCCTGCATGCGCTGGCGTTCGGCGGCGCGGCGGGAAATGATGGCCGCACGGGCGGCAAGTTCGCGTTGCTGGGCCAGGACCTCCAGGTCCACGTCGGCCAGGTCTTCCTCGGGCTGGATCAGCAGCGGCTCGCTCGGGGCCGCCCCGCCGGAGCGCCGGCGCAGCGCCAAGGCCTCTTCGACGCTCATCTGGGGTGCCACGGCACCGGGTGCCTGCGCCGCGGGATCAACACGCGGCTTGGCGGGAGCCTTCGCTGCGGCAGCGGGCTTGGCGTCCTCTGGCTTGGATGCAGCAGGCTTGGCCGTTGCACTGGCTTGGGGCTGTGCAGGGGCGTTGGCCGGGCCCGGTTCGGCGCCGGAGCCTGCCTCCTTGGCGGTGCTGAGCGCCTGCAGGCGCATCTGCTTGCGCGTCAGCGGTGCGGGGTCGTCGGCCGGAGACGGATCCTTGGGGGAAAGCTCGGAGACTTCCTGTTCCAGCCGGCGGCGGGTACGCAGTGCCTCGCGGTCGCGGGCACGCTGTAGCGAGGTGCGTTCGGTGCGCTGGGACACGGCGTCCACCACGCCGGCGGCGGCGCGGCGGCTGCGCACGGGCTCATCGGCTTGCGGCGCTGACTTGGCGGCGGGCGCAGGTGCGGCCGGGGCTGCCGGCTTGGCGGCCGGAGCCGGGCTCTTCGCCGCGGGTGCTGGGGTCTTGGTCCCGGGAGCAGGCGTCTTTGCCGCGGGTGCGGGAGCCTTGGGCGCCGGCGGGGTCTTTGCAGCCGGAGCGGCGGGAGCGGGCACGGAAGGCTTGGCGTTGGCCGGCTTGCCGGCGGGGGTCGCGGGCGCCTGGCCCTGCGCCTGCTCTTGGGCAAGCTGGGCTTCGGCCTCGGCACGTCGCTGCTCCCGCAGGGCTCGCCTGCTGAGCGCGGGCCCGGTCTCGTCGCTCATCTTGTCCATTCCCGGCCGTCTCTATACCTGGCCGTTGCTTACTGCGTTGTTCTTGTCGTTGTACAGCTTGTACTTGGCGATGTATTGCACCACGCCGTCCGGCACCAGGTACCACACCGGATGTCCGGTCCGCACCCGTTCCCGGCAATCAGTCGAGGAAATCGCCATGGCCGGGACCTCCATCAACGAGACGTCGTTGCGGTCAAGCACCGGCAGCTCGTGGCCGGGCCTGGTGACCCCCACGAAGTGCGCCAGCTGCCAGAGCTCCTCGGCGTCCTTCCAGCCCAGGATCTGGGCCATGGCGTCCGCGCCGGTGATGAAGAACAACTCGGCGTCCGGACGCTGCGCGCGCAGGTCCCGCAGCGTATCGATCGTGTACGTGGGGCCGGGACGGTCGATGTCCACCCGGCTCACGGTGAATCGGGGATTCGCCGCCGTGGCGATCACCGTCATCAGGTAGCGATGTTCGGCCGGGGCCACGTCGCGGTCCAGCTTCTGCCAGGGTTCCCCGGTGGGCACGAACACGACTTCGTCCAGGTCGAAGACCGCTGCAACTTCGCTGGCGGCCACCAGGTGGCCGTGGTGGATCGGATCGAACGTGCCGCCCATGACGCCCAGGCGAAATGGGCGGTCCGTTCGTTCGGCCGTCAGACGGCTAGTGATGGCCGTGCTTGTTGGTGTGCGTGCGGTGCGTGTCCTCGGGCTCCGGCTTGACCTGGTGGCGGTTGCCGACGTTGGAGTAGGACATCGTGATCAGCAGCATCACCATGAAGAGCAGGAAGATGCCGCCGCCGACAATCAGTGCCTGCGTTTCGGTGGACATGCCGCCACCGGCGTTTTCGGAAGCGGCGAGGGCCGCGTTCAGGGACTGGGTAAACATGTTTCTCCAGGTTGTTGCGTGCCGGACGCGCACATGCGTGGGCGGCACTGTGTTGTATCTTTTATGACTCGTTAGCCTCTATCGTACCCACCTTGGCACGCGGCTACGAACGAACATGCCCATCGCCCTGCACAATCCACTTGGTGGTGGTGAGCTCGCGCAGGCCCATGGGACCGCGCGCATGCATCTTCTGCGTGGAAATGCCGACCTCCGCCCCCAGGCCCAGCTGCCCGCCGTCGGTGAAGCGGGTGGAGGCGTTGACGATCACCGCGGCCGAATCGACCTCGGCAATGAAGCGCTCGGCGTGCGAGAGATTGTTGGTCAGGATTGCCTCGGTGTGCCCGGTGCTGTGCGCCCGGATGTGCTTGATGGCGCCGCCCAGGTCATCGACCACGGCAACGGCCAGGTCAAGGTCCATGTACTCGGTGTCCCAGTCCGCCTCGACCGCGTCGACGGTGGGTGTCGCGCCGGCAAGCGCCTTGGCGCGGGCGTCGACGTGCAGGCGCACCCCGGCCTTGTGCAGGGCCGCGAGGACCTCGCCGGAGGCCTTGGCGTTCGCGTTGAGCAGCAGCGTCTCCACGGTGTTGCACACCGAGGGGCGCTGGGTCTTGGCGTTGAGCAGGATCGGCACCGCCATCGCGGCGTCGGCCGATTCGTCGAGGTAGATGTGCACGTTGCCCTCGCCGGTCTCGATGACCGGGACGCTGGCGGTGGTGACCACGCGCTGGATCAGCTCGCGGCCGCCGCGGGGAATCAGCACGTCGATCTTCCCGCGCGCACCCATCATCGCGTCGGCGCCGTCGCGTCCCCAGGCGTCGACCGAGGCCACGGCGTCGGCCGGCAGACCCACGGATTCCAGGGCGTCGCGGATCAGCGCCAGCAATGCCACGTTGGAGTGCGCCGCGGCGCTTCCCCCGCGCAGCAGCACCGCGTTGCCGCTCTTCAGGGCCAGCCCGGCGATGTCGACGGTGACGTTGGGGCGGGCCTCGTAGATCGCGCCGATGACGCCCATCGGGACGTGGACCTGGCGCAGCCGCAGCCCGTTGGGCAGGGTCTGGCCGCGCAGCACGGTGCCCACGGGGTCCGGCAGCCCGGCCAGTTCCTCGAGCGCGGCGATCAGCGCGTCCACGCGCGCGTCGTTGAGCTTGAGCCGGTCCAGCAGCGCGTCGGAGGTGCCGTTGGCGCGGCCCGCGGCAATGTCCTTGGCGTTGGCCTTGATGACGGCGGCGCGGTTGGCATCCAGCGACGCGGCAATGGCCAGCAGCGCCCGGTCCTTCCAGTTGCGGTCGGCGCGGGCCAGCACGCGCGAGGCGGACCGGGCCCGGTCGGCGAGCTTGCCCACGGCCACCGTGGCGGCCGCGATGCCGTCGGCGGGACCTGCTACGTCGGTAAGATTCAGCGATGCGTCAATGTTCTGGCTCATGATCACCCATTCTACGGTGGATGCACAGCGGCCCGCCCCCATGTTAAGCACGGGGACGGGCCGGGCATCGCGTGCCCGGGTCCTAGACGACGACCAGGTCGTCGACGTGCACCACGGCGCGTTCGAATTGGCTCCCCAGGTCCTCGCCGAGTTCCCGGGTGGAGCGGCCCAGCATCTGCGGCAATTCCGCGGAGGAGAAGTTCACCAGTCCCCGGGCGATGACCCGCCCGGCGGCGTCGGTGATTTCCACCGCGTCCCCGGCCTCGAAGGACCCCTTGACCCCGGTGATCCCGGCAGGCAGCAGCGAGGCGACACCCGAGGCCACGGCGCGCACGGCCCCGGGATCCAGCAGCAGCCGCCCCTGGGTGGTGGCGAGGTGGGCCAGCCACAGCATCCGGGTGGAGCGCCGTCCGCCGCGGGCGGAGAACCAGGTTCCCACGTCCGCCCCGGCCAGCGCGGCTGCCGCGTTGGCGGTGGAGGTGACCAGCGTGGGGATGCCCGATTCGGCGCTCATGGTGGCGGCCTCGACCTTGGTGGCCATGCCGCCGGTGCCCAGCCCGGCTCCCCCGGTGGAGCCGATGCGCAGGCTCGCCAGGTCCTCGGCCCGGTCGACCCGGGAGACGCGCACTCCCCCGGCGTTCGGCGGTGCGTCGTAGACCGCGTCGACGTCGGAGAGCAGCAGCAGCGCATCGGCCTTGACCAGGTGCGCCACGAGGGCCGCCAGCCGGTCGTTGTCGCCGAAGCGGATCTCGTGGGTGGCCACCGTGTCGTTTTCGTTCACGATCGGCACCACGCCCAGGGCCAGCAGCCGGTTCAGCGCGCGGAACGCGTTGGCGTACTGCTGGCGGCGGATCAGGTCGTCGGCCGTCAAAAGCACCTGGCCGACGGTGACCCCGTGGGCGGAGAACGCCTGGGTGTACTTGGCCATCAGCAGCCCCTGGCCCACCGAGGCGGCTGCCTGCTGCGTGGCCAGGTCCCGCGGGCGGCGCCCCAGGTCCAGGGGTGCCAGCCCGGCGGCGATGGCGCCGGAGGAGACCAGGATCAGCTCGGTCCCGGCGGTGTTGACCGCGGCAAGGCGGTCAACCAGGGAACTGAGCGCCTCCTCGGAGATGCCCCCGGCCAGCGTGGTCAGGGACGAGGAACCGACCTTGACCACGATGCGTGAGGCACGGGGCAGGTCCTGGCGTTGCGTGATGCCCGAGGGCTGGTGGGTGGCGCGCACGGTGCTGTGTTACTCCCCGGACTTGGGAAGCTGGTGCTTGTAGTTGACGGACTCCGTCCAGATTCCGGCCTTGCGCTCGGCTTCCAGGTCCTCGCGGGCCGCGGCCTTGGCGCCCTTGCGCGCCTCGTGCTGCGCACGCTTCTCCTCGCGGGAGGGGCGTGCGCCGAATTCGGCCAGGCGCTCGTCCTGTCCGCGGCGCGAGCCCAGGAGCTCGGCACCGGCGGCCATCGTCGGCTCCCAGTCGAAGACCACGGCGTCGACCTCGGAGCCGATGACCACCGCGTCGCCGGGCTTGGCACCCAGCTTGTACAGCTGGTTTTCGACGCCGAGCTTGGCCAGGCGGTCGGCGAGGTAGCCCACTGCCTCGTCGTTGCGGAAGTCGGTCTGCATGATCCAGCGCTCGGGCTTTTCGCCGATGACGCGGAAGAGCGGCTCGAGGTTGCGCTCCTCCTTGCGGATGATGAATCCGGCCTTGCTGGCCTTGCTGCCGCGCGGGCGCAGCACCTCGACGGGAACGGGCAGCGGGGCTGCCTCGATCTTGGCGCGCGCCTCGGTGACCAGCTCGGACATGGCGAAGGAGAGCTCGCGCAGCCCCTCGCGGCTCATGGCCGAGACCTCGAAGACGCGGTAGCCGCGCTTCTCCAGTTCCGGGCGCACGAATTCTGCCATGTCACGGCCGTCCGGCATGTCGACCTTGTTCAGGGCGATCAGGCGGGGGCGTTCGTTCAGCGGAATGATCTGGCCGTCGGCGCCGGCAAACGAGGAGTCGACCTCGTAGGCGTCAAGCTCGGCCTGGATGGTTTCCAGGTCGGCAACCGGGTCGCGGTCCGTTTCCAGGGCGCCGCAGTCAAGTACGTGCACCAGGGCGGCGCAGCGTTCGACGTGGCGCAGGAACTCCAGGCCCAGGCCGCGGCCCTGCGAGGCTCCGGGGATCAGGCCAGGCACGTCGGCGACGGTGTAGCGCACGTCGCCCGCCTGGACCACGCCGAGGTTCGGGACCAGGGTGGTGAAGGGGTAGTCGGCGATCTTGGGCCGGGCCGCGGAGAGCGCGGCGATCAGCGAGGACTTTCCGGCCGAGGGGTAACCCACCAGGGCGACGTCGGCGACGGACTTCAGCTCGAGGATGACCTCGGCGGCGGTGCCGGGGGTGCCCAGCAACGCGAACCCGGGGGCCTTGCGGCGCTGGCTGGAGAGCCCTGCGTTGCCCAGGCCGCCCAGGCCGCCGGAGGCAACGACGTATTCGGATCCGTCACCGATCAGGTCGGCCAGGATGTCGCCGTCGCGGTTCTTGACCACGGTGCCCTCGGGCACGGGCAGGACGAGGGACTCGCCGTTCTTGCCCGGGCGCAGGTCGCCCTTGCCGCCCTCGCCGTTTCCGGCGTGGCGGTGCGGCGAGTGGTGGTAGGAAAGCAGGGTGGTGGTCTGCGCGTCTACACGCAGGACCACGTTTCCGCCGTCGCCGCCACTGCCGCCGTCGGGTCCGCCGAGGGGCTTGAATTTTTCGCGTTTGATGGAGACACAGCCGTGCCCACCGGTACCACCGGAGACATGGAGGACCACTCGGTCGATGAAGGCTGCCACGGTTGAAAGCTCCTAGCAAAAAAGGATGGTGTTTTCCGCTGCCCGCCCGGGGGCGGGGTGCGGCAAAACACTGGGGGTTTTGGAAAAACACATAGAGGGTGAGCCGTGCGGCCCACCCTCTACAGTGTAATGAATGCGGTTACGCGCTAGTTAGCCAGCGGTAACGATGTTCACGACTTTACGGCCGCGGCGAGTGCCGAATTCGACAGCCCCGGCTTCCAGTGCGAACAGGGTATCGTCCTTGCCACGTCCCACGCCGGCGCCCGGGTGGAAGTGGGTGCCACGCTGGCGAACGATGATTTCGCCGGCCGAAACGACCTGACCACCGAAGCGCTTGACGCCAAGGTACTGGGCGTTGGAATCGCGACCGTTGCGAGTGGAACTCGCGCCCTTCTTATGTGCCATTGAAAATGCCTACCTTCAGGTAATGAGAATTCTTGGAATCAACCGCAATTAAGCGATCGAGGTGACCTTGACCTTGGTCAACATAGCGCGGAAACCCTGGCGCTTCTTGTAACCGGTCTTGTTCTTGAACTTCTGGATGACAATCTTCTGGCCGCGAAGGTTCTCAATGACCTCAGCGGTCACCTTAACCTTGGCAAGCTCATCGGCTGCCGAAGTTACCTTCTCGCCATCAACCAGCAACAGGGCTGGCAATTCAATGGAGGCGCCTGGGGCGGCCTTCAGGCGGTCAAGGGTAACGAGGTCTCCAACAGAAACCTTTTCCTGGCGGCCGCCAGCGCGGACAATTGCGTACACCACGTGGGTACTCACTTCTACTCGACGTTCAATCTGTCTTGCTGCGCATCACTACCCCAAAACAAACCGGGGATTGCGCTGTGCTGGCACGCCGAGCGGAAGAATCCGATAGCTGGCGTTCGCACCGAGGATCTAGACTACGCTAAAAAGCGCTGCGGGGGCAAATACAGACTGCCCCGCGAGTCGTCAAGACCCCTACTCTTTCAACTCTTTGACCGGCACCCCGACACCCAGCATAATCGGCGCATTGGCGGCGATTGGCGGCTGCGGGGCCTTGGTTGGGTCAGCGAGCGAAGCGACATGGGAGGTACCCGATGCCGCAAGCGTGTCCGATGCCACAGAAACTGCGGTGTCGGATCCACCCTGCGGGCTCGTGGCACGGCGGCTGCGCTTGGCGCGCGCCACCGGCTCGATGCCCGAAGTCTTTTTGGTTGAGGTTGCCGCCGGCGCCTCGGAAGGCGCATCGTCGGAGGCCTGCCCGGCCACACCCGAGATCACGGGTGCCGATGCCGCAGCCGGCTGTTCGGCGGCGGGGGCGGCACTTGCCTCGGGAGCCTTGGCACGGGCCTTGCGGCGGGTGCGGGAGCGGGCCGGACGCGATTGCGCGGACTCGCCTTCCTCGGCCTCGGCTGGCGCGTCGGCCACCGGGGAGTTGTCCGGCAGCGCGGCTTCCAGGTTCTCCAGGGTCAGCGACGGCGCGCTGGCCTCGGAGGAGGCGGCACGGCGGTTGCGGCGCGCGGCGGGAACCACCACCGACTCCCCTGCCACGGTCAGCGTCGCGCCGCCGTCGGCGGCTTCCGCATCGTCGTGTTCGTGGGCTGCATGTGCCGCCGCGGCGATCGTGGCAAAGGCGTTGCGCGTGGCGGTGGCCTTGGCCTCGTTCGGCGCGGACACCGCTGCGGGGGCCTCGGTGGTTTCCTCGGCACCGCCTTCGGTGCCGGCCTCGCCGTCGGTGGAACGGTTGCGGCGGCGGCGCTCGGCCCGCGAGGGCTTCTCCGCGGCGCGGCTGCTCGGGCCGTGGGCCTCGCCGGCCGAGTTGAAGGACCGGCGGTGTTCCACCGGCACGTCGTGGGTGATCACGCCGCGGCCGTTGCAGGCCTCGCAGTTCTCGCCGAAGACCTCCAGCAGACCGGTGCCCATGCGCTTGCGCGTCATCTGGACCAGGCCAAGGGAGGTGACCTCTGCAACCTGGTGCTTGGTGCGGTCGCGGCCCAGGCACTCGACCAGGCGGCGGAGCACCAGGTCGCGGTTGGACTCCAGGACCATGTCGATGAAGTCGATGACGATGATGCCGCCGATGTCGCGCAGGCGCAGCTGGCGCACGACCTCCTCGGCCGCCTCCAGGTTGTTCTTGGTGACGGTTTCCTCGAGGTTTCCGCCGGATCCGGTGTACTTGCCGGTGTTCACGTCGACCACTGTCATGGCCTCGGTGCGGTCGATCACCAGGGAGCCGCCGGAGGGCAGGAAGACCTTGCGGTCCAGGGCCTTGTGGATCTGCTCGTCGAGGCGGTAGTGGCCGAAGATGTCCTCGTCGGACTCCCACTTCTCCAGGCGCGAGACCAGGTCCGGGGCCACGTAGGTCACGTAGGCCTCGATGGTGTCCCAGGCCTCGTCGCCGGAGACGATGAGCTTGGTGAAGTCCTCGTTGAAGACATCGCGGACGACCTTGATGGTCAAATCCGGCTCCCCGTAGAGCAGCTCGGGCGCCAGCGTCTTGGTGGAGGTCGAGGCGGCCTCGATCCCTTCCCACTGGGCGCGCAGGCGGTTGATGTCGTTCATCAACTCTTCCTCGGAAGCCCCCTCGGCGGCGGTGCGCACGATGACGCCCGCGTTCTCCGGCAGGTGGTCCTTGAGGATCTTCTTCAGGCGGTTGCGCTCCACGTCGGGAAGCTTGCGCGAGATCCCGGTCATCGAGCCGCCCGGCACGTACACCAGGTAGCGGCCCGGAAGCGAGATCTGGGAGGTCAGGCGGGCGCCCTTGTGGCCCACCGGATCCTTGGTGACCTGCACCAGGACGGTGTCCCCGGACTTCAGGGCGTGCTCGATGCGGCGCGGCTGGCCGTCCAGGCCCGCGACGTCCCAGTTGACCTCGCCGGCGTAGAGTACGGCATTGCGTCCGCGTCCGATGTCAACGAAGGCGGCCTCCATCGACGGGAGCACGTTCTGCACCTTGCCGACATACACGTTGCCGATCAGGGAGTCCTGCTGGGTCTTGGAGACGAAGTGCTCGGCCAGGATGCCGTCCTCGAGGACGCCGATCTGGATGCGGTCCTCGCGCTGGCGCACGATCATCTGGCGGTCGACGGATTCGCGGCGGGCCAGGAACTCCGCCTCGGTGATGACCTGGCGGCGGCGGCCGGACTCGCGGGAGTCGCGGCGGCGCTGGCGCTTGGCTTCGAGGCGGGTGGATCCGCGCACGGCGGTGACCTTGTTGGAGACCACCGGTTCCAGGGTGGTGCGCGGGGCGCGGACCCTGGTGATGGTGTTGGGCGGGTCGTTTTCGGATCCGCCGGCCAACTCGAGGTCGGCCTCGCCGCGGCGGCGACGGCGACGGCGGCGCGAGACGGCTCCGGAGCCGTCCGCGTTTTCGTCATCGGCGTCCTCGCCGGCCGCGTCGGAGCGGCCACGGCGGCCGCTGCCGGCCGCTTCCTGGTGCTCGTCCCCGTCGGCGGGGGCGCCGGCGGCGGGCAGGCTCGGTGCCTGGAAGATCAGCGACAGCGCGGATTCGGGGATGGCGAACGGGTCGGAGATGGTTGCCGGCTCCGGTTCGATTGCTGCCTCGGCGGCAGCGGCCTCGGCGGCAGCGGCCTCGGGTTCGGCGGACTCGGCGGCCGGGGTTTCGGCGGCGGCTTCCTGGGCGGCGCGGGTGCCGCGGCCGCCTCGGGCCGGACGGCGGCGGGTGGCCTTGGCCGGCTCGGTGCCTTCGGCCTGCTCCTCGGTGGCCTCGACGGCTGCCTCGGCGGCCGGAACCTCGGGGGCCTCCTCGGCGGCGGGCGCCTCGGTGTTCGAAGCCGGGGCAGTGGCCTTGCGGCCGCGGCCGCGGGCCGGGCGCTTGGCGGCGGTCTTCGGCTCTGCGGCCTCGGCGGCCGGGGCCGCTGACTTCTCGGCAACGATTTCGGTCTGGGCCTCGGCGGCGGCCAGCGCGGCCGGGGCCTCGATGACTGCCGGCGCCTCCACGGCTGCCGCTCCCGGGGAGGTGACCCCGGAGGTGGCGCGGCGCGGGCCGCGGCGGGCAGGTGCCTTCGCGGGGGCTGTCACTGCCTCGGCGGCAGGTGCCTGGACCTTGGCGGCCGGGGCCTTGCCGGTCGCCTCGGCGACGACCGATTCAACCGTCGCTTCCCGGGCGGGGGCGTTCCGGGTGGCAGGGGCGCGGCGCGCGGTGGCGGCGCGCGGGGAAACGTTGGCGCGCACCTTGCGCGTCGGTGCGGCTGCTGCGTCGTTGAGCTCGGCCAGGGTCATGGCCCGGCGCGGCGGCGGCGGTGACGGTTCGTTGAAGTTGCCGCGCGGCGGGCGGGAGGTACGGCTGCGGCCCTTTGGCCCCTGGCCCATTGCTGCCTTTGATTCGTCGCGATTCAGTGCCATGTTAAAAGAGTGCTCCTCGGCGGGTCGGCTGCTCCCACAGATAGCGCGTCTCCCCTGGTTGGTTCGCCGGACCGGGCCTTGTGGCCGCGTGTCCCAGCGGAAGTCCTTGTAGATGTCTTGAACGGGTGCGCCCACCATTGCGGGGCGCGGCATCCGTGCAAGGCCAACGGCGCTTTTCCAAGCAAGCCGCTTTACGTTGCGGCGACCATATCGCGGTATTCGCTCAGACCTTCGTATAGGCGGTCTCTACGCAGCAGATGCATCGCAATCGGGCTTGAAAGCCTGTCGTTGGGTTGAAAGCAGACTGTGGATCCACGAACAACCACTGCAATTGTCTCACATCGACACGCCGACGGGCACCGCGCGCGCCGCGCATTGCCCCTTCCCTTGTGCCAACCCCCGGCGCGGGGCAGGATCCGCGCCGCCGGGGGCCACTAGACTTCAGCTGTGGCCACCCGCAACTTCCCGGCCCGGCGTGGCATCCACGCCGGAAATCCCGGGTGGCCGCACGCCGGGGGAAAACCGAACCGCCACGAGGGAGCACCGATGAGCATGTCCGAAGCAGCAGCCGCGCCACCACGCGACGGGGACGCGGTGCCGCGCATGGCCCGGGACCGGCCCTTTGGCCTGTTCCTGGTGCTCGCCGGCGCGGTGGCCTGGATCGCCTCGGGGATCCTGGTGCTCGAGCGCATCGCCCTGTACAAGGACCCCGACTACGTGACCAGCTGCGACTTCAACCCCTGGGTCTCCTGCGGCACCGTCATGAAATCCACCCAGGCTGCCCTGCTGGGCTTCCCCAACCCGTTCCTGGGCATCGTGGGCTTCGGCATCGTGGTCACCATCGGCATGGCGCTGCTGGCCGGGGCCCGCTTCGCCCGCTGGTACTGGGTCGGCGTGCAGGTCGGAGTCACCCTGGCGATGGTGTTCATCGTGTGGCTCTGGTCCCAGGCGCTCTACGAGATCAACGCCCTGTGCCCCTACTGCATGGTGGTTTGGGCGATGATGATCCCGATGTTCATGTACACCACGGCCCGCAACATCGCCCACGGCGTGCTCCCCGCGCCGGCGGCACTGCGCCGCGCGGCCGGCGAATGGACCTGGGTTGCGGTGGTCGTGCTGCTGGTCATCACCGCCGCCACCGTCGTCCTGCGCTTCCCCGGCGCCTTCGTTGGCGCCTGAGGCCCCGGCCGCCGGGCGGCGGCACGGAGCGCGGCGGCTGGCGGCCGCCGCCCTGGTGCCGCCGGTCGTCGCGGCGGGCCTTGCCTCGCGTTTCCTGGGTGCCGGGTTGCCGGCCGACCTTTCCGGTGGCGTGTTCTACGCGGTGCTCATCTACCTGCTGCTCACGGTGCTGCGCCCCCGGGCCGCGGCGCTCTCGATTGCCGCCGCCGCCCTGGTGCTCTGCGTGCTCATCGAGCTGCTGCAGCTCACCGGCATTCCCGCGGACCTGGCCCGCGCCTTCCCGCCGGTCCGGCTGGTGTTGGGCACGGGCTTCGCGCCCCTTGACCTGCTGGCCTACGCGATTGGCTCCGCGCTGGCGCTCGGCGCGGATGTGCTGGCGGGCAGGATCCGGGTCCGGCGGCCAACCGCGGGCTGAACGCGGCTTGCGCGGAGGCGAAAGAGGGCCCGGCATTTTCCACTCGCGTGGAAGTGCCGGGCCCTCTCTGCGGGGGTGGGTACCCCCCTCTTGGATCAGGAGAACCAGATGCCGATTTCGCGGGCGGCGGATTCCACCGAGTCCGAGCCGTGGACCAGGTTCTGTTGGACCTTCAGGCCCCAGTCGCGGCCCAGGTCCCCGCGGATGGTGCCCGGGGCCGCGGTGGTCGGGTCGGTGGTGCCGGCCAGCGAGCGGAAGCCGGGGATGACGTTCTGGCCCTCGGCGATGAGCGCCACGAGCGGGCCGGAGAGCATGAACTCGACCAGCGGCTCGTAGAACGGCTTGCCCACGTGCTCCTCATAGTGCGCCTCGAGCAGTTCGCGGGTCGCGGAGACCTGCTTGAGCTCGGCGATCACGTAGCCCTTGGCCTCGATGCGGGAAAGGATCTGGCCGGTCAGCTGGCGCTTGACGCCGTCGGGCTTGATGAGGATCAGGGTGCGTTCAATGGCCATGGGTGCGGCTCCTTCTGTGGTGGTGGTGCACATGTGTCGTTGGTCTTGATTCTACGGTTGCGCAGTCGGTGCGCCGGGATCTTCCGGCGGGTGCGCCGCCTCCCAGGCGGCCTGCTCGCGGGCCCGGCGGGCCGTCTCCAGGTCCATCGACCGGCCCTTGGTGACGGCGTACCACCAGGTGGCGGCGAACGCGGCCCCGATGAAGAACATCGAGGTCAGCAGGAACCCGGTGAGGATGAACAGCAGCTGCAGCGCCCAGCCGATGGCGTATCCCAGCGGTTTCTTCAGCAGCGCGCAGGTGAAGACGCAGATGAGCGCGACCACCGCGCCGGCGCCGATCACCAGGACCGGGGACAGCTCCTCGCGCTTGAGCCCGAAGAGGGCAAGCGCCACGAAGATCGCCAGGAACGCCTCGAGCACCAGCACCGTGGAGGCGAACATCACACGGGTCGAGCGGGCCTTCTTCGGCACTCCCGGACGCCATTCGCGCTGCGCCTTGGTCATTTTCGCCATGTGGCTAGGCACCTCCCAGCAGCATGCGGGCCTCGCCGACCAGCGTGATGGACCCGGTGACGAGCACGCCGCCGCCGAAGTCCTCCCCGGCCTCGGAGCGTCCCACGGCCCATTCCAGGGCGTCGTCCAGGCGCTCGGTGACGAAGATGTCCTCCTCGTTGAACCCGGCCTCCAGCGCCATTCCCGCCAGTTCCCCGGCGGGGATGGCCCGCGGGGAGTTGGACTGGGTGATGCAGATGTCCTCGGTGAGGTCCAGGTAGGATTCGCGCAGCTGCGCGAGCATGGCCGGGGCGTCCTTCTCCGCGAGGATCCCGATGACCAGCACCAGCTTGGTGAAGCCGAAGGATTCCTTCACCGCGGCCGCCGAGGCGCGGATGCCGTCGGGGTTGTGCCCAGCGTCAAGCAGCACCGTCGGGGCCTTGCGGATGACCTCCAGGCGCCCGGGGCTGGTGGCGGCGCCGAAGCCCTCCATCACCAGGTCGTGGTTCAGCGGGGTTTCCCCGCCGCCGATGAACGCCTCGACCGCGGCCAGGGCCACGGCGGCGTTCTGCGCCTGGTGCTCGCCGTGCAGCGGCAGCAGGATGCCGGGGTAGCGCCCGGCCAGGCCCTGCAGGTCGATCTGCTGGCCGCCGACGGCCACGGTGCGGTTTTCGACGCCGAACTCCACGCCCTCGAACCTGTAGGGGACCTCGAGCCCGCGGGCGCGTTCCAGCAGCACCTGGGCCGCGTCGGCGGGCTGCGCGCTGGAGACCATGAAGCCGCCGGGCTTGATGATGCCTGCCTTCTCGTCGGCGATCAGCTCGACGGTGTCGCCCAGCAGGTCGGTGTGGTCTAGGGAGATCGGGGTGAACACCGAGACCTGGCCGTCGCCCACGTTGGTGGCGTCGGTGATCCCGCCCAGCCCGACCTCGATGATCGCCACGTCCACCGGGGTGTCGGCGAAGACCGCGAAGCCCAGGATGGTCACTGCCTCGAAGTAGGTCAGCCGGTTCTCGCCCTTGGCGGCGAGCTCGTCGTCGACGATCTGCAGGTAGGGGCGGATCTCGTCCCAGATCCGCACGAACGTCTCATCGTCCACCGACTCCCCGTCGATCGCGATGCGCTCGGTGACCGAGACCAGGTGCGGGGAGGAATAGCGCCCGGTGCGCAGGTCGTGGGCGCGCAGCAGGGATTCGATCATCCGCGCCGTGGAGGTCTTCCCGTTGGTGCCGGTGACGTGGATGATCGGGTAGGCCTTGTTCGGCTCCCCCAGGATCTCCATGGCCCGGCGCATGGGTTCCATGCGCGGCTCGATCTTGTTCTCCGGCGCGCGGGCCAGAAGCTCCGCGTAGACGCTCTCTACCGAGAACCTGTCAAAGGTGTTGCTCATGTGGTGGGTCCCATTTCCTTGTCGGCGGCCTCGGCCGCTGCAACGGTTTCAACGCTGACCACGGGGGCCTGGCCGTCGGGCCCGGCCACCAGGACCAGCCCGAGGCTGAGCGTCTCGCCCTTGATGAGCTCGGCGTTGGCGTGCAGCGCCGCCACGGTGGCGGCGTCGGCGGTGATCTCGGTGCGGATGCGGTCCGAGACCAGAAGGTCGGCGTCCTTGCGGGCCGACTGGATGGCGCGGATCATGTCCCGTGCCGTGCCCTCGGCCGCCAGCTCCTCGGTGACTTGCGTGTCAAGCACCAGGAAGCCGCCGCCGGGCAGCACCGCTGCGGCGATCGAGTCGGCGCCCTCGGTGGCCTCCACGACGGTCTCGAGCGTGTACTCGTGTTCCTGGAGCCCCAGTCCCCCGGCGGTGACCACTCCGGCCTCGTCCACCGACCAGTCCCCGGACTTGGCGCCCTTGATGGCCACCTGCACGTTCTTGCCCAGGCGCGGGCCCGCGGCGCGGGCGTTGACGACCAGGCGCTGGCTGATGCCGTATTGCCCGGCGTCGGCCTGGCCGGCGTCCAGGAGCGTGAGCGAGCGCAGGTTCAGCTCGTCGCGGATGATCCCGGCGAACGTCCCCTCCAGCGCCGCGGCGCCCGGCACGGCCACGGTCATGCCGGCCAGCGGCAGGCGCACGCGCAGGTTCGCCGCCTTGCGCAGCGAGGAGCCGACCGAGGCGATCTTGCGGGTGGTCTCCATCGCGGCGACCAGCTCGTCGTCGCGGAGGAAGAGCTCCGCGTCGGGCCACTCGGCCAGGTGCACCGAGCGCCCGCCGGTCAGCCCGCGCCAGATTTCCTCGGTGGCCAGCGGCAGCAGCGGGGCCGCGACGCGGGTCAGGGTCTCCAGCGCGGTGTACAGGGTGTCGAAGGCGCGGGTGTCCTCGTCGAAGAAGCGCTGGCGGCTCCGGCGCACGTACCAGTTGGTCAGCGTGTCCATGTAGCGGCGGATCGTTTCGGCTGCCTCGGAGATGTCGTAGGCATCCAGCGACGCGGTGACCTCGCGGACCAGGTCCCCGGTGGCAGCCAACATGTACGCATCGAGCGGGTCGGTGGAGCTGTGCGCGATCTTCGCTTCGTAGCCGGCGCCGCCGTTGGCCGCGTTGGTGTAGAGGGAGAAGAAGTGCCAGACGTTCCACATCGGCAGCAATACCTGGCGCACGCCCTCGCGGATGCCCTGCTCGGTGACGACCAGGTTGCCGCCGCGCAGGATCGGGGAGGCCATCAGGAACCAGCGCATGGCGTCGGAGCCGTCGCGGTCAAGGACCTCGTTGACGTCCGGGTAGTTGCGCAGCGACTTGGACATCTTCTGTCCGTCGCTGCCCAGCACGATGCCGTGGCTGATCACGTTCTTGTATGCGGGGCGGTCAAAGAGCGCGGTGGAGAGCACGTGCATGGTGTAGAACCAGCCGCGGGTCTGCCCGATGTACTCGACGATGAAGTCAGCCGGGTGGTGGGTGTCGAACCAGTCCTTGTTCTCGAACGGGTAGTGCGCCTGGGCGTAGGGCATCGACCCGGAGTCGAACCACACGTCCAGCACGTCCTCGACGCGGCGCAGCGTGCCGGCATCGGCGCAGCCCTCATGCGCGCGGACCAAATCGTCGATGAACGGGCGGTGCAGATCCGGCTGTCCCTCGTTGTTCAGCGGCAGGCGCCCGAAGGCCGCCTTGATCTCATCCAGCGAGCCGTGGACCTCGCGGTGGGTGCAGTTCGCGCCGTCGCATTCCCAGACCGGGATCGGGGATCCCCAGTAGCGGTTGCGGGAGATCGACCAGTCCCGGGCGTTGGCCAGCCACTTGCCGAACTGGCCGTCCTTCACGTTCTCCGGGATCCAGTTGATCTGCTGGTTCAGCTCCAGCATCCGGTCCTTGACCTTGGTCACCTCGACGTACCAGGAAGAGATGGCGCGGTAGATCAGCGGGGTGCGGCAGCGCCAGCAGTGCGGGTAGGAGTGCACGTAGGAGGCCTGCTTGATGAGCCGCGCATCGCCCTTGAGCACGTTGGTGATGGCCTTGTTGGCCTCGAAGGCCTGCACGCCGACGATTTCCGCCAGCTCGCCACCTTTGAACACCGGCAGGAACTTCGCGCCCTCGTCGATGGAGAGGATCACCGGGATGCCGGCGGCCTCGCAGATCTTCTGGTCCTCCTCGCCGTAGGCCGGGGCCTGGTGGACGATGCCGGTGCCGTCGGTGGTGGTGACGTAGTCGGCGACCAGCAGCTGCCACGCGTTGCCGGTGTTCCAGGTGTCCGCGTCGGCGAAGGTGTCCCAGAGCGGTGCGTACCTGATCCCGGCAAGGTCCGCACCGGTGTGGCGCGCGGTGATGGCGGCGGCGGCCGCGGCGGCATCGGCGTAGCCCAGGTCCTTGGCGTAGGAGCCGAGCAGGTCCTCGGCCAGCATGAAGCTTCCGGTGGCCCCGGAGGCCTTCACGCCGTTCTCGCCGGCGGGCAGCACGACGTAGACGACGTCGGGTCCCACGGCCAGGGCCATGTTGGTCGGCAGCGTCCAGGGGGTGGTGGTCCAGGCCAGGGCCTGCACGCCGGCGAGCTCCTTGGAGACCGCGGACTCCCCGGCCAGCAGCGGGAAGGAGACGGTGACGGTCTGGTCCTGGCGGTCCTTGTAGACGTCGTCGTCCATGCGCAGCTCGTGGTTGGACAGCGGGGTCTCGTCCTTCCAGCAATACGGAAGCACGCGGAAGCCCTTGTAGGTCAGCCCCTTGTCGTGCAGCTGCTTGAAGGCCCAGATGACCGATTCCATGTACTCGACGTTCAGCGTCTTGTAGTCGTTCTCGAAGTCGACCCAGCGCGCCTGGCGGGTGACGTAGTCCTGCCACTCGTCGGCGTACTTCATCACCGAGGAGCGGCAGGCGTCGTTGAACTTGTCGATGCCCATGGCCTCGATCTGCGCCTTGTCGCTCATGCCCAGCTGCTTCATGGCCTCGAGCTCGGCCGGCAGTCCGTGGGTGTCCCAGCCGAAGCGGCGCTCCACGCGGGAGCCGCGCTGGGTCTGGTAGCGGGCGACCAGGTCCTTGACGTACCCGGTGAGCAGGTGGCCGTAGTGCGGCAGGCCGTTGGCGAAGGGGGGGCCGTCGTAGAAGACGAACTCGTTGGCCCCGTCAACACCTGCATCGCGGGCGTCAATGGAGGCCTGGAAGGTCGAATCGTCCTTCCAGTAGGAAAGGACCCGTTCCTCGATCTCCGGGAAGCGGGGAGAGGATGGCGTTGTGCCATGCGGGTCGGTCGAGGCCTTGGGGTAGCTGGTCATCTGCGGCAGTCCTGGTGATCGAAGGCGCGTGGGCGCTTAGGCGTTCTCCAACACAGGGACGAGTCGAAGCAATTGGTCGCTCCACCTCGCGGTACCACCCCGCTTGCCCGGTTCGCCCCGGAATTACCCGGACCGTCCCTGGCCGCTCGTTGACTGCTGTGACGGGCTTACCCGCTTGGTTCTACCGGGTTCTCCCCCGGCACGCCGGGTGTTCACCGTTCTTCCAAGGACTCGCCGGTGATTGCCGGGTCGACGTCATGTTGCCACAAGTCTAGCGCGCCTTGGCGCCCGGCGCTCAATCCCGGCGATCGCGGTGATCCGGGAGCCGCCGGAGCGGGTTATCCACAATTTCCCCGCGGCCGCCCCGCGGGCGGCGTTCCCGGCCCATGCTGGATCCATGACCAACACGCCAGCGCTTGCGGCGACGGTGCTGGACGCCATGTCGATGGCACTTTCCTGCACCACCGCTACCCCGGACGAGCGGGCCTCGGAGCCCTGCACCCGGGGCGATGGGTTGCGCGAGCTGGCGATCCTCGCGCCGGTTCTTCGGGCGGTGCTCAAACGGGCAGCCGCCTCCGTCGGCTCGTCCCCGGTGCTTGCCGCGGCCTTCGTGGCGCTCACCGAGGCCATCCACCGGCAGGCCGGCTACGGCCAGCTGCTGGCCGCCTCCCGCGCCGTCGACGCGCAGGTGCACACCATCACCGAGGCGCCGCTGGCCGAACTCAACGAGCTCCTGCGCGATCCGGTCGCCTTCGCCGCCGCACCGGAGCTGCCCGTCGATGTGCCGACGCGTCCCGGGACCACGCCGCTGTTCCGCGACGACACCGATTTCCTGGCCGGCGAGCTGAACCTCACGCACTTCCAGGCCCAGCACCGCGTGCAGAGCGCCGAGAACCTGGTCCCGCACACCGGGTTCAACGGCTCCCTCGTCCCGCCGAGGTTCCCGCTGCTGGGCCAGGTGCTCGACGACGCCGCCGCGGACCCGAAAGCGCTGGCCACGCTGGCCCGGAAATTCGATAATCTCGCCCCCTCCCGCGACCGGATGGACGACGGGGAGGCCGGCCGGGCGCTGGAGGCGGAGCTGGCCGAGGCCGCGCGCACCCGCAATTCCCAGGGCACCGAGAAACTGCTCAAGGACCAGGCGAAGCGGCTCGACGATGCGACGGCGACCCGCCGCGAGGCGGCCGAGGAGATGTTCGTCGGCGCCTACTACCTCGGACACACCCGCAAGGGCTACGAGTACAAGGTCATCACCACCGCGGAGGGCCACGAACTGCTGGCCACCGCCGCCGACATCCTCAACAGTCCCAGGACCAGGGCCGGGACTGCGCCCGCTCCCGTCCCGGAGGCGGGCCCGCCCATCCCCGAATGGGCCATCGACCAGAACACCCCGGTCGGGGAACGGCCCGTGGCAGGGTTCACCGACCTGGGGCAGCCCCCGCAGCTGGAGCCCGCCGTCGAGATGCGGCCCGGGGAATCGATCGAGGCTGCGCTGAGCCGCCAACGGGCCCGCCGCCTGCACCAGCTCATCATCGATTCGGTGCGCATCACCACCAGCCCGGCGGAACCCGGCTCCCCGGATGCCGCCGACGGGCAGATGCCATTGGCCCCCAACTTCACGATGAACGTGACCATCACCCTGGAAACGTTCATGGGCCAGCTCGATGCCGCCGGGATCACCGACCACGGCGAAGACATTTCACCGGCCAGCTGCCGGCGCATCGCCTGCAACGCCGGGATCATCCCGAGCGTGCTGGACGGTGCCGGGGTCCCGCTCGAGCTTGGGCGGACACGACGATACTTCAACCGCGCCCAGCGCCGCGCCATCGCGGTGCGCGACAAGGGCTGTGCCAACCCCGGGTGCACCATGCCGCCGAACCGGTGCGAGGCGCACCACGTGGATGCCTGGAACCTCGGCGGCAGGACCGATGTCTCGCGGGGCTGCCTCTTGTGTCCAATGTGCCACCAGGCGTACCACGCGGGCAGGTTCCGGATCGAGATGATCCGCGGGAGGCCCTATGTCATCCTGCCCGCATCCCGCGATCCCCTGCAGCTGCCGCGGCTCAATTGGATCTTCCACCCCGCGGCCGAACCCCAGCGGGCGGCCTGATCCCCTCACCTCGGGAGCGGCAGGCCGCCCGCGGCACGGCGCAAAAGTGACGTCTAGTTCAACACGGTGTTTTCGACCTTCCACGCCGTCAGGCGCGGGTACACCCAGAACGAATAGATGCCCAGGGTGATGATGCACAACAGGAACCACTTCACCCACAGCCCGAAGATACCCCACCCGGTGCCGGCGAACTGCAGCGGCCTACCCATCAGGAAGGTGTTCCTGGCCCGCCAGCGCTCCACCAGCACCACCGCAAAGGGATAGCAAATCCCCAGCGTGAAGATGGTGATGGCCATGCCCAGCAATTGCGTGCCGAACCACGTTGCCGCTCCCCCGCGGAATTCGAAGACCGGTGTTCCGGGCGGGAAGTTCCCCAGTGCCGCAACACCCGTTCCGGGCTGGTTGTTTCCGCTGGCCTGCATGCTCATGACGCTTCTCCCCCTGGTGCCGAACGGATGGCCGGCGAGGTGCCGACCATCCGCGCTTGTCCCCCGAGCCTAGCCGGGCACGACCACGTTTTGCCGACACCCGCCGCCGAACGCCCGTCCGGCCCGGTGGCCGCCGGCTCAGCCGCGGGAGGCCGCCGGCTCGTCCACCGCGCGGGACACTGCAACCATCTCGGCGCGGTCAACGACCTTGACCCGCTCGCGCGCCACCGGTCCCTGCGGGGTAGGCGCCGGGTCTGCCGCGGTCCCGAGCGCCTGCTCGTGCGCATCCAGCGCGATCCAGCCGTCCCAGCTGGTGTAGGCGACTTTCTTGGCGTCCAGCAGCGCGGTCACCGCATCGGGTGCGGGGTTCGCTGCAACCGGCAGCTCGTTGAGGTCCGCGAGCAGGTGGGCGATGGTCTCGGCGGCGTCGGACTTGGTGTGGCCGATCAGCCCGATGGGGCCGCGCTTGATCCAGCCGGTGGCGTAGAGCCCGGGCACCTGGGTGCCGGCGGCATCCAGCACCTTGCCCTCGAGGTTGGGCACCGTGCCGGTGCGCCCGTCGTATTCGATCTCCGGCAGCGCCGAGCCGAAGTAGCCGATGGCGCGGTAGATGGCCTGGACCGGGTAGTCGATGAGCTCGCCGGTGCCGCGCGCGTTTCCGGTGCCGTCGAGCTCCTGGCGCTCGAACCTGATGCCGGCGACCTTGCCGTCGGTGCCGGTGACCTCCACCGGGGAATGCAGGAAGTGCAGGTGCAGCCGGCGGCGCGGGCGCCCGGACTCGGTGGCGTCGACGGCCTCCCCGCGTTCCTCGCGCTCCTCCTGTTCGATCAGCCAGTTGGTCAGCGTGCCGACCATGGTCTTGACCTGGTTGTTGGTCTTGATCGCGGCGTCGGAGGCGGCGTCGAACTCGAAGTCCTCCGGGTAGAGCACGATGTCCACGTCCTGGCTGTGCGAAAGCTCGCGCAACTCCAGCGGCGTGAACTTGACCTGGGCAGGTCCCCGGCGGCCGAAGACGTGCACGTCGGTGACCGGGGAGGCGGCCAGGCCGCGGTACACGTTCTCGGGGATCTCGGTGACCAAGAGGTCCTCGGGGTGCTTGGAGAGCACGCGGGCCACGTCCAGGGCCACGTTGCCGTTGCCGAGCACCGCGATTTCCGTGGCCTCCAGCGGCCAGGTGCGCGGCACGTCCGGGTGCCCGTCGTACCAGGAGACGAAGTCCGCGCCGCCGTGCGAGCCCTCCAGCTCGATGCCCGGGATGTTCAGGTCCGCGTCGTTGATGGCGCCGGTGGCGAAAATGGCGGCGTCGTAGTGCTCGCGCAGCTCCGCGATCGACAGGTCGGTTCCGTAGTCCACGTTCCCGAAGAAGCGGATGTCCCCGCGGTCCAGCACCTTGTGCAGCGCCTTGACGATGCCCTTGATGCGCGGGTGGTCCGGGGCGACGCCGTAGCGGATCAGCCCGTACGGTGCCGGGTAGCGGTCGAAGAGGTCGATCGCGAGCTCGAAGTCGCGCTCGGCCTTGGTCAGGATGTCCGCGGCGTAGACTCCGGCGGGGCCGGCGCCGATGATGGCAACGCGCAGCGGGCGGCCGGCGAAGGCGGCGGGTGTCGCCGCCGGTGCCGGTGCGGATGGGTGTTTCTGGGGCATGGGGGTCCTCCTGGGGTATGGCCGGTTTGGTGGGGTGTTGGGGTGTGCTCAGCCGGCGGGCAGCAGCTGCCGGGTGCCGGCCGGCGCCAGGGCCCCGGCGGCGTGCGGGCTGATGCGCACCACGTCGCCGATGACGATCACCGCGGGGTTCGCCACGCCGATCCGCGCGGCGGTGTCGGCGATGGCATCGAGCCGGTCGATGGTGATGCGCTGGTCCGGGCACCAGCCGCGCTCGATGATCGCCACGGGGGTGTCGGCGGGCAGCCCGCGGCCCAGCAGCGTGGCGGCGTTGCGTGCCAGCCGGGCCACGCCCATGAGCAGGACCAGGGTGTGGTCGGGGCGGGCCGGCAGTTCGGCCAGCTCCTCGTGGCCGGTGGCCATCGAGAAGCCGGTGGCCACCCCGCGGTGGGTGACGGGGATTCCGGCGGCGGCGGGCACCGAGATGGCGCTGGTGACCCCGGGGACGACGGACACCTCGACGCCGTGCGCACGGCAGTGGGCCGCTTCCTCGCCGCCGCGGCCCAGCACGAACGGGTCCCCGCCCTTGAGCCGCACCACGCGGTTGCCCGCCCGTGCCTCGGCGACCAGCACCGCGTTGATCTCATCCTGCGTGGCCAGGTGGTCGCCGGGGGCCTTGCCGACCTCGATGACGCGCACGGACGGGTCGAGTTCGCCCAGCAGCCCGCGCGGGCCGAGCCGGTCGGCGACCACCACGTCGGCGGCGGCCAGCAGCCGGCGCCCGGTGACGGTGATGAGCCCGGGATCGCCCGGGCCTCCCCCGACCAGGGCCACGGAGCCGGGCCCGGAGCGGCGGCGGCGCAGCGGCAGCAGCCCGGTGTCCGCTGCCAGCGCGATGGCGTTGCGCAGCCCGGCGGCCCGGCGCGGGTCCCCGCCGGCGGTGACCGCCACGGTGGTTCCCTCCCCGGTCCGCGCGACGGCGGGGGTCCAGGCGCTGGAGGCGGCGTGGTCCGAGGCGTTGACGCACCAGGTCTGCCGCGCGTCGGCATCGGCCGAGACCCGGGCGTCCAGCTCCGTGTTCCCGGTGGCGGTGTGGGCCAGCCACATGCCCTCCAGGTCCCCGGGCGCATAGCCGCGCCTTAGCCAGAGCAGCTTCCCGGCGGCCGCTGCCTCGGCGATGGGCCCGACGGCCTCCGGGGCGATGACGGTGATCTTCGCGCCGGCCTCCAGCAGCTGGGCGATGCGTCGTGCCGCCACCTTTCCGGCGCCCACGCAGAGCACGTCCTTTCCGGCCAGGCGCAGGGCCAGCGGGTGGATGGGTGAATCGTTGGATGCCGTCATGGCCTGCTCCCTGGGGTGGGTCCGATGGTGGGTGGGGTGGTGCGTGCGGTGGGGTGGTGCGGGTGGGGGGATTGCCGCCGGCTCATCGCCCGGCCCCCGGGGCCAGGCCGCGGCGGCGCAGCAGCCTGCGCTCCAGCGGGGCGAAGACCAGCAGCTCGATCACGATGCCGACGACCAGGATGGCCAGGATCGCGCAGCAGACCACCGCCATCGAGGACAGGTCCCGGCCCTGCTGCAGCAGCGAACCCAGGCCGAAGCCGATCGACCCGCCGACGGCGATGATCTCCGCCGCCATCAGCGAGCGCCAGGAAAACGCCCAGCCCTGCTTGAGCCCGGCCAGGTAGCCGGGCAGCGCCGCCGGCAGCACGATGCGCAGCAGGCCCTGGGCGCGGGAGGCGCCGAGCACCGTGCCGAGCCGCCGGTATTGCGGCGGGACGGTGTCCACGCCGGAGAGCAACCCGTTGATGATCGACGGGGTGGCGCCCATGACGACCACGAAGTAGACGGTGGCGTCGGTGAGGCCGAACCAGATGATGGCCGCCGGCACCCAGGCGACGCTGGGCAGCACCTGCAGGCCGGAGACCAGCGGGCCGATCCCGCGGCGCAGCACGGCGGAGGCCGAGAGCAGCAGCCCCAGCGGGGTGCCGATGGCCAGTGCCAGCAGGAAGCCGAGCACGCCGCGCTGCAGCGAGGTCGCCACGGCCTCGGCCAGCCTGCCGTCGGCGGCCAGCGTCGCGGCGGCGCCCAGGACCTCGCCGGGGCCCGGGACCAGGTCCACGCGCGGGGAGGCGAACCAGGCAACCAGTTGCCACAGGCTCAGCAGGGCCAGCAGCGTGCCCAGCGGCAGCAGCACCCGCGTGGCGGCGGGCCGCCGCGGGGCCGCGGGGCCCTCCTGCAGGTGGTCCAGGCCGGCCTCGAGTTCCCTCAGGTCCTCGACGGTGCCCTCGATCCGGTTTTCGACGGTCGCGGTGGCGCTAGTGGGCATGGTGGCGGATCTCCTCGCGTAGCCGGGCGGTGATGTCTTGGGTCAGTGCCGCGGCCGCGGCCGGGTCGCTGCGCACCGATGCGTCGATCTGCCATTGGGCGGCAACGCGCCCGGGGCGGGAGGAGAGCAGCAGCACGCGCTGGCCCAGCCGCACGGCCTCGCGGACGTTGTGCGTCACGAACACCACGGTGCGCCGGTGGGCGCGCCATAGCCGTTCCAGCTCGTCGTGCAGCAGGTCGCGGGTGATCGCATCCAGCGCCGCAAACGGCTCGTCCATCAGCAGCACCGGCCTGTCCTGCCCGAGCGCGCGGGCCAGCGAGGCGCGCTGGCGCATGCCGCCGGAAAGCTCGTGCGGGCGCTTGGCCCCGGCATCGGAGAGGTGGACCAGCTCCAGCAGACCGTCGGCCCGTTCCCGGCGTTCGGCGCGCGGGATGCCGCGCAGTTCCAGGGCGAGCTCGATGTTGGCGCGGGCGGTGAGCCAGGGCAGCAGCGCGGCGTCCTGGAACATGAAGGCGGCACCTCCCGCCGGGACGCTGACGGATCCGGCCGTGGGCGGTTCGAGCCCGGCGATCACGTTCAGCAGCGTGGACTTGCCGCAGCCCGAGGCGCCGAGCACCGCCACGAACTCGCCCGTCGCGATTGTGGTGCTGATGCCGGAGAGCACCGGCGCGGCGCCGTAGTCCTTGGAGAGGTTCTCGATGACGATGCTCATGCCCCCGCCCCCGCTCCGCCATCGGCGCGTGCGGTCCGGGCCGCTTCCAGGAACGAGGTGTCCACCAGCCCGTCGAGGCCTGCGGGCTCGGCCAGCGATGCGGCGACGGCGTTGGCCTGCAGCCGCGGGTAGGCGCCTGCCAGCGGGTCGGCCGTGAAGGACAGATTTCCCAGCGCGCGTTCCAGCACGGCGGGCTCCAGCGCGGCACCGGCGCCGGCGGCCAGCTGCTTGTTCAGCGTCGTGAGCACCTCGGGCCGGGCCGCGGTGTTGATCCAGTCCAGCGCGGCAAGGTGGCCGCGCAGCAGCGCGTCGACGGTTTCCCGGTGGCGGGCGGCGAAGTCCGGGGAGACGGCGAGGACCGTGGTGGGGAATTTGCCCGGCGCGCCGGTGTCCTTCCCGTCCCACAACTCGGCTTCGTCCACCAGCACGCGCGCGCCGGCCTCCAGCACCAGCCGGGAGGACCATGGCTCGGGCAGCCAGGCGCCGTCGATGGCCCCGGAGCGGAAGAGCTCCAGCGTCTGCGCATTGGCGGTGGGGGTGATCGCCACCTCCCCGCCGCGCAGGTCGGTTTCCAGCCCCCGGGCCGCGAGCCAGGTGCGCAGGGCGACGTCCTGGGTGCCGCCGAGCTGCGGGGTGGCCAGCGTCGCCCCGCGCAGGGCTGCGGCGTCGGCGATCCCGGCGCGGACCACCAGCTGGGCCCCTCCCGCCGCGGCCCCGGCCACCACGCGCAGCCCGCGCCCGCCGCTGGAGGTGAACGCCGCGATCGCCGGGTTGGGCCCCAGGTAGGCGGCGTCGATGGCCCCGGCGTTCAGCGCCTCGACGGCGGCGGGGCCGGCCCCGAAGATGCTCGTTTCCAGCGTGGTGCCCGAGCCCTCCAGCTCGCGGGCGAACAGGCCCCTGGCGGTGCCCACGAGCGCCGGGGCGTGCGTGAGATTGGCGAAGAAGCCCAGCCGCAGGGCGGGCGCGCCAGAGGCCGGCGCGGCGCCCGCCGACCCGGGCCGCGGCACCGTGGTGGTGGCGGCGGCCCCGAGCACCAGCAGGCCCAGCAGCCCGGTGCCGCCGGCGAGCAGGGCACGCCGGCCGGGGCCGCGGTGCGGCCCGGCGGCGGTGTACCGGATGGTGTCCATGGCGCAGGTGTCCTTCGTTGTCGATGTGGTGCGGGAGCGGGGTGGGCGAAAAGCGGGGTGCGGCGGTGCGGACCGGCGGCGCTAGCCGGCGGTCGCGGGCCGGTCGCCGATGAGCCCGGCGGCCAGCGTGTTGCCGTCCTGCGGGTCGATGACCAGGAACGCCCCGGTGCGGTGGTGGCGGGCGTAGGGCTCGGTGGGCAGTTCGCCGGCCAGCCGCAGTGCCACCGCGCCGATGTCGTTCAGTTCCAGCCCGGCGGCGGGCAGCAGCCCGAAGTCCTCCAGGTCCAGCCGGCCCTCGATGGCGGTGACCTTCGCCCGCACCGTCGCGGTCCCGTGCTTGATGAGCACGCTCGCGCCGGGGTGCAGCGTTTTGGGCGAGAGCCAGCACAGCCGGGCGGACAGGTCAGCCGAGGAGTCCGGCAGCGTGCCGGCCGCCGCGATGGTGTCCCCGCGGGCGATGTCCAGCTCGTCGGCAAGCCGCAGCGCCACCGAGGCCGGCGCCGCGGCGGAATCCAGCCGGACCCCGGCGGCATCGATCGCGGTGACGGTGGTGTCCCGGCGCGGCGCCCCCGGGGAGGCGATGGTGACGGCGTCCCCCACGGCGATCGAGCCCTCGGTGATGGCCCCGGCGTAGGCGCGGTAGTCGCGGAACTCCTCCGCCGCCAGCCCCGGGGCCAGCGCACCCTGGGGGCGCAGCACCAGCTGGACCGGGAAGCGGAAGTCCTCGGCGATGGCCTGTGCCTCATCGCGCGTGGGCAGCGACTCGAGCAACCCCAGCAACGTTTCCCCGGTGTACCAGGGGGTGCGCGCGGAGCGCTCCACCACGTTGTCCCCGACCAGCGCGGAGACCGGCAGGGTGTGCGGCACCGGCAGCCCCAGGCCCGCGGCCACCGCGGCCACGTCGGCGGCGATGTCCGCGAAGCGCCCGGCGTCGTAGTCGATCAGGTCGATCTTGTTCACCGCGATGACCACGTTGGGCACGCGCAGCAGGCCGATCACGCCCAGGTGCCGGCGGGTCTGCTCCAGCACCCCCTTGCGGGCGTCGATGAGCACGATGGCGGCATCGGCGGTGGAGGCGCCGGTGACGGTGTTGCGGGTGTACTGCACGTGTCCGGGGCAGTCGGCGAGCACGAAGGAGCGCTCCCCGGTGGAGAAGTAGCGGTAGGCCACGTCGATGGTGATGCCCTGTTCGCGTTCGGCGCGCAGCCCGTCGGTGAGCAGCGCCAAATCCAGGGTGCCGTCCCCGCCGCCGAAGCCGGTGGCGGCGGAGGTGCGGGCCAGGGTCTCGAGGGTGTCGGCGAGGACCACCTTCGCGTCGTGGAGCAGCCGGCCAACGAGTGTCGACTTGCCGTCGTCCACCGAGCCGGCGGTGGCGAAGCGGAAGAGCCCGCGTCGGCCGAGCTGCGGCGCGGCGGTGTCCGCGGCGGTGTCCGCGGCGGTGTCCAGGTTCGTGGTGCTCATTAGAAATACCCGTCCTTCTTGCGGTCTTCCATGGCCGCCTCGGAGATGCGGTCGTCCGCGCGGGTGGCCCCGCGTTCGGTGATGGTGGTGGTGGCGACCTCGGCGATGACCTTCGCGACCGTGTCGGCCTCGGAGAGCACCGCCCCGGTGCAGGACATGTCCCCCACGGTGCGGTAGCGCACGGTGCGGCGCACCGTGGGCACCCCGTCCCCGGGCCGGCTGAATGCGCCGACGGCCCGCCACATGCCGGAGTGCTCGAAGACCTCGCGCTGATGGGCGTAGTAGAGCGGGGGCAGCGCGATGTTCTCGCGCTCGATGTAGCGCCAGATGTCCAGCTCGGTCCAGTTGCTGATGGGGAAGGCGCGGACGTGCTGGCCCGGGGTGTGGCGCCCGTTGTACAGGTTCCACAGTTCGGGGCGCTGGTTGCGCGGGTCCCACTGCCCGAACTCGTCGCGCAGCGAGAGGATGCGTTCCTTGGCCCGCGCCTTGTCCTCGTCGCGGCGCCCGCCGCCAAAGAGCACGTCGAACCTGTTGGCCTCGATGGCGTCGAGCAGCGGGGTGGTCTGCAGCGGGTTGCGGGTCCCGTCGGCACGCTCGGTGAGCCGGCCGTCGTCGATGTAGTCCTGCACGCGTGCCACCTCCAGGCGCAGCCCCAGCTCGCGGACCGTGGCGTCCCGGAACTCGATGACCTCGTCGAAGTTGTGCCCGGTGTCCACGTGCAGCACCGGGAAGGGGACAACCCCGGGCCAGAAGGCCTTGGTGGCCAGGTGCAGCATGACCACCGAGTCCTTGCCGCCGGAAAACAGCATGGCGGGGCGTTCGAACTCGGCAACGACTTCGCGCAGAATGTGGATGGATTCGGCCTCCAACGCGTCCAGCACGTCGACGGACGGTGCCGTGATCTCCGGTGCGGTGATGCTCATCTCTGGCTCCTTCGTGGGTGGGAAGTGGTAGGGGGTGCGGGCGAGGCTCATTGGTGGATGCCGCATTCGGTCTTGGCGACCCCGGCCCAGCGGCCTGCCCGCGGGTCCTCGCCCTCGGCCACCGGCCGGGTGCAGGGGGCGCAGCCGATCGAGGGGTAGCCGTTGGAGAGCAGCAGGTTCACCGGGACGCTGTGCGTGGTGGCGTGGGAAATCAGCTCGTCGAAGCTCCAGCCGGCCAGCGGGTTGACCTTGATCAGTCCGTGCGCCGCATCCCAGGTGATCAGCGGGGTGTTGGTGCGGGTGGGGGCCTCCTCGCGGCGGACCCCGGTGAACCAGAGCCGGTAGCCGGAGAGCGCCCGGGCCAGCGGTTCCATCTTGCGCAGCCGGCAGCAGGTGCCCGGGTCGCGCTCGTGCAGCCTGGGCCCGTACTCGGCGTCCTGCTCCTCGACCGTGCGCACGGGCAGGACGTCGACGATCCGCACGTCCAGGGAGGCCGCGACCTCGTTGCGGGTCGCGTGGGTTTCGGCGAAGTGGTAGCCGGTCTCCAGGAAGAGCACGTCGACACCGGGCAGCTGTTCGGCGACGACCGCCGGCAACACGGCGTCGGCCATCGAGCAGGCGACCGCTACCTCCGCAACGGAGAAGTTCGCCGCCACCCAGGCGATGACCTCGGTGGCGGAGGCGTCAAGGCCCAGCTCGGCGGCGCCGGCCTCGGCCAGCGCGCGGTCAGCGGCCACGCTGTCAGCGGTCTTTAGGTCGGCGGCGTTCATACAACGTCCTCATCCGCGGCGCGGTGTGACCAGGTGGCGAAGGATTCGCCGTCCTGGGAACCGGCCGAGTAGTTTTCCAGTACCCGCTCGATGTAGTCGGGCAGCTCCTGCGCGGTGACCTTGAGTCCACGCACGGTGCGGCCAAGCCCCGCCTCCCCGCGTTCGCTGGAGGCAAGTCCCCCGCCCAGGTGGACCTGGAATCCGGGGGTCTGCCCGCCGTTGCCATCTGGCAGCAGCTGGCCCTTGAGCCCGATGTCGGCGGTCTGGATCCGGGCGCAGGAGTTCGGGCAGCCGTTCACGTGCAGGCTCAGGGCCGCGGGCAGCCGCACCGCCGATTTGGCGGCGAAGCGTGCCTCGAGTTCGGCCACAGCCGCGATGGTGGTGTCCTTGGTGTCAACGATCGCCAGCTTGCAGAACTCGATGCCGGTGCAGGCGATCGCGGAGCGGCGGAAGATCGAGGGAGCCGTGGCCAGACCCAGGGCATCAAGCTCCGCGGCTGCGGCGGCCACCGACTCACCCGGGATGTCCAGGGCCAGCAGCTTTTGGTGCGGGGTGGTGCGCAAGCGCCTGGAGCCGTGGCGCTCCAGCAGGTCGGCCAGTTCCAGCAGCAGCGTGCCGGAGAGACGGCCGGCGTTCGGGCTGGCGCCGATGTAGAAGCGTCCGTCCTTCTGCTCGTGGATCCCCACGTGGTCCCCCGGCGTGGTGGGAGCATCCGGCACCGGCCCGTCGGGCAGTGCGTAGCCCAGGTACTCGGTTTCCAGCACTTCGCGGAAGCGCGCGGGTCCCCAGTCGGCCATCAGGAACTTCAGCCGCGCCTTGTTGCGCAAACGCCGGTACCCGTAGTCGCGGAAGATCGACACGACCCCCAGCCACACGTCCGCGGCGATCTCGGGGCGGATAAATGTACCAAGCCGCTCGGCCAGCCGGGCGTTGGTTGACAGTCCGCCGCCGACCCACAGGTCGTAGCCGGGTCCGAGCTCGGGGTGAATGGCGGCGATGAGCGCGATGTCGTTGATCTCGTGCACCACGTCCTGGGACGGGTGACCGGAGATGGCCGTCTTGAACTTGCGCGGCAGGTTCGCCAGTTCGGGATCCCCGATGAAGCGCTCACGGATCTCGGCGATGACCGGGGTCGGGTCCAGGATCTCGTCCTTCGCGATGCCCGCCACCGGGGAGCCGAGGATGACACGGGGCACGTCCCCGCAGGCCTCGGTGGTGTCCAGGCCCACGGCCTCGAGCCGACGCCAGATCTCCGGCACGTCCACCACATCGATCCAGTGCAGCTGGATGTTCTGCCGGTCGGTCACGTCCGCGGTGTCCCGGGCGAAGTCGCGGGAGATCCCCCCGATGGTGCGCAGCTGGTCGGTGGAAAGGGTGCCGCCGTCGATGCGCACGCGGAGCATGAAGTAGCGGTCCTCGAGCTCGTGCGGCTCCAGGGTGGCGGTGCGCCCGCCGTCGATGCCGGGCTTGCGCTGGGTGTAGAGGCCCCACCAGCGGAAGCGGCCGTGCAGGTCGGTGGGGTCGATGGAGTCGAAGCCGCCGCGGGCGTAGACGGTTTCGATGCGCTCGCGCACGTTCAGCCCGTTGTCGTCCGCCTTGAACGCCTCGTTGGCGTTCAGCGGGGCGGGCCCGTCGATCTTCCACTGTCCGTGCGGCTTGGCCGCCGGGCGGGCGGGCCGGGTGCGTGCCGGGGTGTCGGTTGCCTGTGTCATGGCTTCGACACTAGGGCGGGTCCGCGGCGGCCCGCCAACGCCACCGACCCGCGGCGTCACGCCGTAACGCGGCGACCTATTCGGTGTCGGCGGACCCCGCGGACAGGGCCTCTGAGAGTCTTCCGGCGACACATTTCGCGATTGTGACGCCCGGGAGCAGCGCCCCCGACACATAGTCGGCGCCGCTTCCGGCCAGCCGGTCGTGGAAGAACCCCGGGGCCAGCAGGAAGCTGGCGACGCCCACCCGGCGGGCCCCCGCGGCGCGGGCCGCGGCCACGGCCTCGGGCACCGACGGCGCGGCTGCCGAGCAATAGGCCACCGCGACCTCCTGGCCCAGTTCTGCGGCGAGCAGCCCGGCCATCCGGGCCGCCTGCAGTGCTCCGGCCTCGACGCGGGTGCCCGCCGCGGCGAGCACCACCGCGTCCCCGGGCCGGTGCCCTGCCTCGGCCAGCCGGCGGGCCAGCACCGCGGCCAGTCGCGGGTCCGGGCCCACCGGTGCGCTCACGCCGGTGTGCGGGCGCGCGGCCGCGGCATCGGCGATGTCCACGCGGCTGTGGAAGCCCTCGGAGAGCAGCAGGGGTGCCACGATGGCTTCCTCGCCGGGAGGCAGTGCGGCAAGCACCGCTCCCAGCCGGGGTTCCTGCACGTCGACGTAGGCCTCGTGGACGGCCGCATCGATGCCGTCGGCCGCGAGCTGCACGGCAAGGTCGTCGCGCAACCCGTCGACGAGCCGCCGCCCGTGGGGATTGTCGGTGCCGTGGGCGCAGGCAACCACGTGCAGCCGCCCCGGCCCCGGGCCGCCGGCGGTGCCGCTCACGCCTGGCCGCGGATCAGTTTGTGGGCCGCGGCCTGCGCCACCGGGCGGACGACGATCTCGTCGAGGTTCACGTGGTGCGGGGCGTTGACGGCGTAGGAAACGACGTCGGCGATGTCCTCCGCGGTCAGCGGCCTGGCCACCCCGGCGTAGGGCTTTTGGGCCAACTCGCGGTCCCCGCCCATGCGGCGCAGCGCAAATTCCTCGGTGTGCACCAGGCCCGGGAGCACCTCGATGACCCGCACGTTGTGCTCCACCTCCTCCAGCCGCAGCGCCTGGGTGAGTGCGCGCTGCGCCGCCTTGGCTGCGTTGTAGCCGGACCCGCCCTCGTAGCTGACCAGCCCGGCGGTCGAGGTCAGGTTGAGCACGGTGCCCTCGCCGTGGGCGCGGAGCATCGGCAGGAACGCGCGGGTCATCTTCATCGTGCCCATGACGTTGGCCTGGAGCATGAAGTCCCAGTCCTCGTTCTTGGCCTCGGCCAGGTAGTCGGCGCCGCGGGCGCCGCCGGCGATGTTGATCAGCGTGTCGATGCCTCCGCCGGCCTCGACGGCCGCCAGCAGGGCGGCGACCTGGGCGTCGTCGGTGACGTCCGCGGGAACCGGCACGGCGCCGGTTTCCCCGGCGAGCGCCGCAAGCCGCTCGGCGCGGCGGGCAACCGCGTAGACCTTCCATCCGGAGGCGGTCAGGGCGCGGACGGTGGCCTCCCCGATGCCGCTGGAGGCCCCGGTGACGACGGCTGCGTGCTGGATGACTGGATTCTGTGATGACATGACCAAAGCCTATCCAGCAGGTCGGCCGGCCCCCAAGCGCCATGTCGGTTCGTGGCGCGGGGAGGCACCGGTCCCGGTTGCCCGTCCCGGCCTAGGTCCCCTGCTGCGCCTCGCGCAGGAAATCGAGGAGCACCACCGCGTGGTTGTGCACGGTGTCGCGGGCCGCGTAGAGCAGCACCACGTCCTGGTGTTCCCGCGCGATGCCCAGCAGCCGTTGCGCCCCCGCGGCGGCGGACCCGGCCTCCAGCTCGTGGCGGTAGTGGTCGGTGAACTCGGTGAAACGCTCGGCCTTGTGGCTGAAGGCGACGCGCAGCTCGGTGGAGGGGGCGACGTCCTTGGCCCAGTCATCGAGCGCCGCCCGCTCCTTGCCGAGTCCGCGTGGCCACAGGCGGTCAACTAGGATCCGATAGCCGCCATCGGCGGGCTCGTAGGCGCGCAGCAATCGAAAAGTACCCATCCCAAGACCCTAGGACCAAATCGGCAATTCTTCCAGAGAGTCGGCTGGTCGCATCCGGCCCGGTGCGTTGCGCGGACCGGGCCGTGGTGGTTTCGGTTTCGTGACACTAGGCGAAGGCGTATTTTTGGATCGCTACCGCCGCCGCACCTCTTGCCCATTGATCGAACTCCGGGGAAAGGACCGCAATCCGCACCTCGGATGCCTCGGGGTCCCTATCCGCGGCAAGTGCACTGCGTACGGTCTGCTCGAACCTGCTGAACAGTTCGATGCCTTCCCCGCCCAGGACCACCACATTGACCATGGTCAGGTTCGCTGCGGCGGCAAGGAACCGCCCGAGTGCCAGCGCAGCAGCTTGAAGCACCGAGTGGGCCACCTTGTTCCCCGCAGCGGCCAGCGCAAACGCCTCCCCGTAGCCGACTTCGCGAAGCAGGGCGGTGGAAATCTGCGCACAGATGCTGGGGATCGTAAGCATCGCCGTGGAGCAACCGCGGTGCCCCTCCATACACAGGGGGCCGTTGGGATCGAGCGGGAAATGTCCGCCCAGGCCCAAACCTGCATCCCGGCCACGCACCACCTGCCGGTGAATGGCCAATCCGTACCCGACGCCCGCGCCGATGGTGACCACAGCGAAATTCGCCGCCTCGCGCCCCACGCCGAACCACTGTTCGGCGGCAACGAGTGCCGTCACGTCGTTTTCGACCAGGACCGGCAGGCCCGTGCGTTGATGCAACAGGTCTCCAAGCGGGACATTGCGCCAGCCCAGGAACGGTGCCCGTTCGATGGCCATCCCGTCGGATATCTGGCCGCCGAGGGAGATGCCCACCCCCGATATTTGCTGGCCGGCCCGCTCGCGGAGATCGCCGATCAGCTCCACCAGGACCTCAAGCACGTCCGCGACCTCGCGGGTTGGCAGGTCACGCGTGGCGCTTACCCGAGATTTGGCGCGCAGGTCGGTGAGCACCCCTTGCGCCAACTGGCCGGTGATCTTGATGCCAACGAAGAAGGTGGCCTCCTGCCGGATATCGAGCAACCGGACGGGGCGCCCCACGCTTCCATTGAGGACCAGCTCGCTTTCGCTCACGATTCCCGCATCCAGCAATGGCTTGCTCAGCCGGGTCAGGCTGGCTGCACTGAGATTCAGCCGCTGGGAGAGCTCCCCCCTGGAGCTGGGGCCATGGATCAGAATGGCCCTGGCCACTTCCAATTCCGGTTCACTGAGCAACGGAATCCGGTCGGCCGACTGCCCAGCGGGCTGGTTGCGTGTGGCGATTGAGTCGCTGCTCGTCATGGCTTCGGGTGACATGCGACCAGTTTATTTCATTTCGGTCATAAATATCGACTCAACCCGCCAAAGGATCTAGGCGCGGGCGATCAAATACCCACTTTTCGCCTGGTTGTGTGGTGCTTGACACACTCATTAGTTTTGGAGTAAAAATAATAGATGACCACGACAGACCACCCCTTCGCGCCGTACCACCAGCTCCACCGCGGTGGCACCTCCGTCATCATCGATGCAACCACCGCCGGGATGCCAACGATCATCCACTGGGGCCCGGACACCGGTGAGCTCGATGAAAACGAACTGCGGGATCTTGCCAGCGCAGCACGTCCCCAACGCGTCTCCGGCGGGATCGACCAACCTGCCCGGTTGGGCATCTTCCCCCAGGAACGCTTCGGATGGCAGCACTCTCCTGCACTCGAGGGACACCGCACCTCCCGGTCATGGGCCACCGCCCTGGCCACCAGCAGAATCCGGTCCGACGAACACGCCCTGTCCATCAGCGCCGATGACCCCGACGCCGGCCTCGAATTGGTCACCGAGCTTCGGCTCAGTGCCAACGGAGTGCTCTCCCAGCGCCACACGCTGACAAACTCCGGTCCCGGTGCCTACCTGGTCAACAGGCTCTCCACCGTGTTCCCGCTGCCGCACACCGCAACCACGATCCAGGACAGCACCGGTCGCCACCTCAAGGAACGCAGCGCCCAGCGCCGACCCCTGACGGTCGGCTCGCACGTGAGGGAATCTCGTCGCGGCCGGCCCGGCGCCGACGCCAGCCTATTGATGCTGGCCGGGGAGACGCAGTTCGGACACCGCTCGGGCCTTGTCCACGGCGTCCACCTGGCGTGGAGCGGCAACCACCGGCTAAGCGCCGAGCGAACCATCACCTCCGACAACTTCATCACCGCCGGGGAACTGCTGCTGCCCGGGGAACTCACCTTGGAACCGGGGAGCAGCTACAGCACCCCGTGGGCGCTCGGCTCCTGGGGGCATGGAACGGACCAGCTCTCTGCCCGATTCCACAAGGACCTGCGGGGCCGGCCCCAGCACCCGCGAAGGCCACGCCCCGTCACCCTCAACACCTGGGAGGCCGTGTACTTCGACCACGACCTGCAGACCCTCAAGGACCTTGCCGACAAGGCAGCCACCGTGGGCGTCGAACGCTTCGTACTCGACGACGGCTGGTTCAATGGCCGCCGCGACGACACCGCCGGACTCGGCGACTGGTTTGTCGACCCGGGCGTTTGGCCCCACGGACTGTCCCCGCTCATCGACCACGTGACCGGGCTCGGCCTGGAATTCGGGCTTTGGTTCGAACCCGAAATGGTGAATCCGGACAGCGACCTGGCACGCAACCACCCCGACTGGATCCTGCACACGGCCGGCCGCTGGCCGGTGGCCGCGCGCCAGCAACAGGTCCTCAACCTTTCGCATCCCGATTGCTACGCGTACCTCCTGGAACGCCTCGACAGCCTGCTCACGAAGTACCCCATCGGCTACATCAAGTGGGACCACAACCGCGACCTGCTCGAAGCGTCCCACGCGCACAGCGGAACCGCCGCGGTCCGCGAAACCACGCTTGCGCTCTACCGGCTGCTCGCCGAGCTCAAGGCCCGGCACCCGGGACTTGAAATTGAAAGCTGCGCATCCGGTGGCGCCCGCGTCGACCTGGGCATCCTCGAACACACCGACCGCATCTGGACCTCCGATTGCATCGATCCGATCGAGCGGCTGGACAACCAGGAAAACACCAACCTGCTGATCCCCTACGAACTCATGGGTGCCCATATCGGCGGGCCCCGTTCCCACTCCACCGGGCGCAGGCACGACCTGGGGTTCATGGCACGCACCGCGATCTTCGGCCACTTTGGGATTGAATGGAACATCGCCCGGATCGACGATTCCCTGAGCGCCGAGCTCGCGCAGTGGGTGGACTTCCACAAGGAAAATCGAGCCCTCTTCCACAGCGGGGACAGCGTCCACGCTGATCATCCCGATGCCGCCATCGACATCCGGGGCGTGGTTGCCGCCGATGCCACGCGGGCAGTCTTCGCCTTCACGCTGCGGGAGGCCTCGCTCACCTACCCCGCCGGACGTTTCACCCTGCCTGGCTTGAACCCCGCGGCCAGGTATCGGGTGCGACTGAGCGAACCGCTGAATGATGCGGTGGGCAATGGCCAGTCAGCGCTTTCCTGGACACAAACCCCGCACGTCCTCAGTGGTGCCACCCTGGGAACGATGGGCCTGCAGTCGCCCGTCCTGTTCCCCGAGCAATCGGTACTGATCATGCTTGACCGGACCGACGGCTAAGGAGCAACCGTGAACAACGAAAAACCCCGCCCGAGCACCTGGCGATGCCTCGCCGGCGCCTTCCTGACGGTGGCACTCGGAGCCTCGTTGGCTGCCTGCGCCCCGGCCGGCGAGGGCCGCGTGACGTTGGACTTCTTTCAGTTCAAACCCGAGGCCGTCACCGAATTCAAGGCCCTTGTCGCCGAATTCGAAGCCCAGAATCCGGATGTAGACGTGGTCATCAATGCCGTTCCCGACCCGGATACCGCCATCCGCACACTGCTCGTCAAGGGCAAAACCCCCGACGTGCTCACGCTCAACGGCAACGGGAATTTCGCGGACCTGGCTGGGTCCTGCGTGTTCGCTGACCTATCGGCCTTTCCCTCCGCCTCCCGGGTCAAACCCGAGGTCCAGGAAATCCTGAACTCCTTGGGAACCTGCCACGGCAGCGAGACCAACGGCCTGCCCTTTGCAAACAACGCCAGCGCGATCCTCTACAACCCCGACATCTTCGCCAAATACAACGTCGAGGTTCCACGTACCTGGGATGAGCTCATTGCCGCGGCGGACACCTTCAAGGACAACGGGGTGGCACCGTTCCACCTGACGCTCAAGGATGCATGGACGGTCCTGCCCACCTATGTGAACCTTGCCGGAAATCTCAAACCGGCTGGATTCTTCGAAGATATCCGCTCCTCCTCGTGGAGCCCGCAGACAGGGACACATAGTTTCGCCGCGGACGGGGTGGAGGCCGCCGAGAAGCTCAAGCAGCTCTTCGGCTACCGCCAGCCCGGTGCAGACAGCGACGGCTACAGCGACGGGAACGCCGCCTTTGCCGCGGGAAAATCGGCCATGTACCTCCAGGGCAGCTTCGCGATTCCCGCTATCCGGGCCGCAAACCCCGAGGCAAGGATCGCGTCGTTCCCCTACCCGACCACCAACGACCCGGCCGACACAACCCTGGTCACGGGTGTCGACGTCACGTTGGCGATGGGACGGGACACCAAGCATCCGAAGGAAGCCGCGGCGTTCATAGAGTTCCTGATGAGCAGCGAGGCGATGAAAAAATACGCCGCGGGACAGTCCGCACTCGTGCCGCTGACGGATGCCGGGCCAATCACGGATCCGGCCCTGGCCGGAGTCCAGGAAATTTTCGATCAGGGCAGGGTGATCGGCTACTTCGACCACCAGGTACCCACCAGCATTCCGTTCACGGCAATGCTGCAGCAGTTCATGCTTGACGGCGACACGGCCGCATTCCTCGACCGGGCGGACCGCGAATTTGCGAAGGCCGCCGCCCGCACCTCAACGAAGAAAGGGGAATGACCATGGGCGCACCACGCCTCGCCGCGGGCCCCGCAAGGAACAAACTGCGCAGCGAAACAGTGAATCGAACGTTCTACTGGATGGTGATCCCTGCCCTCCTGCTCTTCGTCGTACTTCACACCATTCCGGCGCTGACCGGCATCTTCTATAGCTTCACCAACTACGCGGGATACGGCGAATGGAATTTTGTCGGCTTCGGGAACTACGTGAATTTGTTCAGGGACGACAGGATTCTCTCCTCGTACGCGTTCACCTTCCTCTTCGCCACGACCACCACGATCGTGGTGAACGTCGGCGCCCTTTTCATTGCCCTGTTGCTGAATGCGAAAATCAAGTTCCAGACCGCGTTCCGCGGGATCTTCTTCATCCCGAACGTGCTTTCGGTGCTGATCGTCGGCTACGTCTTCAACTACCTGCTCTCCAACAACCTGCCGCTCATTGGCCAGGCGCTGGGTATCGAGTGGCTTTCCTCCTCTATTCTCACCAACCCCGATCTTGCGTGGTTGGGCATCGTCGGGGTGACGGCCTGGCAGTCGATCGCCTTTAGCGTGATCATCTACCTGGCAGGACTGCAAACGGTCCCCGCGGAACTCTACGAGGCTGCAAGCCTCGATGGGGCGTCGCACTGGCGGCAATTCACCTCCATCACCTTTCCCATGATTTCCGCGTTCTTCACCATCAACATGGTGCTCGCACTCAAGGGCCTGCTGCAGGCCTTTGACCAGATCGTTGCACTGACAGGCGGCGGACCGGGCACCAGCACTGAATCGGTGGCCATGGTCATCTACCGGGGCGGATTCCAAGGTGGGGAATACGGCTACCAAATGGCCAACTCGGTTGTTTACCTGATCGTCATCGTGGTCCTTTCGCTGCTGCAGATGCGGACCCTACAACGCAAGGAGGCCGATTTCTCGTGAGCACACAACCCATAACCAAGCAGTCCGTGAGCGGCGAACAGGATTCCGGATCCACTCCGCCGCACGGTCCGGTGGAGAAGCGAAGAATTTCCAACGTCAATGTTCCGCTCACCGCCCTGGTGGCAGTGCTTTCGCTGACTGTCCTCATCCCGTTGTACTTCACCGTGGTCACCGCGTTGAAGTCTTCGGACCAGCTCGGCGGAACCGGATTCGAGCTGCCCACCAGTATCCACCCCGAGAACTTCACCAAGGCCTGGGAACTCACCAACTTCCCCAACGCCCTGCTGGTCTCCGGAATCGTGACGGCCTCGGCCGTGGTCCTGACGATCATCACCAATTCCATGGTTGCCTACGCCATCGCACGCAACATGAATCGGCCATTCTTCAAGGCCCTCTACTATTTCTTCATCGCCGCGCTCTTTGTCCCGTTCCCCATCATCATGCTGCCGGTGACCAAGGAAACCGCACTGTTGGGCCTGGACAACCCGGTCGGGCTGTTCCTTCTCTACACGGTCTACGGGCTGAGCTTCAACATCTTCGTCTACACGGCATTCATCAAGTCGATCCCCCCGGAACTCGAGGAGGCGGCCATCATGGACGGGGCCAGCCACTGGACCACCTTCTGGAAGGTCATCTTCCCGTTGTTGACGCCCATGAATGCGACGGTGGGAATCCTGACCTGCCTCTGGGCCTGGAACGACTTCCTGCTACCCCTGGTGATTCTTTCCGATCCGACCACCCGCACCCTCCCCCTGGTCCAGTACGTCTTCCAGAGCCAGTTCAACACCGACTATTCCACCGCATTCGCCTCGTACCTGATGGCGATGGCACCACTTCTGCTGGTCTACCTATTTGCACAACGCTGGGTTATTTCCGGTGTCATGAGAGGATCCATCAAATAATGAACGAGCACGCTGAAACCACCGCACTCGATGCCAATTGGTGGCGCCAGGCCGCCGTCTACCAGGTCTATCCGCGCAGCTTCGCCGACGCCTCGGGTGACGGGGTGGGCGACCTGCCGGGGGTGACCTCGCGCATGGGCTACCTCGCGAACCTGGGCATCGACGCGATCTGGCTCTCCCCGTTCTACCCCTCCGCCCTGGCCGACGGCGGGTACGACGTCGATGACTACCGCAACGTGGACCCGCGCCTGGGAACGCTGAAGGACTTCGACGCCCTGGTCGCGGCCGCCCATGCCGCAAACATCAAGGTCATCGCCGATGTGGTGCCCAACCACTCCTCCAACCGCCACGAATGGTTCACCGCCGCCCTGGCAGCGGCTCCGGGCTCCCCCGAGCGGGCCCGCTACCACTTCCGCGACGGGCTGGGCGAAAACGGCGAACTCCCGCCCTCGGACTGGCCTTCGCATTTCGGCGGACCGGCCTGGACCCGTGTCACCGAAGCCGCCGGGGAAAACGCCGGGGCGCCGGGGCAGTGGTACCTGCACCTCTTCGCCTCCGAACAGCCGGACCTGAACTGGGACAACCCGGAGGTCCGCGAGGACTTCCACACCACGCTGCGCTTCTGGGCGGACCGCGGCGTGGACGGCTTCCGCGTCGACGTGGCGCATGCGCTGGTCAAGGACATGGCACATCCGCTGCGCTCCAAGCCCTCGCTGGAAATCATCGTCGATGACGGCAGCGACGTGCTCTTTGACCGCGACGAGGTCCACGAGATCTATGCGGGCTGGCGTTCGGTGCTCAACGAATACGACCCGCCGCGCATTGCCGTGGCCGAGGCCTGGGTTCCCTTCACCGACCGGCGCCTGCGCTACGCCCGGCCCACCGGTCTGGGGCAGGCCTTCAACTTCGATCTGTTGCAGGCCCCCTTTGCGGCCGCCGCGTTCCGCGACATCGTGGCGCGGTGCCTGGAGGAGGCCGAAGCCTCCGGCGCATCCTCCACCTGGGTGTTCTCCAACCACGACGTGGTGCGCCATGCCTCGCGCTACTCCCTGCCCGACGGCACCGACGCCGCTGCCCAGGATGCGTGGCTGCTCTCCGGCGGCAAGGAACCCGCAACCGATCCGGCGCGCGGGCTGCGACGGGCCCGCGCGGCGACGCTGTTCATGCTGGGCCTGCCGGGCTCCGCCTACCTCTACCAAGGCGAGGAACTTGGCCTCCTGGAGGCCGCGGACCTGCCCCTGGACGCACTGCGGGATCCCACCTGGTTCCGCACCGGGAACAGGGTCAAGGGCCGCGACGGCTGCCGCGTGCCGTTGCCCTGGAATGCGCAGGAAGAGCACCTGGGCTTCGGCGGCCCGCCGTGGCTGCCCCAGCCCGACTGGTTTGCCGACCACGCCGTCAACGCCCAGGACGGGGTGAAGGACTCCACCCTGGAGTTCTATCGCAGCGCCCTGGCATGGCGCCGCACGCTGCAAACCACCGAGTCCCTCCACTGGGTATCGGCACCCGATGCCACGCTCGCGCACTACCGCCGGCCCAACGGGTGGGAGGTGCTCACCAACTTCGGCGCCACGCCGGCGGCGCTGCCCGAGGGACTGGACGCGGAAAGGATCGTCGTGGCCAGCGGTGCGCCGCCCGTGCCGCCCGCGCTGGTCCCGGGGGAAACCACGCTCTGGTTCGCACCGTAGTCCCGGGCCCGGGGCGCACGCGGCATCGTGGCGTGCGCCCCCGGCCTCCCTGTGGCGCGCATCAACCGGGCCCGACTGGGGGGAATGCCCGCGCTCATGGGAGAATGGTCAACATGGCAGAAGACACCTTGGGCACAGACACGCCCGTCATCGTTTCCGTTCCGGACAAGCCCGTTCTTGAGGGCCTGGAGGAACGCCTTGGCGCCCGCTGGCGCGAGCAAGGCACCTACAAATTCAACGCAGAGACCACGCGCGAGCAGGTCTACTCGATCGACACTCCCCCGCCGACGGCCTCGGGCTCGCTGCACGTGGGACACATGTTCTCCTACACCCAGACCGACGTGCTGGCCCGCTACCAGCGCATGCGCGGCAAGAACGTGTTCTACCCGATGGGCTGGGACGACAACGGCCTGCCCACCGAGCGCCGCGTGCAGAACTACTACGGCGTGCGCTGCGACCCCACGTACGCCTACGTCGAGGGCTACCGCCCCCCGGCGACCCCGGCGAAGAACCAGCGCGACTGGGACGTCGTGTCCCGCAAGAACTTCATCGAGCTCTGCGAGGAACTGGCCGTCGAGGACGAGAAGGTCTTCGAGCACCTCTTCTCCACCCTGGGCCTGTCCGTCGACTGGGACCTGACCTACCGCACCATCGACGACGTTTCCCGCTCGGTCTCCCAGCGCGCCTTCCTGGCCAACCTGGCAGCCGGCGACGCGTACATGGCCGAGGCGCCCACGCTGTGGGACGTCACCTTCCGCACCGCGGTGGCGCAGGCCGAGCTCGAGGACCGGGAAATGCCCGGCGCGTACTACCGCTACCCGTTCACCGCCGAGGACGGCACCCAGGTCTTCATCGAGACCACCCGTCCCGAGCTGCTGGCCGCCTGTGCCGGCCTGGTCGCAAACCCGGACGACGAGCGCTACAAGCCGCTCTTCGGCAAGACCGTCACCTCCCCGCTCTTCGATGTGCCCGTCACGGTCTACCCGCACGCGCTGGCCAAGATGGACAAGGGCTCGGGCATCGCGATGGTCTGCACCTTCGGCGACTTGAACGACGTGACCTGGTGGCGCGAACTGCAGCTGCCGACCCGCGCCATCATCGGCCGCGACGGCCGCGTCATCGCCGAGACCCCGGAGTGGATCACCACGCCGGCAGGCGCCGAGGCCTACGCGCAGATCGCCGGCAAGACCGTGTTCTCCGCCAAGGAGGGCGTCGTCGAGCTGCTGGCCGCCGCGAACCTGCTCGACGGGGAACCGAAGAAGATCAGCCACCCGGTGAACTTCTTCGAAAAGGGCGACAAGCCCCTGGAGATCGTCTCCTCCCGCCAGTGGTACATCCGCAACGGCGGGCGCGACGAGGAGCGCCGCGAGCGTTTGATCAAGCGCGGCGAGCAGATCGAATTCCACCCCGCCTTCATGCGCTCGCGCTACGAGAACTGGATCTCGGGCCTGAACGGCGACTGGCTGGTCTCCCGCCAGCGCTTCTTCGGCGTTCCCGTGCCGGTCTGGTACCCGCTGGACGCGGCAGGGGAACCGGACTACGAGAACCCGATCCTGCCGACCGATGAGATGCTGCCGGTCGATCCCGCGGCAGACGTGGCCCCGGGCTACGAGGAGTCCCAGCGCAACGAGGCCGGCGGCTTCGTGGGCGATGCCGATGTGCTCGACACCTGGGCCACCAGCTCGCTGACCCCGCAGATCGTCGGCCGCTGGTCCCGCGACGAGGACTTCTTCAACAAGGTCTTCCCGTTCGACCTGCGCCCGCAGGGCCACGACATCATCCGCACCTGGCTGTTCTCCTCGGCCGTGCGCGCCGACGCGCTGCACGATGTCGCCCCGTGGAAGCACGCGGCGATCTCCGGCTGGATCCTGGATCCGGACCGCAAGAAGATGTCCAAGTCCAAGGGCAACGTGGTGGTCCCCACCGACGTGCTCAACGACTTCGGATCCGACGCCGTGCGCTACTGGGCGGCCAGCGCCAAGCTGGGTGCCGACACCGCGTACGAGATCAACCAGATGAAGATCGGCCGCCGCCTGGCGATCAAGATCCTCAACGCCTCCAAGTTCGTGCTGAACCTGGGCGCCACCGAGGCCAACGTCATTTCCGGCGATGCCTCGGTGGTCACCAACGGCCTGGACAAGTCGCTGCTGGCCCGCCTGTCGCAGGTCATCGACGACGCCTCCCGCGCCTTCGACGCCTATGACTACGCACGTGCACTGGACATCACCGAGTCGTTCTTCTGGTCGTTCACCGACGACTACGTCGAATTGATCAAGGACCGTGCCTACGGTGCCCGCGGCGACGAGGAGCAGGCCTCGGTGCTTGCCACCCTGGCCACCACGCTGGATTCGGTCCTGCGCCTCTTTGCCCCGTTCCTGCCCTTCGCCACCGAAGAGGTCTGGGGCTGGTGGCGCGCCGGCTCGGTGCACCGCGCTCCGTGGCCCGGCTCCGCCCACTTGGCCGGCGCCATCGAAGGTGCCAACACCGCGGTGCTGCCGATCGTCGGCGAGGCGCTCTCGGGAATCCGCAAGGCCAAGTCCGAGGCCAAGGTCAAGCAGCGCACCGCGGTGCTCTCCGGCGTGATCTCCGCGCCCGAGGCCACCTTGGAGCTGCTGCGCAGCGGACTGGGCGACCTGCTGGCAGCCGGCAACGCCAAGGACATGAGCCTGGTTGCCGTCGACGGCGACCTGACGGTCAGTGACGTGGTGCTGGCACCGGCCGAGGACACCGTCCAGGCCTAGCTTCCAGGTGCCGGGGGTCCCGGCAACGAGGGCGCCGTGCCCCACCCCGCGGGGTGGGGCACGGCGCCCTCGTCTTTTTCAACCGGGACCGTCCCCTCTTCCGGCATCGCACCAGGCGGCAGACAGAGGGGAAGCCCCTTCGGCTGACAAACTAATGTCGGAGGGGCTTCGACTCGGTGATGGTTCTCGTACAGCGTTGATTTAGAGAACCGGACAAAATCCTCGTTGCGTGGGTCTTGCTGCTTCGCTGCTGCAGCCGAGCTAGAAGAGATTCCAATAGCTCGTCACCGCGAATTCGGTTTTTGTTCGGCATCATTCCGGTAGTGATGCGTATTACTTTTATACGCTCCGCCCTGCGAACCAGCAAGGGGCCGAAGCAAACTTTGTGGTTTGCTCCGGCCCCTTGGTTCATTTATTGGATATTTAGGCCCTTGACAGGCTTTCCTGTTCGCTGGCCGGGACGTCGAACTGCGGGCTCTCGGTCCGGCTCCGCTTGATTTCGAAGAAGTACGGGAAGGAGGCCAGGGTGACGGCGGCGTCAAAGAGCTTGCCGGCTTCCTCGCCCACCGGGACGCGGGTGATGACAGGTCCGAAGAATGCGGTGCCGTTCAGGGCCATCACCGGGGTGCCGACATCCTGTCCGACCTGGGAGATCCCGTTCTCGTGGCTGGCCTTGAGTGCCTGGTCATGCTCGGTGCCGGTGGCCGCGTCGGCCAACTCCGGTTCGAGGCCGACCTTGGCCAGTGCACGGGAAATGACCTCGCTGTAGTCCTCGACCTTTTCGTAGTGCAGCAGCTCGCCCATGGCGGTGTAGAGATCGCCGAGTACCGCGTCGCCGTGCTTCTGCGCGGCAGCGATCAGGACGCGCACAGGTCCCCAGCCCTTGGCCACAAATTCACGGTAGTGGTCGCTCAGGCCCTCGCGGCCGTCGTTGAGCACGGAAAGCGACATGACATGCCACGCCACCTCGATGTCGCGCACCTTCTCGACCTCCAGGACCCAGCGGGAGGTCGCCCAGGCGAAGGGGCAGACCGGGTCAAACCAGAAATCAACGTGAGTCTTCTCGGACAACGTACTACTCCTTCGATTGGATGACATGGGTGGTCGAGCCCCGGGCTTCCCCGTGGGGCCGGACCCGGGGTTTACAACGTAATTGCTAGGCGGTTTTCTTCCCGCGCTTGTCGACGACCTGCGCGGAGATCAGGGACGGTTCGGCCCCATTGAGCACCACATCGGCCGTGATGACGACCTCGGCGACGTCGTCGCGGCTCGGCATTTCGAACATGGTGGCGCTGAGGGTTTCCTCCAGGATCGCGCGCAGTCCCCGGGCTCCGGTGTCGCGGGCCAGGGCGAGGTCGGCAATGGCTTCCAGGGCACCCAGTTCAAAGGTCAGCTCGACGCCGTCCATGCGGAACATCTTTTGGTATTGCTTGATCAGCGCGTTCTTGGGTTCGGACAGGATCTTGATCAAGGACTCGCGGTCAAGCTTTTCCACGGTGCTGATCACCGGGAGCCTGCCGATGAATTCCGGGATGAGCCCGAACTTCAGCAGGTCCTCCGGGCGCACGTCCGAATACGAGGCGGCCTCGGACTTCAGCGCCGACAGCGGTGCGCCGAAGCCAATTCCCTTGCGCCCGGCACGGGAGGAAATGATCTCCTCGAGTCCGGCAAAGGCGCCCGCGACGATGAACAGCACGTTGGTGGTGTCCAACTGGATGAATTCCTGGTGCGGGTGCTTGCGTCCGCCCTGCGGCGGCACCGCGGCGACGGTGCCCTCAAGAATCTTCAACAGGGCCTGCTGGACTCCCTCGCCCGAGACGTCCCTGGTGATCGAGGGGTTCTCGCTCTTGCGAGAGATCTTGTCGATCTCATCGATGTAGATGATCCCCTGTTCGGCCCTCTTGACGTCGTAGTCCGCCGCCTGGATGAGCTTGAGCAGGATGTTCTCGACGTCCTCGCCCACGTAGCCGGCCTCGGTCAACGACGTGGCGTCGGCGACGGCGAAGGGAACGTTGAGCCGCCGGGCCAGCGTCTGGGCCAGGTAGGTCTTGCCGCAGCCGGTGGGCCCGATCAGCAGGATGTTGGACTTGGCGACCTCGACCTCGTCGAGGGAGTTGGCGTCGGAAAGTGCCGAAACGGACTTGGCCGCCGCGCCGCCCTGGATGCGCTTGTAGTGGTTGTAGACGGCCACCGCCAGCGAGCGCTTGGCGCCTTCCTGGCCGATGACGTATTCCTGCAGGGAGTCGAAGATTTCCTTCGGCTTGGGCAGTTCGAAGTCAACGCCCTCTTCGACCTCGGCGAGCTCTTCCTCGATGATCTCGTTGCAGAGTTCGATGCACTCGGTGCAGATGTAGACGCCGTGGCCGGCGATCAGCTTGCGAACCTGCTTCTGGCTCTTGCCACAGAAGGAACACTTGAGCAGATCAGACCCTTCACCCATGCGTGCCATCGTATTGGTCCCCTTATCTGGTACCGGTAAGACCGGCCCGAGAGAACCGGAAATGCTGAACTGCCTTAACTCTATGACAGAGCGCCGTCAGAATGGGCGAACGGGCGGCCCGTGGTGCGCATGTTTCGCGCCCCGCGGAAGCCGCCCGCCCGCCGTGTCCCGCACCTAGCGGGTGATGCTGCCCTGGGACTTGATCTTGCGCGGGGTCAGGACCTCGTCGATCAGGCCGTAGGTCTTGGCCTCGGCGGCGGTCATGTACAGGTCGCGTTCGATGTCGTTGCCGACCTCTTCCGCGGTCTTGTTGCTGTGCCCTGCCAGGGTGGTCTCGAGCCAGGCACGCATGCGCATGACTTCCTCGGCCTGGATCTGCAGGTCGCTCGCGGTGCCGCGTTCGCCGCCGCCCATGGCGGGCTGGTGGATCAGCACGCGTGCGTTGGGAAGCGCCAGGCGCTTGCCCGGGGTGCCGCCGGCCAGCAGCACCGCGGCGGCGCTGGCGGCCTGGCCCAGGCAGACGGTCTGGATCTCGGGGCGGACGAACTGCATCGTGTCGTAGATGGCCGTCATCGCGGTGAACGAACCGCCTGGCGAGTTGATGTACAGGGTGATGTCGCGCTCGGGGTCCATGGACTCCAGGACGAGCAGCTGGGCCATGACGTCGTCTGCGGAGGCGTCGTCGACCTGGGCACCAAGGAAGATGATGCGGTCTTCGAACAACTTCGCGTAGGGGTCCTGGCGCTTGAACCCGTACGGGGTGCGCTCCTCGAACTGCGGAAGGATGTAGCGTGCCGAGGGCATTTCGCCGGAGGTGGCATGCGGGGTGAAATTCATCGTATCTCCTGGGAAATAAGTTAGGTCTGCCGGGGTTCCGTCGCGTTACTTTGCTGCAACCCCGCCGCCACCGGAGACGATGCCGGAGGACTGGGCGATGTGGTCGAAGAAGCCGTATTCGAGGCCTTCGGTGGCGGTGAACCACTTGTCGCGCTCGTTGTCCTTGAGGATGGTCTCAACGGTCTGGCCGGTCTGCTGAGCGGTCAGCTCGCTCATGACCTTCTTCATGTGGAGGATCAGTTCGGCCTGGATCCGGATGTCCGAGGCGGTGCCGCCGATGCCGCCGGAGGGCTGGTGCATCAGGATGCGGGCGTTCGGGGTGGCGTAGCGCTTGCCCGGGGTGCCCGAGGAGAGCAGGAACTGGCCCATGGAAGCGGCCAGGCCGGTGGCGACGGTGACGACATCGTTGGGGATGTACTGGATGGTGTCGTAGATCGCCATGCCGGCGGTGATGGATCCGCCCGGGGAGTTGATGTACAGGTAGATGTCCTTCTCCGGGTCTTCCGCGGAGAGCAGGAGCAGCTGCGAGCAAATCGCGTTGGCGTTGTCGTCTCGGACTTCCGAGCCGAGCCAAATGATCCGCTCCTTGAGGAGTCGATTGTAGATGTAGTCCTCGCGATTGGCCGGATCTACCGAAGCCATCGTGGGAGTGCGGGAGTCACTGGACATGTTCTGATACCTCTCCGTGATGCCGAGCCCCGATGTTCTGTCCGTCGGGCCACCGGCTCTTTACTTCCTTGAACATTACTGCCTTGGCCAGTGACTTTGGCGGTGCAGGGGCAGCTGTTCGCTGTCGGCGCATGGTGCGCGGGGCTGCCATCGCCATGGGCTTAAAACCGGGGTTAAATACAGGCGCGGAGCCACCTTTTGCAGGTGGCTCCGCGCCTGGGGAGTTCAATGCCGGGTCAACGGCGCCTCGCTACTTGGCGGATGCTGCCGAGGCCGAGGAGGCGGAGGAAGCCGAGGAGGCCGACGATGCGGAACCTTCTTCTTCTTCGCCTGCCGGGCGCACGAAGTCGCTCAGGTCAACGACGTTGCCGTTGGTGTCGGTGACAACAGCCAGCTCCAGGACCTTGGCAAGTGCCTTGCGGCGGCGAACTTCGCCAACCAGCATCGGGACCTGGCCGGCGCCGTCGAGCATCTGCGCGAACTGGTTCGGGTCCATGCCGTACTGGCCGGCGGTCTGGACGATGTAGTCGATCAGTTCGGACTGGGCAACGCCAATCTTCTCTGCTTCGGCGACGGCGTCGAGCACGATCTCGTTCTTGAAGGCCTTGGCGGTGTTCTCGCGAACCTCGGTGCGGTGCTCTTCGGTGTCGTGCTCTTCACCCTCGTTGTGGGCGCCCTGCTCGAAGTGCTGCTCGACCTGCTCGGTGATGACGGATTCCGGAACCGGAACCTCGACGAGCTCCATGAGCTTGTCCAGGACGAGGTCGCGGGCGGCAACGCCCTGGTCCATGACCTTGGACTCGGCAGCGTCCTTGGCGAGGGATTCGCGCAATTCGGCCATGGTGTCGAACTCGGAAGCCAGCTGCGCAAAGTCGTCGTTGGCCTCCGGGAGCTCGCGCTCCTTGACGGCGGTGACGGTGACCTTGACCTGTGCGTCGGCACCTGCGTGCTCGCCGCCTGCAAGCTTGGTGACGAAGGTGGCGTCTTCGCCTGCGGACAGGCCGGTGACGGCCTCGTCCATGCCCTCGAGCATGGTGCCGGAGCCAACCTGGTAGGACAGGCCGGTGGCCGAGTCGACTTCTTCGCCTTCGACCGAAGCGGTCAGGTCAAGGGTGATGAAGTCCTGGTCGGCGGCCGGGCGCTCGATGGACTTGAGCGTGCCGAAGCGGCCGCGCAGGTCATCCAGTGCCTTCTCGATGTCGGCTTCGCCGGCTTCGGTGGCGTCAACGGTGACTTCCAGGCCCTTGTATTCCGGCAGTTCAATGCTCGGGCGGATGTCGATCTCGACCTGGAAGGCCAGCTGGCCTTCGCCTGCAACCTCTGCGGAGGGCTGCTCGGTGATTTCGACCTCGGGGCGCGAAAGCGGAACGATCTCGTTCTCGGTGACGGCCTGCTGGTAGTAGGTGTTCATGCCTTCGTTGATGGCAGTTTCCAGGACGTAGCCACGGCCGACGCGCTGATCAATCATGCGGGCCGGGACCTTGCCGGCGCGGAAGCCGGGAACCTGGATCTGCTTGGCGATGGTCTTGTAGGCCTCAGCGATACGCGGCTTCAGTTCCTCGTAGGGAACTTCAACGGTGAGCTTGACCCGGGTGGGGGTGAGGGTTTCGACGGCGCTCTTCACAGCGGTGTACTCCTGGTGTGTGATGTTTGGTCTGAGCTGGACTTCAACCCCGCAACGGTATCCGTTGCGGGGTTGAAGGTACAGAGTCGGGGTGACAGGATTCGAACCTGCGACCTCACGCTCCCAAAGCGCGCGCTCTAGCCAAGCTGAGCTACACCCCGATAAGTGCAGAAACAGTCTATGCAAAATAAACAAGTTTCCACTAATCGGCCCGTCAACCAGAAGTTTGGATTTCGTCGACGGCGCGGAACAACCATACAAGCAATCGCGGGAAAACAAAATTCGTGCTTTCGCATGGGGAAAAGCCCCGAATTGCCGCAGTTTCCGGGGTCAGGCGACCATGAGAGGAGACGGGAAATCCCTCACGGCGCCGCCCCGCGGGGCAAAAAGGGAGCGACGTCACAATTAGGTGCAAGGGGGTGGAATTCCACTGCCCGGGGAAAGAAAAACGACCTGGTTCGCACTGAACCAGGTCGATCTTTTTGGAGGGGATGACGGGAATCGAACCCGCATCATCAGTTTGGAAGACTGAGGCTTTACCACTAAGCTACATCCCCGCATTTGCCCACCTCGTCGGTGGCAACGGATAAAACCTTAGCACCACAATTCCACACCGTGCAAATCCGGGCCCGGACTTGCACAGATCCTTGTCAATCCGTGTGTTCGGGATTCGAACGGGGACATGTCCACCGAGGGTGCTCAGCCCCGGGATCGGCTGGCGGGCTGGCAGCCCGGGCACCAATACAGCTTGCGCCCGGCGACCTCGGCCAGTGAAATTGCGGCGCTGCACCGGCGGCAGCCGCGGCCCTGCCGCTGGTAGGTGTAGTAGGCGTTGTCGGGCCAAAGAGGCCCCACCGCATCGCGGTGTTCGGCCAGGGTGGTGATGATCTTTCCCTCCCGGACCCCGTCGGCCATGATCGAGGCGATGTCGTCCCACAGCATCCCGGCCTTCCGCGCGGACAGCTCGCAACTGGGCAGGAACGGGTCGATCCGCGTGCGGAACAGCACCTCGGCGCGGTAGATGTTGCCCACCCCTGCGAGCACGCCCTGGTCCATCAGCGTGGTTCCGATCGGGGTCCTCTTGCGTGCCAGGCGCGCCACGAAGTCCTTGCAGGCAGCACGAGCCGCGGCCTGGTTGGCCTCGCCCGTGCCTCTGCCCTTGGCCAGGTTGAATTCGCCGGCGGCAGCCACCAGGGGATCGGGCCCAAGTTTGGCACGCACGGCCAGCGCCTGCACGTCGCTAAGCACCTCGCAGGCGCTGGGCCCGCGCAGGTCCGCCCAGCCGTGCTCGGACACCAGCCGGGCGCGCACCTGGCCGACAGGTTCGGGAGGGCCGGTGTAGGGGCCGGTCTCCTCGTCGGGACCCTGCTCGCTCTCCCCCACCTTGCGCGGGGCGCCGATCGAGGAGGCACCGGAGAAGTGTTCGTCGCCGCCGAAGCTCCAGGCACCATAGAGCCCCAGGTGCACCCGCAGCACCAGGTCGTTTTCGAAACCCAGGAAGAGCTGCTTGCCATGCGCCTGGGAGGAGATGAGGCGTTGGGCGTCGATCATCCGGGCCGCGGGCCCGAAGCGGCCCTGCGGGGAGGAAACGGCAAGGACTTGCCCGCCAAAGACATCGTCAAATTGGCGGGCAAGCCGGTGTACGGAGTGGCCTTCGGGCATGGTGGTGTGCCGTGGCCTGGTTAGGCCACGACCTCGCCGGTGGTTTCGTAGGTGGCGATCTTGCCGATGCGGCGGATGTGGCGCTCGACGTTGGAGAACGGCTCGGACAGGAAGGCCTCGATGATGCCCGTGGCTTCCTCCAGCGAGTGCTGGCGGCCGCCGACCGCCACGACATTGGCGTCGTTGTGCTCCCGCGCCAGGCGCGCGGTGTCGAGGTTCCAGGCCAGTGCGGCGCGGATGCCCGCGACCTTGTTGGCGGCGATCTGTTCTCCGTTGCCCGAGCCGCCCAGCACGATGCCCAGCGAGTCCAGGCCTGCGGCCCGGTCGGCAACCACGGCCAGGGCGGCGTTGATGCAGAAGGAGGGGTAGTCGTCCTCGGCATCGTATGCGGTGGGACCGTGGTCCACCATCTCGTAGCCCTTGGCGCCAAGGTGTTCGATGAGGTGGGCGCTGAGCTCGAGGCCTGCGTGGTCGGTGGCAATGTGAACGCGCATGTTTTGTGTCCTTAGACCGTGGAGGGGGAAGATGCAGGCACAAGCCTAGCGCCGGGTGCGCCAAGGCACTAAGTCGATGACCCCGCCGGGCGCCGGCCGACTGCCCCGGGGCTCGGTGGGGGGCCCCGGCACCGGGCGCACGGAGGCACGCTCGCCGGCGTCTGGATCCACCACGACGACGGGCCCGGACCCGCATTGAGGGCGAGGGCGGAGGTGCGGCCGCTAGATGAAGTGCGGCCCGCGCCCGCCCAACCGAAGCAGGCCGGAGACCATCGAGCGCGCGGTCAGGACGCTGGTGGCGGGGTTCGCGGGGTCCGGGAAATTCTCGATCGCGAACCGGTAGTTCCCGCCGCGCCCGTGCATCTCGATCACATGGCTGGTCAGCGTCGCACCCGGATCGGCAACGATGTCCACGCGGACCAGGCCCATGTCCCCGGCCGCCAGCCCCAGCGCCGCCGCGACGTTGATGTTGGAGGGAAAGAGCCGGACGGCATCGGCCACGGAACCGCCAAAGACGTGTCGGGGCACGCCCGCGGTGCCGGCCGCGGCAATCGATTCCCGCAGTTCATCCGTCAGTCCGGGGTGAAGCAGTGCAGCAGGGGGCTTGCGCGTGCCCAGGGCGATGCGCTCGATGGTTCCCGCCGAGGCGCGGATCAGGTCCAGCCCGCCGATGGCGCCGGTGGACAGGTGGCAGCGTCCGGGCCCTTCTTCCAGCAAGGTGGTGCGCAGCCGGTCATCGACGAGCGCCCCCAGGGAGGCGACGAGCAGGTCGGTGCCCGCCCCAACGATCCCGGGGCCATAGGTGCGCACCGCCGCCGGGGAGGCGCATTCGACAATGACGTCGGCCCGTTCCGTGGCAGTTTCAAGATCCAGCACCGGGACCAGGTGCCCGTCGGGCCCGGCCACGCGGGCAGCTGCGGTCCGGCCCTCTAGGGCGGCCCGGTCAAGCACCCCGAGCACCCGCACGACCTGCGCATGCGGCGCCAGCATCCGGTGGACCGCCTGGCCGATTGCGCCATATCCCAGAAGAACCACATCAATTCCCATGTCATCCATCAAACCAGTCCCGCGCCACTTGCGGCACCGTGGGGTGTTGGTGAGACAATGGGCACACTGTTCAAGGCTTGTTTCACACTCCGGTGCCGCCCCGCAATCCACACCGCCGCGGCGCCACGCCGGGTGGCAGGCCCGGAACACCAAGATTTTCGCCACCGGCAACCATCGAAAGGCGCGTTAGCGACCATGCCAGGAATGAACCTCACCCGCGAAGAGGCCCGCACCAGGGCCGCATTGATCACCGTCCACTCCTACGACGTCGAACTGGACCTGACCGGGTCCGACACGGTCTTCTCCTCGCGCACCACCGTGCGTTTCTCCGCCGCCGAGGGTGCGGAATCCTTCATCGACGCCGTCACCTCCGCCGTCCGCTCGGTGAACCTCAACGGCACCGAGCTGGACCCGGCCGAGGTCTCCGACGGCGTGCGCATCGCCCTACCGGGGCTCGCCGCGGAGAACACCCTGGTCATCGACGCCGATGCGCTCTACATGAACACCGGCGAGGGCCTGCACCGGTTCGTGGACCCGGTGGATGACGAGGTGTACCTGTACTCGCAGTTCGAGGTGCCCGATTCCCGGCGCATGTTCGCGGTCTTCGAGCAACCCGACCTGAAGGCCACCTTCGCATTCACGATCACCGCACCCGCGCACTGGGACGTCATCTCCAACGCCGCCACCCCGGCGCCGGTCGACGCCCGCGACGGAGCCAAGACGTGGGCCTTCGCGCCGACGGCGCGCATCTCCTCCTACATCACCGCGCTCATCGCCGGCCCCTACCAGTGCGTCCGCTCCGAGCTGACCAGCAGCGACGGACGGGTGATCCCGCTGGGCGTCTTCGCCCGCGCCTCGCTCATGGAGCACCTGGACGCCGAGAACATCTTCACGCTCACCCGCCAGGGCTTCGAGTTCTTCGAGAAGCAGTTCGGCACGCCGTACCCGTTTGAAAAGTACGACCAGCTCTTCGTGCCCGAGTTCAACGCCGGGGCCATGGAAAACGCCGGAGCGGTGACGTTCCTGGAGTCCTATGTCTTCCGTTCCCGGCCCACCGATGCCATGGTCGAACGCCGCGCCATCACCATCCTGCACGAACTGGCCCACATGTGGTTCGGCGACCTGGTGACCATGCGCTGGTGGAACGACCTGTGGCTCAACGAGTCCTTCGCCGAGTTCATGTCCACGCTCGCCGCCGCGCAGAACACCGAATTCACCTCCTCGTGGACAACCTTCAACATCCTGGAGAAGAACTGGGCCTACCGCCAGGACCAGCTGCCCTCCACCCACCCGATCGTCGCCGAGATCCGCGACCTCGAGGACGTCCAGGTGAACTTCGACGGGATCACCTACGCCAAGGGCGCCTCCGTGCTGCGCCAGCTGGTCGCCTGGGTCGGCCAGGAGGAATTCATGGCCGGGGTGCGCAGCTACTTCACCAAGCACGCCTGGGGCAACACCGAGCTGCCGGACTTGATGCGCGAGCTTGAGACCTCCAGCGGGCGCGACCTGTCCGAATGGTCGAAACTGTGGCTGGAAACCGCCGGCGTCAACACGCTGCGCGCGGTGATCTCCACCGACGAGTCCGGGCTGATCACCGACTTCGCGATCACCCAGACCGCCGTCGCCGAACACCCCGTGATCCGCCCGCACCGCCTGGCCGTGGGCTTCTACGACCTTGATGCCGAAGGCTCCCTGGTCCGCGTGCACCGTGAGGAACTCGACGTCGCCGGCGCATCCACCTCCGTCCCGGCGCTGGCGGGACACCGGCGGCCGGCGTTGGTGCTGGTCAACGACGACGACCTTGCCTACGCCAAGATCCGCCTCGATGAGCGGTCGCTGGCCACGGCCACCGCACACCTGAAGGACTTCGGCCAGTCCCTGCCGCGCACCCTGGTCTGGGGCGCCGCCTGGGACGCGGTCCGCGACGCCGAGACCGGCGCCCGCGCCTACCTGGAACTGGTGCTGAACAACATCGGGCACGAAACCGATTCCACCGTGATCATGGTGCTGCTGCGCCAGCTGAACACGGCCCTTGACTACTACGTCGACCGCGCCCACGCCCCGGCCGCGCGGCAGTCCGCCGCCGACAGGCTCTGGGACCTGGCGCGGGCGGCGGCGTCCGGCTCCGACGCGCAGCTGCAATTCGTCGGCGCCTTCGCCCACCTGGCGCACACCCCCGGGCAGCTCGACGCCGTCGCCGCGCTGCTCTCCGGCGAACAGGTGCTGGAGGGGCTGGCGGTGGATGCGGAGATGCGTTGGGACCTGCTCACCTCCCTGGCCGCCGGCGGCCGTGCCGATGCCGCGGCAATCGACGCCGAGCTGGAACGCGATGCCACCGCCACCGGGCAGCTCGCCGCGCACACGGCCCGGGCAGCCATGCCCACGGCCGAGGCAAAGCGCGCCGCCTGGGACGCGGTGATCGGCGGGAAGCTCTCGAACCTCGAACAGCGGGCGGCCATCACCGGCTTCAACCACGTGCACGATGCGGCCCTGATCGCCGACTACGTCGACGAGTACTTCGAGGCCGCCCGCACGGTGTGGGAGACCAAGAGCTACGAGATCGCCCAGCAGATCGTGACCGGGCTCTACCCGGCGGCACAAACCACCCCCGAAACGCTGGCCGCAACCGATGCGTTCCTGCAGCGGCTGGGCGACGAATCCCCCGCCCTGCGCCGGCTCGTCATCGAGGCCCGCGATTCGGTGGTCCGCGCGCTGGCCGCCCAGGCAGCCGACGCCTAGCACCGTCGCGGCCGCGGGAGGCGGGGGTGCCGGAGCGTCAGGTGCACCGGAACCCCCGCCCTTCGGCGAGAATGGAGCCATGAACCTGGCACTGCACAACTATCGCGTCGACATTTCCTGGACCGGCAACCGCGGCGAGGGCACCAGCTCCTATCGCGGCTATGGGCGCGACCACGTGATCCGCGCGGCTGGGCTTCCGGACCTGCCCGGCACCGCGGACCCGACCTTCCACGGGGATAAGGACAGGTGGAACCCCGAGCAGCTGCTGCTGGCGGCGCTGTCCCAGTGCCACATGCTTTCCTACCTGCACGTGGCCGTGAAGCATTCGGTGGTGGTGACCGGGTACACCGACGCTGCCGCCGGGGTGCTGCGGCTGAACCGCGACGGCAGCGGCGAGTTCCTTGAGGCGGCGCTTGCCCCGCGTGTGGAACTGCAGGACGAGTCCCAGCGCGAACTTGCCGATTCGCTGCATGCCGAAGCCAACGCGGTGTGCTTCATCGCCCGCAGCGTGAATTTCCCGGTGCACCACGCCCCCGTGGCCCCGGGCGCCTGAACCATGGACGTGGCGGCGGAGCGTGCTGCGGTCGACCTACTCACCGCGAGGCTGCTGCCCCTGGTCGTGGACGGCAAGGCGGCGGCTGCGCAGGCCTACATGAAGACCACGCAGCCCTTCCTGGGCGTGCCCCTCCCCGAGGTGCGCCGCGTGGCCCGCGAGCTGGCCAGGGATGCGGGAGCGGCAAGCGCGGCCGACCGACTGGCACTTGCCACCGGGCTCTGGTCAAACGCCACGCACCGGGAACACTGGTACGCCGCCCAGGAAGTCTGCGCCGCCGCACCCTGCCGCGGGCGCCTGGAATTCCTGCCGCTCTATGAGCGCATGGTCACCGAGGGCGCCTGGTGGGACATCGTCGACGGCTGTTCGCGGCGCTACGGCGAGCTGCTGCGCGCCCACCCGGAAACCATCGCCCCAATGATGCGCCAGTGGTCGCGGGATGCGAACCCGTGGAAGCGCCGCCAGTCGATGATCTGCCAGCTGCACCTGGGGGCCGGAACCGACACCGCCCTGCTCGACGAGGCGCTGCTGGCCAATCTGGGCGACCCCGGGTTCTTCATCCGCAAGGCCATGGGTTGGGCGCTGCGGCAATACGGCAAGACCGACCCCGGATGGGTGCGCGCCTGGGTCGCCGGGCACCGGGCCGACATGAGCCCGCTGTCGGTGCGCGAGGCACTCAGGCACCTGGGCGAGGCGACGTAGCCGGATCGGTGCCCAGGCTGCCGCGTTCTCACGCCCTGCGCGAAAGCCCGGCCGCCCGCGCCGCATCCACGGGATAATGGGCACAGAAGGGTCCCGGGCACCAGCCGGGAACTGAAAGGACATTCGTGAACGAGAAGAACCCGCAGGCAGCATCCGCACCCAAGCCGGTCCTGTTGCAGGCCGGCGAGAGCCTCGGCAAGCCCGTGGCGCAATTGCGCCCGGTGGGAGCCTCGCTGTCCAACGCGTTGCCCGAGGGCAGGCTCTCCCCCAACGACGACCACGACCCGGCCGCCTACGAGGGCACGTTCTACGCCCAGGTCGGCGGACGCGAGACCTTCCGCCGGCTCGCGGAGAAGTTCTACGAATCGGTCGGGGCGGACGCGGAATTCCGCGCCATGTACCCGGAAACCGACCTGCGCCCCGCGACCATGCGCCTGCAGCTCTTTCTGGAACAGTACTGGGGCGGGCCCACGACCTACTCCGAGCGCCGCGGCCACCCGCGCCTGCGCATGCGGCACGTGCCGTACACCATCAACTCGCACAACCGCGACGTCTGGCTGCACCACATGCGCATTGCCGTGGACTCGCTGGAGTTGCCCCCGATGCAGGCCGAGACCCTCTGGGACTACTTCGACCGCGCCGCGCATTCGCTGATGAACGCGCCGGACGAGGCGCCGGGCTGCCCCGCCTCCGCCCCGGCCCCCTAGCCCAGGATGCCGCCCTGGCGTGCCAGTACGTGCCCGCCGCCGCTGCTCAGGCGCAGCCACGGCCCGGAGGCATACAGCGTGGACCCCGCCCCCGCGCGCAGGAACCCCAGGGCATGCGCGCCAAAGGCCATGCCCAGCGGAATAGGCGTCTGCACACCCTCGACGGGCGAGGACCAGATCCTCGCACGCACGGTCTTGAGCACCGGCTTTCCGGCGTTCTCGGGCAGCGCCTGGGCCACCACGCCGATCCCGCGCATCGCCTCGGCCAGCAGCGCGTCGTCGTCAACCGTCTCGCGCTGTTCCCAGCCGCCGCGCGGCACCTGCTGGCCCGCCCACGACGCGCTGACCTCGGCGGGGGGCATCGAAAGCTCCAGCGCGGACCCGCCCATCCGGGCCAGCCTGTCGGTCAGCGCGGAGATGGCATAGACCCCGTCGGCCTTGGCCGGTTGGCCCAGGCGCACCGCGCGCATCCCCAGCACGGTGGGCACCGGATCGCCCAGGAATTCCGGATAGAGCACCGGCACATAGAGCGCCAGGGCGCTGCCGGCGGCCTGCAGCAGAACCGCGCCGTCCTCGATCGAGCGGGCGCGGGAGAAGAAGGTGGCCAGGTCCGCAACGGTTTCCTGGTCCTCGAGCACAACGGTTTCACTAGCCATGCCTTCATACTTTCATGTCTGGGACCGCGCGGCTCAATGCCGTTGCCCGCGGTGACATGCGCCGGAACACGGGTGCCGGCCGCGCCAGCGGATACGGCGAACCCACGGCGGGGGCGATAGTGTCTTAGCAGATCGATATTCCTGGCCCCAAGGAGCAGACCCGTGACCATCAACGACACCACGACGCAGAAGCTGATTGAGCTGCTGGAGCTCAGCGGGGATCCCGAGGCCCGCACCGACGAGGACATCTTCGTGGGCCACACCCCGCCCCAGGCCCGCAGCCGGGTCTTTGGCGGACAGGTGCTGGGGCAGTCGGTGATGGCCGCGTCCAAGACCATCACCGAGGACCGCCCGATCCATTCGATGCACGGATACTTCCTGCGCGCCGGAGACGCGGCCCTGCCCATCACCTTCGGCGTGCAGCGGCTGCGTGACGGCAGGTCCTTCTCCGCCCGCCGGGTCCACGCATACCAGAACGGCGTGCCGATCCTGTCGATGATCGCCTCCTTCCAGGCGCCCGCGGAGGGCCTTGACCACCAGGACACCATGCCCGAGGGGGTGCCGGACCCCGAATCGCTGCCGACCACCGCCGAGCTCATCGGCGACCTCGACCATCCGGTCGCGCAGGAATACGCGTTCAACCGGCCCTTCGACATCCGCTACATCAGCGAACCGCTGTACTTCAAGGGCCCCCAGGATCGCCGTGCCGTGAACGCGGTGTGGATGAAGACAACGGCCGCGATGCCCGAGGACGATGCCATGCACCGTGCGGCCCTCGCCTATGCAAGCGACTACACGCTGCTGGAACCGGTGCTGCGCCGCCACGGGCTGACCTGGATCACCCCCGGGATGTCGGTGGCGAGCCTGGACCATGCCATGTGGTGGCACCGCCCGTTCCGGGTGGATCAGTGGTTGCTCTATGTGCAGGAGTCCCCCAGCGCCTCCGGTGCCCGCGGCCTGGCCACCGGAAGGATCTTCAACCGCGAGGGCCAGCTCGTTGCCACCGTCGCCCAGGAGGGCATGGTGCGCGTGCCCGAGGACGGCTAGAGGACCCGGCTGCACAAAAAAGGGGCCCGTGGTGCGGATGAAACCAAATTCATCCGCACCACGGGCCCCTGTCGCAGGTGGCTGCCCCGGGATCCCCGGGCCGCCACCGGGCGACTGTTAGTCGCGGGTCAGGCGGCGGTGGGTGACGCGGTGCGGCTTGGCAGCCTCCGGGCCCATGCGCTCGACCTTGTTGGCCTCGTAGGATTCGAAGTTGCCCTCGAACCAGTACCAGTTGGCCGGGTCCTCATCGGTGCCCTCGTAGGACAGGATGTGGGTCGCAACGCGGTCCAGGAACCAGCGGTCGTGCGATACGACCACTGCGCAACCCGGGAATTCGAGCAGCGCGTTCTCCAGCGAAGAGAGGGTCTCGACGTCGAGGTCGTTGGTCGGTTCGTCAAGGAGCAGCAAGTTGCCACCCTGCTTGAGGGTCAGGGCCAGGTTCAGGCGGTTTCGCTCACCACCGGAGAGCACACCTGCCTTCTTCTGCTGGTCCGGGCCCTTGAAGCCGAACGCCGAGACGTAGGCACGCGAGGGGACTTCGACCTGGCCGACATGGATGTAGTCGAGTCCGTCGGACACGACCTCCCACAGCGACTTTTCCGGGTCGATGCCGCCACGGTTCTGGTCGACGTAGGAGATCTTGACCGAATCGCCGATCTTCAGCTCGCCGCCGTCGATCGGCTCCATACCGACGATGGTCTTGAACAGCGTGGACTTGCCCACGCCGTTGGGGCCGATAACGCCAACGATGCCGTTGCGCGGCAGCGAGAAGGACAAGTTGTCGATCAGTACGCGGTCGTCGTAGCCCTTCTTCAGGTCCTTGGCCTCGATGACCAGGGAACCCAGGCGGGGACCCGCAGGGATCTGGATTTCCTCGAAGTCCAGCTTGCGGGTGCGCTCGGCTTCCGATGCCATTTCCTCGTACCGGGCCAAACGGGCCTTCGACTTGGTCTGGCGGCCCTTGGCGTTGGAGCGAACCCATTCGAGTTCCTCGCTCAGGCGCTTGGCAAGCTTCTGGTCCTTCTTGCCCTGGACCTCGAGGCGCTCGCGCTTCTTCTCCAGGTACGTGGAGTAGTTGCCTTCGTAGGGGATCAAGCGTCCGCGGTCGACCTCGGCGATCCACTGGGCAACGTGGTCCAGGAAGTACCGGTCGTGGGTCACGGCCAGGACTGCGCCGTGGTAGGCCTGCAGGTGCTGCTCGAGCCACAACACGGACTCGGCGTCCAAGTGGTTGGTGGGCTCGTCAAGGAGCAACAGGTCCGGCTTCTGCAGCAGCAGCTTGCACAGCGCCACTCGGCGGCGCTCACCACCGGAAAGGGTGGTCACCGAGGAATCTCCCGGCGGGCACTGCAGTGCATCCATGGCCTGCTCGAGCTGGGAGTCGATGTCCCACGCGTCGGCCGTGTCGATGGCTTCCTGCAGGTGGCCCATTTCCTCGAGCAGTGCATCGAAGTCGGCACCGTCCTGTGCCATCTCTTCGGAGATCTCGTTGTACCGGGTGATCTTTTGGTAGATCTCCCCGACGCCTTCCTGGACGTTGCCCAGAACGGTCTTTTCTTCGTTCAGCGGCGGTTCCTGCAACAGGATCCCGACGCTGTATCCGGGGCTGAGACGCGCCTCGCCGTTGGAGGGCGTGTCCAGCCCTGCCATGATCTTGAGGATCGTAGACTTGCCGGCACCGTTCGGACCCACGACGCCAATTTTTGCGCCTGGGTAGAAGGACATGCTGACATCGTCGAGAATGACTTTGTCGCCAACGGCCTTGCGAGCCTTGGTCATCGTGTAAATGAATTCCGCCATGCCCTCAAGGCTAGTGCCTCGGGGAGACTTACTCCCAATTATCGCGCCCGGTTTAAGCGTATGCGGCATGTTCCTGCGCACATCGGGCGGCCACGGCCACCATGGACCGTGGCCGCGCACACATTCGCGGCCGCGTGGCGCCCGGGGAAACTAGGCCGCCTCGGTATCCGCGCCGGACTCGGAATCAGGCCAGCCGGTCACCGGGAATTCGTCACTCGATTCCGCTGGCTCCCGGGCCGGTTGGCCGTGGCGCAGGTGTTGCTCGGCGTTGTCGTCTCCCCCGGCGCGCCTGACCCTGTCAAAGCGGCTGACCCCGAACCGCAGGTCGTGGCCCAGCGCCATGGCCTCGATGTCCACGCTGAAACCCCGGGTTCCATCTTGGCGGTCATATTCACGAACCTGCATCTTGCCGTAGACCACGACGTGGTCGCCCATGTGGATGCTGGCAAGCATGTTGGTGGCCATGGCCCGGAAGCAGGAGACGGTGTACCAATTGCTGTGTACATCCGACCATTGCCCCGTCTCCGGGTCCTGCCGCCGCTCGTTGCTGACCATCCGGAACTTTGCAATTAGCGTTCCGCTGTTTCCCCCGCTGGTGCGGGGCTCGGTTCCCACCACACCGCGCAACGTTATGTGGTCCGTCATGGTGCACTCCAATGTTCGACTCTGGGCAAGTACTTCTTGCCTCGTCACCCCAGTGTGATCCCGCGCCCGGGCCACCTCGCAGCGGGGGCCCGGGGCTGTGGGCAAGCGCCGCGGGGCAAGGCAGCAGGGCACCCTTCCGCGGGCCGGCTGTGCGGGGAACTTGGGCCCCATGGCCTTCGCCGGTCCGATCGGCCACGACACACCGTCTGTGCAGCCATCACGGGCTTCGGGCATCCCCTTCCCGCCTCCGCAATCCCCCGGCCGCAGTTGGCCCCGGTCCTGACACGGGGCCGGCACATCGAAGCATTGGGACCACGGTGCGCCCCCCTATCGGTATTCCGGCCGGTGCCATAGCATGGCCAAATGCCAGACAACTATGCATCGGTCCCGTTACGTGAACTCAACAATGGCGCCTTCATGCCATCCATCGGCCTGGGCACGTGGCCGCTGGATGACATCCAGGCCGGAGCAGCAGTCGCCCACGCGTTGGATGCCGGATACCGGCTTATCGACACCGCGGAGAACTACGGCAACGAGGAAGGCATCGGAGAGGGCATCGGCTCCACGTCCGTTCCCCGCGAGGAATTGTTCATTACCTCAAAGTTCAATGTGCAGTGGCATTCGGTCCAGGGAGTGAAGGACGCCTGGGAGAACAGCTGCAAGCGGCTGGGCATGGAATACCTCGACCTATTCCTGATCCACTGGCCCAACCCGCAGGAGGGCAATTACGTCCAGGCCTGGGAGGGACTGGTCAAGCTGCTCAAGCGCGGCAGGGTCCGGGCCATCGGCACCTCCAATTTCACCGTCCCGCAACTGCAGGAATTGATCGACGCCACCGGAGTCGTTCCGGACGTCAACCAGATCCAGCACGCGCCGTTTTGGCTTGACGACGACCGTCTGGCCTTCCACGCCGAACACGGGATCCTCACCGAGGCATGGGCTCCGCTGGGGCGCGGAAAACATGACCTGCTCGACTCCGCACCGGTGCTGGCCGCGGCGGCCGCGCACAAGGTCACGCCCGCGCAGGCCGTGATTCGCTGGCAGATCGAGCGAGGGGTCGTGCCCATTCCGAAGACCTCGAGCCCCGAGCGCATGGCCGAGAACCTCGACGTCTTTACGTTCAATCTTTCCCCCGAGGAGATCCACGCCATCGATGCGCTGGACGGAACCGGCGACGAGCCGTCCGATCCCATGCGCTTCGGGCACTAGTCCACTCGCTGCGGTTCCGGGGTCCTCGGAACCGCAGTGGCCTTCGGCGTGATCAACAACGTGATGAAGAGGATTCCCGCGACAAGGACGAAGGCGTTGAGCACCCCGTAGTGTTCGCCGAGGAAGCCCAGGACCGGCGGACCGATCAGCATGGAGGAGTAGCCGAAGACGGCAACGATGCCCACGCGGCGCGGTCCGTCGGTGGGGTGGGCCGCCGCCACGCTCATGCCAACCGGGAAACCGAGCGATCCGCCCAGGCCCCAGAGCAGTGCGCCGGTAAAAACCGCCCACGGGGCAGGTGCCAAAATGAACAGCACGATGCCGCAGAGCCCAAGCACGCCCATGAACACCAGGACGCGCTTGTGCCCGATCCTGTCAATCAGCGGTCCGCCGAAGATGCGGCCGGCGGTCATGGCGGCCACGAAGGCGCCGAACACCAGGGCCCCGGAGGCCTCGCTGAATCCGTGGTCGTCGACGGAGGCAATGGTGAGCCAGTCGTTGGCGGTGCCCTCGGCGAAGGCCAGTCCTGCAACCATGATCCCGATCAGCATCAGGTGGCCGTCGCGGAACGTGCCGACCAGGCGCCGCCACCACGACTCGGCTTCCGGCGCCCTGTCGGCCTCGAGCGCCGCCGGGGGCTCGAGACCCGAAACGTTGCGTACGAAGTACAGGCCAAGGCCCATGATGAGGACACCGACGACGGCGAAGTTCCACATCACATCGATCCCCAGGCGCGCGGCACCGGCCCCCAGGACGGCGCCGATGATCGTGCCAAAACTGAAGAAGGCGTGCATCAGCGGCAGGAGCGTCTTGCCCAGTGATCGTTCCACGGCAGCACCATCGACGTTCATCATCACGTCGGTGGTGCTGAAGACAAAGCCGTAAAGAACCAGGATCGCCATCGCACCCACGGTGCTGCCCAGCACCTCGGTCACGGCGCCCAGCACGGCCAGCGCCGCACCCAGAATCAGCAGCCCCAGCATGATTCCGCGGCGGATGCCCATTCGAGCCAGGATCCCCGGCGCAAATGCCAGCCCACCGATGGAGCCGATCGCCAGGGCAAAGAGCAGGATGCCAACATCGGCGGTGGAAAGGTCGAGCTGCACCCGAACCGCCGGGAGGCGGGCAACCCAGGTGGCAAAAGCGAAGCCACACAAAAAGAAGATGCCGAAAATGGAGTTGCGCCATGCCGCGCTGTTTGGCCTTCGGTCAAGTTCAACGGGTGCAGCGGATTGGCGTGGCAATGGCATCCTTTCGGCTTCGAAACAGTGGATCAGGGCGACTCTGGCCGTTCCTGCCCGGCCAGCTCTCTTACTGTTTCATCATACGTCCGGAGTAATTCTTTTTCACGGTCCCACGCGCGTCCAAAACCCAGTATCGCCATCGGTGAAATATCAACCCGCCTCAGGTTTGGGCTATGATTCTTGTGCCCGCCTCCGTAGCTCAGTGGATAGAGCAACAGCCTTCTAATCTGTCGGTCGCGCGTTCGAATCGCGCCGGGGGCACCCAAAAGAAACGGTCTTGACCAGGTGTTTACCCGGTCAAGGCCGTTTCCCTTCGGCGCGAGGCAGCTGGTCCGGAGCACTGCCCTCATTCGCCGTCACGTGCGTGCGCGGTCCCTCAGGCGTGGTGGATCCCGCCGATACGATGGGCTCCATCCCAGACCATCACCCGGGGCCCGGAATCCGGCGGGAGGTCGGCGACCGCCAGGTAGCGTGCGCGGACCCGGGCCTCGACGTGCAGGTCCTCGGGCAGGGACTCCACCGTCAGCGGTTCCGGCCAATCCGGGACCGTCAGCTGGCGGCCGTCAAACGGGCCGCCACGCAACACCACCAGAACGGTAGTCATCGTCGGGACGTCGTTCCCGGGACTCCGGCTACGACGCCGGGACGAGACAGCATTGGCACCCCGGGGGTCGCTGCGTCATCGGCAGTGGCGGCTTCGCGGGATTTCATGTTCTTGTCCTCGATCGCTGATTGTCCGCCGACGCAAGAAGTTGCCGCGTTCTCCCCAGCTTCACGCAGCCGGCCGAAATCCGCAAGAGCCGGATTCGTCGCCTAGATCGGGAGCCGTCCGCCGGACTTGAGGTTTTTCATGACTATCGTGCTCGTGAGTTTTTCCACCCCGGGCAGCGCCACCAGCACGTCGTCGTAGAAACGCTGATATGCCGGCAGGTCGGCGGCCATGACCCGCAACAGGAAGTCCGGTTCCCCGAAGAGCCGCTGCGCGTCGATGATCTGGCCGATCTGGCCGACCTCGCGCTCGAAGTCCTTCATGGTCAACCGGTCCCGGAGGGTGACAAACACCAGCGCCTCGAAGGCGAGGTCCACCTTCGCAGGATCGACGTCCGCACGGTAGCCACGAATCACACCGCGGTTTTCCAGTTCACGCAACCTCCGATGGCAGGGCGCCAAGGTGAGACCGACGTCCTCCGCCAGGGCGGTTGCGGTCATGCGTCCATCGTCCTGCAGGCGTCGCAGGATAGCGCGGTCGATTCCGTCCATGCGGCGGCTCCCCTCGTGTGTTTTCCCGGTGATTTCAAATCTGCGCGCTAGATTCTTGCGCACAATTAAACATATCAGGAGATTTCTTCTTAGTTGACGGAAATCGGAGCGAGAACCGGCAAGCACATTTCGTCTATTTCTTCCTAAGCTTGCGGGTAGATTCCCGGCAGGAAAGAGATTCGGTCATGGACCTTCAAGTCATCTACGGCTTCATCGCGGTGTCATTTGCCCTGGCCATGACGCCGGGTGCCGATTGGGCGTACGCCATTTCCGCGGGACTCGGCCGGCACCGGGTGTCCTCGGCGGTGGCGGGACTGTGCAGCGGGTACATCTTTCACACCCTGCTCATTGTCGGCGGAATGGCGGCCCTGATTGCCGGGATGCCGCAACTGCTTTCCTGGCTCACGCTCATCGGCGCCGCCTACCTTCTCTGGCTGGGAATCGGCACCGCCCGCTCCTGGCGCGGCGCGGGCTTCAGCGCCGAGGAGGGCACCGAACCGGAGCCGTATGGCAGCGGCATGGACCCGACGGAACCGGGCACGGCCGGCGGCGGGGCCGACACGCTCCGGCGAACGACCACCATGGTGGCAACCACCGCCGAGGCCAGGGAGCGCTTCCTCGGCCCCGCCTTCTTCCGCGGGCTGGGAACCAGCGGCACGAACCCCAAGGCCCTGCTGCTTTACCTGGCCCTTATCCCCCAATTCATCCACGCGGACGCAGCGTTGCCGGTCCCGGTGCAAACGGCGATCCTCGGCACCAGCCACATGGTGCTCTCGCTGTTCATCTACACGGGCGTGACCCTGGGCGCCCGGGCGCTGCTGCGCCAGCGCCCCACCGCGGCACGTTTCATCACCCTGGCAAGCGGCCTGATCATGATTGCGCTGGGCCTGCTGCTGCTCATCGAACAAGCCCCGACCCTGCTGGGCTCGATCCAGATGCTGGCGGCAATGCTTGGCCACTGACGCTTGGCCACCGACCGGATGCGGTGGGCACCGTTGACGTCGAACGATCGACGCAGCCGGGCCACGGGCCAAGCGGGCCGCCGGTCGGAGCTGCTCCGGCCGACGGCCCGCTTCTAGCCCGCCTCCGGCGGTGGCGTGTTACTTGCCGGGGACCACGAGCTTCGGGGCACCGGCACGCGCCGCCTCGAAGCGGGCCGAGACATCCGCCCAGTTCACGATGTTCCAGAACGCCTTCACGTAGTCGGCCTTCACATTCACGTAATCCAGGTAGAACGCGTGCTCCCACATGTCCAGCATCAACAACGGCGTCGTCGCCACCGGCACATTGCCCTGCTGGTCATACAGCTGCTCAATGACCAGCTGGGATCCCAGGCCCTCAAAGCCCAGCAACGCCCAACCCGAACCCTGCAGGCTCATCGCCGCCGCCGTGAAGTGCGCCCGGAACGCGTCAAACGAGCCAAAGGCATCGTCGATCGCCGCGGCCAACTCGCCCTCGGGCTTGTCCCCGCCCTCCGGGGACAGGTTGTTCCAGAAAATCGAGTGGTTCGTGTGACCGCCCAGGTGGAACGCCAGGTCCTTGGACAACTTCGGCACATTCCCGAACTCGCCCTTCTCGCGGGCCTCGGCCAGCTGCTCCAACGCCGCATTCGCCCCCGCGACATACGCCGCATGGTGCTTCGAGTGGTGCAGCTCCATGATCCGCGCCGAAATGCTCGGCTCCAGGGCCGCGTAATCGTACTGCAGCTCGGGCAAGGTATAAATAGCCAAAATGACTCCTCAACTCATGTTTCGTGGACACCCGGCCGCGGGATTTCCCGGGGGCCGGTCAAGCGGTGAGGCGGGTGTGCTCACCGATGCTGTGGTAGCCGCGCCGGTGGTAAACCAACGGTGCGGCGGTGGACTGGCCGGAAATGACGTCGAGCACCGAGGCAACGACCACCGTGGCCGGCCCGGCGGCAACGCGCGACTCGATGGAACAGCGCATCGCCACACCCACGCCGTGGATCAGCGGCTCCCCGGTGGCCAGCTTCTCCCATCCCGGCAGCTTGGCAAAGCGCTCCTCGCCGGGGCCGGCGAACAGAGCGGCCACATCGGCGTTCCGGGCCGTCAAAAGGTGGACGAGGATGTGCTCGGCGTCCAGGATGGCCTCGGCGGCGCCGGAGCGCCGCGCAATGTTGAACGCCAGGTATGCGGGATCGGCCGAAACCGAAATCAGCGACGAGGCGGTGATTCCGACCGGTCCGCGGGATCCGGCCGCCGTCACCACTGCGACTCCAGCGGGATGGTTGCCAAAGGCGAGGCGAAACTGGTCCGCGATCGTGGCGGCCGGAAGGTGGGTTTGCACGGCGGGTCGAGGTTCCTCTCTTCGGGGCGTCCACCGGGTGTGGCGGGTTGGCCCGTTACTCCACCACGCTAGAACCTCAACCTTGGTTGAGGTCAAATTGCGTTTCCTCCCGGAACAAGCTGGCGCCGCCCCGGCCGTCGGCGAGCCGGTCGTTGGGATTTACGAATCCGCATTCGGCCAGCGAGAGGCAGCCGCAGCCAATGCAGCCACCCAGCCCGTCGCGCAACGACTGAAGCTGGTGGATCCGCTCCTGGAGGTCCTCGCGCCAGGCCGCCGAGACCGCCTGCCAGTCCTCCTTGCGCGGCGTCCCGTCGGCGGGCAGCCCGGCAAAGAGCTCGGCGATAGAACGCAGCGGAATGCCGGCCCGCTGGGCGGCCCGGATCACGGCCACGCGGCGCAGCACGCTGCGGTCGAAGCGCCGCTGGTTGCCGGTGGTCCGCCACGAGGAGATCAATCCCTCGCGCTCGTAGTAGTGCAGCGCCGAGACCGCGACGCCCGCCCTTTCGGCCAGCTGCCCCACGGACAAATCCAGCGAGGTTCCATCACCCGTATCCATGACTCCATTCTCCCCCGCGGCATCGCGTCCCGCCCGCAGAGGCTCGCGACCCGCGACCGTTCACGGTGCCGCCGTTGACTTTTGTGACGAATCCGCCGGACGTCGATCACCACATTTGAACGGTGTTCAAGTATTCTGTTTGCAGGACCCGCACGCGGCGCAGCGACACCACACACCCGCACACCGCCCCTGAACGCTTAGGAATCCCCCACCGCCATGACCACTCCCGGCCAGCACCTCTACGTACAGTCCCCCGCCCGCATTGGCGCCCGCGACCTCGCACTCGTGTCGGTCTTCGCCGCCCTCATCGCCGTGCTGACCCTGGTTCCGGCCGTGCCGGTGGGTGCCCTGGGCGTTCCGATCACCCTGCAGACCATGGGCGTGGCGCTCACCGCGCTGATCCTGGGCTCGCTGCGCGGCGGCTCGGCCACCGCGCTGTATGTGCTGGTGGGACTGGCCGGCGTGCCGATCTTTGCCAAGTTCTCCGGCGGGCTCGGCGCGCTCGCGGCGCCCAGCGCCGGCTACCTGCTCGCCTTCCCGCTGGCGGCCCTGGTGACCGGCGCGCTGGCCACGCTGGTGCTGCGCAAGGCGACACGGCGCCGCTTCCCCTGGCTGTTCCTGGCGGCCATGGGCGGCTCGATCCTGGTGATCCACCCGCTGGGCATCCTGGGCATGAGCCTGAACGCACAGATCCCGCTGGAAAAGGCCTTCATCCTCGACATGGCGTACTGGCCCGGCGACGTGGTCAAGAACCTGCTTGCCGCCGCCATCGCCGTCAGCGTCTTCAAGGCCTTCCCGGCCTTCGCCCGCCGCCGCTTCCGGGCCTAGCTTCCGCCGACAGCGGCACAATTCCATCCACGACGGCAGCAGGGAATACGGTTAAGCGTGATCCGTTTCAACAACGCGGGAGTCTTCGTCCCCGCCGACGACCAAGCACAGGAGCCGCGCACCATCCTGGCCCCGTGCACCCTCGAGCTCACCGAGTCGCGGATTGCCGTGATCGGTGCCAACGGCTCGGGCAAGTCCACGCTGCTGCGCCTGCTCAACGGGCTGGTCTCCCCCTCGACCGGGACCGTCACCGTCCATGGCTTTGACACCGTGCGGCAGGCCAAGGCCGTGCGGCAGCGCGTGGGTTTCCTCTTCACCGATCCGCTCTCGCAACTGGTGATGCCCATCGTCGCCGAGGACGTCGAGCTCTCGCTCAAGGCCAGCCACCGAAACCGGGCTGCGCGCAGCGCCGCCGCCCAACAGGCGCTCGCCTCGCTGGGCCTGGGACACCTGGCCCGGCGCAGCATCTACGACCTCTCCGGCGGCGAGCGGCAGCTGGTGGCGCTGTGCAGCGTGCTGGCGGCGGGCCAGGACATCCTGGTCGCCGACGAACCGACCACGCTGCTGGACTTGGCCAACAACGAACTGCTGCAGGCCACCCTGGGCACGCTGGAGCAGCAGGTCATCTACGCGACCCACGACCTGGACTTCGCAGCGGCGGCCGACCGCGCACTGCTGGTCGCCGGAGGCCGGGTGGTCTTCGACGGTGCAGCACCGGAGGCCGTGGACACATACCGCCGACTGGTCCGCAACGGGAGCCTGGCCTCGTGAGCGCCTCCCACCAGATGCTGCTGGGACACTACCTGCCCGGCACCAGCCCCGTGCACCGCGCCCCGCTGCTGGCCAAGTACCTGGTGGTCGTGCTGGTGGGCACCGCGGTGCTCGCCTTTCGCGTCCCCGCCGTCGGGCTGGGCACGCTGGCGCTGGGCGTGGGGCTCTTTGCCCTGGCAGGTCCCCGGGTGCTGCGTGCCTGGGCCGCGCCGCTGCGCCAACTCTGGTGGATCTTTGCGATCCTGGGCATCTACCAATCGATCCTGAACACCCCGCTCTTCGCCCTCACCCTGGTCAGCGGCATGCTCGCGGTCATCCAGTGCGGGCGTCTGGTCCTGCTGACCACGACCCAGGCCGCCCTGCTCGACGGACTGGAGCGCGCGGCGGCCCCGGTGCGCCTGGTGGGAGGGAGTCCCGCCACCATCGCGCTGGCCGTGGCCCTGATGCTGCGCAGCATCCCGGCGATCGCGACCTCGGTGCAGGAGCTCTCCGATGCGGCCAGGGCCCGAGGCATCGGACGCAATCCGGCGACCCTTGCCGCGCCGGTGGTCATCAACACCGTGGCCTACGCCCAGCGCACCGCCGATGCGCTGGCCGCCCGCGGCATCATGGAGCGCAACTAACCGGAGCCGTGCACCCCGCGCGAGCTGCCCATCGGCCTAATTACGCCATTCGCAGCCGGTCGCCGTGGCGGGCTGCCTCCACCACGCCGCGCACGAAGTCATCCAATGATGTCGGAACCACCCCGTAGCGACGGGCCAAGGCAGCGGTGTCCAGCTCTGAATCATAGGTCTCCAGCGCTGCCAGCATTCCGGCGAGCATCTCGGGCATTTCGTCCACGGGCAGCCCCGGCGCAATAAAGCGGACCGGGACCGCCCGGCCCATGTGCCGTTCGAAGGCCGCAAGCACATCAAGCCACGACACGGCCTCGGGTCCGCCGAGCCGCAGCGCCCGGCCCATGGCGTCGTCCCGGCCATATGCCGCAAGCGCATAGTCTGCGACATCGGACATCGCCACCATCGAGTGCCTGCGCCGGCCCTCGCCGATGAGCGTGACGGTGTCCCCTGCCAACGCCGGGGCACCCACGACGGCCATCGGCAGCAGGTCCATGTAGAAGTCCGGCTGCAGCGCCGTGAAGTCCAGCCCGCTCTCCCTCAGGCGCTGCTCGGTCTCGCCCTTGGCCCGCAACAGGGGCATCGGGCTCTGTGGATCCGCGCCGAGCGCGGAGATGAAGACGAAGCGCTGCACTCCGGCACCGCCAGCCGCATCGATGAGGTTCGCGTTGCCGCGGCGATCGACGGAGTCGATGGTGTCCGGCCCGCCGCGTGACATCGAGTTCGCGGTGGTGATGACACCCTGCACCGATTCGCATGCCGCCCGCAGCGATGCAGGGTCCGACAGGTCGCCGGGAACGGCCTGCGCGCCGGCCCGAACAAGGGCACGGGCCGGCGGCGCGTCAGGGTCGCGCACCAGCACGCGCACGTCTTCGCCGCGAAGCAGGAGCCGTCGGGCGATGAGGCCGCCGAGTTGGCCGGTGGCTCCGATGACGAGAATCATGGCAAGTCCTTTTCCGGTGCCGCCGCGGCACCCGCTATCAGTTCGATGGCGGCATCGACATCACCGCCGGCTTCATCCACCGGTTCCAGATAGAGTCGCACGCAATCCAGCAACCCGTCGGCAGCGGTGAAGATCATGACGCCGCGCATCAGCTGCCGCGCACCGTCGACCCTGGTGCCGCGCAGCTCCCATTCGGTCCAGGCCGTTCCGCCGTCGATGGCTTGGCGCAGGACCCGCGCGCCGAGGTCGGGGATCCCGGCGAACATCCGCCCCCAATTGCTTCTGACCTGCGAGGACCCGGTGAAGCCGCGGGCGGGGTGGGCGGGCGTCTCGTTGCGGTAGCCGGGGGCGAAGCAGGCAACGAGCGCGTCGAGATCGTGTGCATTGACGGCGTCCACCAGGCGTCCCAGCAATGCCGCCAGGTCGCGCGTCGCCGGGTCGTCCATGACAGCTCCTATTTGATACAGTACGGTGTAACCAATACGAAGTATGGAACCAGAAATGCCCACAGTCAAGACCCCGCGTGGATATGATTCCCGAGGCCGGCGCGCGGCCGCACAGAAGACCCGGGACGCGATCCTTGACGCCGCCGAAGCGCGGCTCCTGGCCCGGGGATACCCGGGAACAACGATCGCCCTTATCGCCGACGACGCCCAGGTCTCGGTGGAGACCATCTACAAGTCGTTCGGCGGCAAGCCGGGGCTGGTCCGGGCCATCTACGCACGCGGTTTGCGCGGCAGTGGTCCCGGGGCGGCCTTCGACCGCTCGGATCGGCTCCGGCAGCACGCAGCCGACGCCGAGTCGCTGATGTCGCTGTGGGGACGGCTCACCGCCGAGGTCGCGGTAACGCTGACCCCGATCCTGCTGCTGGTGCGCTCCGCCGCGGCGAGCGATGCGAACATGGCCGGGCTCCAGGCCCAGTCCAACGCCGAGCGACTGGAACGGATGCGCCACAACGCTCGATTCCTGCAGGAGCGCGGTTACCTCAGGGACGATGTCGGTTTCGACGAGGCCGTCGACATCATGTGGCTGCACAGCTCCCCCGAGCTCTACGAACTGCTGGTGCTGCAGCGCGGATGGGACTCCGAGCGCTTCGCCCGCTACGTGGCTGATTCCATGGCGGGCGCGCTTGTGCGCCCGGCGTCTCCGCGCCCCTGACGCGTCCGGGCCATTGCGGCAGGTCATGACGCAAACGGGGACCCGGAGCGCGACACGCCACCAAAAACCCAGGTGCGCACGTATTGTATGAACCATGAGTTTCAACGACGACGCACAACTGGATTCGGGCCGCATCAGGGACTCCCGCGGGCGCGGCCGCGGGGGAAAGATCGCCGCCGGGGGCGGCGGAATCATCGTGGTGCTGATCGCCGCGTTGCTGGGCATCAACCCCGACATGCTGACGCAGCTGGGGCTCGGCGGGGATCCCGGCATCGAGCAGGGCCCGGGCGAGACCGGCCCGTCGGCCATCTCCGAATGCAAGACCGGGGCCGACGCCAACGCCCGCACCGACTGCCGGATCCTTGCCACGACGCAGTCGCTGGACAGCTTCTGGCTCAACTACCTGCCGCAATACGACGTGGCGGTGCAACGCCCCGGGGTCGAGGTCTTCGACGGGCAGGTGAGTACCGAGTGCGGGACGGCCACCAGCGCGGTGGGCCCGTTCTACTGCCCCGCGGACCGCGTCGCCTACTTCGACACCGGCTTCTTCGCCGACCTGAGCACCAACTACGGCGCCGACGGCGGGCCGCTGGCCGAGGAATACGTGGTGGCCCACGAGTACGGCCACCACATCCAGAACACCATCGGCACCCTGGCCGCCTCCCAGCAGGGCGGGACCGGGGCGACCTCCGGCGCGGTGCGCGTGGAGCTGCAGGCCGATTGCTTCGCCGGGATGTGGGCCGCTCACGCGGCGAACACCAAGGATGCCAACGGCAACACCTTCATGGATCCGTTCACCGAGGCCGACCTGAAGTCGGCGCTTTCGGCGGCCTCCGCGGTGGGCGACGACAGGATCCAGGAGGCGGCCACCGGGCGGGTGAACCCCGAGGGCTGGACGCACGGTTCCTCGGCGCAGCGCCAGGCGTGGTTCCTGCAGGGGTATTCGACCGGGGACATCAACCAGTGCGACACGCTCTCGGCGCGCAGCCTGGACAAGCCCGGAGCCTGAGCACCCAACGCAAACAAGCGAGGTGCGCTTCCCCGAAGGGAAGCGCACCTCGCTTGTTTGCGTTGCGGTTGGCTAGATGTTGAAGCCCAGGGCCCGCATCTGGTCGCGGCCGTCGTCGGTGATCCGCTCCGGACCCCAAGGCGGCATCCAGACCCAGTTCAGCCGGTAGGAATCGACAACCGATTCCAGTGCCTGGCTGACCTGTTCCTCGATGACGTCGGTCAACGGGCAGGCGGCGGTGGTCAGGGTCATGTCAATGAGCAGTGCACCGTCATCGGCGTACTTCAGCCCGTAGAGCAGGCCCAGGTCGACGATGTTGACGCCGAGCTCGGGGTCGATGACGTCCTTGAGCGCCTCTTCGACGTCCTCAAGCTCGGTTTCCGCCGACCCGCTGGTCGTTTCGTTCGATACGCTCATGACTAGGCCGGAACGTTCAGGAAGCGGTCGTAGCCCTCGTCCTCGAGGCGGTCGGCCAGCTCGGCGCCACCCTGCTCGGCGATCTTGCCGTCAACGAAGACGTGCACGAAGTCGGGCTTGATGTAGCGCAGGATGCGGGTGTAGTGCGTGATGAGCAGCGTGCCCATCTCGTTCTCCTCCTGGGCGCGGTTGACGCCCTCGGAGACGACCTTCAACGCGTCGACGTCCAGGCCCGAGTCGGTCTCGTCCAGGATGGCGAACTTCGGCTTGAAGAGCTCGAGCTGCAGGATCTCCACGCGCTTCTTCTCGCCGCCGGAGAAGCCCTCGTTGACGTTGCGCGAGGCGAACTCGGCATCGATCTTCAGCTTTTCCATGGCGCTCTTGACGTCCTTGGTCCAGGTCCGCAGCTTCGGGGCTTCCCCGTCGATGGCGGTCTTGGCGGTGCGCAGGAAGTTCGTCATCGAGACGCCCGGAACCTCGACCGGGTACTGCATGGCCAGGAACATGCCGGCGCGTGCGCGCTCGTCAACGCTCATCTCCAGGACGTCGGCACCGTCGAGGGTGATCGAGCCGGAGGTGACGGTGTAGCGCGGGTGTCCGGCGATGGTCGAGGCCAGGGTGGACTTGCCCGAGCCGTTGGGGCCCATGATGGCGTGGGTTTCACCGGTCTTGATGGTGAGGGAAACGCCCTTGAGGATTTCCTTGTTGCCCTGCTCGGTCTCGATGGAGACGTGCAGGTCCTTGATTTCCAGAGTAGACATGCCTTGGGTCCGTTCTCTTTCCGTGAATGTCGATGTGGATCGACGAAGTTTTTGTGTTGGTGGGAAAAGCCTGGATTAGCTGTCCGTGGCGGCGAGCTCGCGCTCGATCGTCTCGGCCAGGCGTTCCTCGATCTCCGGGACCCGGATCTGCTGCACGATCTCGTTCAGGAAGCCGCGCACCACCAGGCGGCGCGCTGTCTTCTCGTCGATGCCGCGGCTCATCAGGTAGAAGAGGTGCTCGTCGTCGAAACGGCCGGTCGTGGAGGCGTGTCCGGCTCCGTCGATCAGTCCGGTCTCGATCTCCAGGTTCGGCACCGAGTCGGCGCGTGCGCCCTCGGTGAGCACCAGGTTGCGGTTGGCCTCGTAGGAGTTGGTCCCCTTGGCTTCCTTGCGGATCAAGACGTCCCCGACCCACACGGTGTGCGCGTCCTTGCCCTGCAGTGCGCCCTTGTACAACACGTTGGACTTGCAGTTCTCGGTGGCGTGGTCAACGAACAGGCGGTGTTCCAGGTGCTGTCCGGCATCCGCGAAGTACAGCCCGAAGAGCTCCACCTCGCCGCCCTCGCCGTCAAAGTGCGCCGACGGGGTCAGGCGGACCAGGTCGCCGCCGTAGGTCACCGCGATGTGCTTCAGGTGGCCGTCCTTGCGGACCTTGGCCAGGTGCGAGGAAGCGTGGATCGCGTCATCGGCCCAGGCCTGCAGCGAGATCACGGTCAGCTTGGCACCTTCGCGGACATCGATTTCGATGTTCTGCGCCAGCACCACGGACCCGACGTGGTCAATGACCACCACTGACTCGGAATTGGCCTCGGCGACCACCACGAGGTGGCTGGCCGCCGCCTCGGTGGAGGTGCCGGTGTAGGTCAGCGTGACCTGTTCGCCGCTGGAGTTCGCGGGAATGGTCAGCACCTTGGCCTCGGCCGCATGCTTCCAGGCGTTGGCCGAGATGCGGTCCTCCGGGATTCCGGCGGAACCGACGCGGGCGTCGGTCATCGCAACGGTTTCCAGGGTGGCGGCCTTGGCGCCCGAAAGCGCCAGCTCGGGGGCGGGACCGGCCAGCTCGTTCTTGTGCAGGCCGCCCATGCGCTTGAGCGGGGTGAAGCGGAAGTCCTCTTCACGACCGGTCAGCGCCGGGAAGTCCTCGACGTTGTAGCTGGTCTTGCGACCGGCGCGGGAGGAATCGGGGATTCCGGCCCCGCCGCCGTGGCTGTGCGCCTTGGAGGCGTCGCCGCCCAACGGCGCGGTTGCTTCTGCTTCGTTCAACGGAGAGAGGTTTTCGCCCTCTTCGGTGAAACCGGAAATGCTGGGTGCACCGAGACGGGCCTTTTCGCCCGTTACGTGAGTTGCGGTATCAGTCATGATTAACCGACGGATCCTTCCATCTGCAGTTCAATGAGGCGGTTCAGTTCCATGGCGTACTCCATCGGGAGCTCGCGGGCAATCGGCTCGACGAAGCCGCGCACGATCATGCCCATGGCTTCCTCTTCGGTCATGCCGCGGCTCATCAGGTAGAAGAGCTGCTCCTCGGACACGCGCGAAACCGTCGCCTCGTGGCCCATGGTCACGTCGTCCTCGCGGACGTCGATGTACGGGTAGGTGTCCGACCGGGAGATCTGGTCAACCAGCAGCGCGTCGCACTCGACCGAGTTGCGTGCGCCCTTGGCACCCTCGCGCACCTGGACCAGGCCGCGGTAGGCGGCGCGGCCGCCGTTGCGGGCCACCGACTTGGAGACGATCTTCGAGGACGTGTTCGGGGCGATGTGCACCATCTTGGACCCGGTGTCCTGGTGCTGGCCCTCGCCGGCGAAGGCGATCGACAGGGTCTCGCCGCGTGCGTGCTCGCCGACCAGGTAGACGGCCGGGTACTTCATGGTGACCTTGGAGCCGATGTTGCCATCGACCCATTCCATGGTCGCGCCCTCTTCGCAGACGGCGCGCTTGGTGACCAGGTTGTACACGTTGTTCGACCAGTTCTGGATCGTGGTGTAGCGGACGCGGGCGCCCTTCTTCACGATGATCTCGACAACTGCCGAGTGCAGCGAGTCCGAGGTGTAGATCGGGGCGGTGCAGCCCTCGATGTAGTGCACGTAGGAATCCTCGTCGGCGATGATGAGGGTGCGCTCGAACTGGCCCATGTTTTCCGTGTTGATGCGGAAGTATGCCTGCAGCGGGATCTCCACGTGGACGCCCTTGGGGACGTAGACGAAGGAACCGCCGGACCAGGTCGCGGTGTTCAGCGAGGCGAACTTGTTGTCGCCCACCGGGATGATCGTGCCGAAGTACTCCTTGAAGATGTCTTCGTGCTCGCGCAGGGCGGTGTCGGTGTCAAGGAAGATGACACCCTGCTTCTCCAGGTCCTCGCGCAGCTGGTGGTAGACGACCTCGGACTCGTACTGGGCGGCGACACCGGAAACCAGGCGCTGCTTTTCGGCCTCGGGGATGCCGAGCTTGTCGTACGTGTTCTTGATGTCCTCGGGCAGGTCCTCCCAGCTGGTGGCCTGCTTCTCGGTGGAACGCACGAAGTACTTGATGTTGTCGAAGTCGATGCCCGAGAGGTCTGCGCCCCAGGTGGGCATGGGCTTGCGATCGAAGTACTTCAGGCCCTTCAGGCGCATGTCCAGCATCCACTGGGGCTCGGACTTGAGCTCCGAGATGTTGCGGACAACGTCTTCGTTGATGCCGCGGCGCGCATTGGCGCCCGCGTCGTTCTTGTCGCTCCATCCGTACTCGTAATTACCGATTCCTTGGAGTTCTGGGTTCTTCTCCAGGATCTCGGTAATCACGCCGGCGTCGGGGGACTCCTGTGCAATCTGATCCGTCATCGCGGCCTCTCCTGCTTCGTGATCTTGATTCGAGTTCTCTTCTCAGCACGCTGAGGAGTTTGGTTCCGGCCCACGGGGACGTGGGTCGTACACACATGCCCGCCGCTGGCAAGTGTCGAGAGCCTTCGCACATCGACACCCAGCAGACGGGAAAAGGCCTGGGTTTCCATCTCGCAAAAGACGGGGAATTCCCTGGCCAAATCTTGGATGGGGCAGTGCCCCTGGCACAGCTGGACGCTGAGCATGGTGGCGGTCGGCGAATCCGCGCCGACCTTGCGGGTGGAGGCAACGAATCCGTCCGCGCTGAGCGCCTCGCTCAGCGCGTCGGCGCGTTCCTCGAGGCCCTCGATCTCGGCCACCACGGGACGGTAACGCCGTTCCATGGCGGCAAAGCGGCGGGCGGCAAAGGCCTCGACGGCCGCCGGTCCGGCAGCCCGGCCAAGTTCGGCCAGTGCGTCGGTGGCGATGTCCAGGTAGTCGTTGCCCATCTTGGTTTGGCCGCGGTGCGACAGCACGTAGCGGCGTGAGGGCCGGCCGGCGCCGGTGCGCTGGTTGGCCACGAGCTTGACCTCGACGAGCCCCTGCTTGGAGAGCGCATCGAGGTGGCGACGGACGGCTGCAGGGGTAAAGCCCAGGCGCTCGCCCAGTTCGGCGGCGCTGACCGGGCCGTCTTCCAACACGGAATACAGGACTCGGTCGCGGGTGCGTTCTTCGGCTTCCCCTGTCGCGGGAATGTTGGGTGCCGGGGCGTCGCCGACCGGCACTGTCTGATTCGATGAATACACAACACAAGCATGCGCTAATCCAGCACGCCCGTCTAGTAAGGCACTGCTTACCTCGCCGCGGGCTTAATGCCGCACCCGGCCACCGGGGCCCGGGGAGACCGGCGCCACACCCCGACCGCCCCATCTTCTACCTGACATAGAATAGCCGGGTGTCCAATGTGTCTCCAAGCCTCGTGATCGAGGACTTGCTCAAAGATTTCGGCCCCGTCCCCGCCCTGGACGGCCGCATGATGCGCGTGCTCTACGGCATCAGCCTCAAGGCCGACCCCGGAACCGTCACCACCCTGCTGGGCTCCAACGGCGCCGGGAAGTCCACCACCCTGGCATGCGCACAGGGCTTGCTGCGTCCCAACGGCGGAACCGTCCGCCTGCTGGGCGAGGATCCCTACGGCGCCAGCCCGGCGCTGCGCTCGCGCGTGGGCGTGATGCTGCAGGACGGCGGGTTGCCGCCCTCGCTGCGCCCGATCCCGCTGCTGCGCCACGTCGCCTCGTTCTACCGCCGCCCGGCGGACATCGATTCCCTCATCGAGCGCCTGGGCATCGACGAGTTCGCCACGACGTCGATCCGCCGGCTTTCCGGCGGCCAAAAGCAGCGCGTGGCCCTGGCCGCCGCCCTGGCCGGGAACCCGGAAGTCGTCTTCCTTGACGAGCCAAGCGCCGGCCTGGATCCGCAATCGCGCCAGGTCGTCTTCGAGCTCATCGGCGAACTGCGCGAGGCCGGAATGTGCATCGTGCTGACCACGCACCTCATGGAGGACGCGCAACGGCTTTCCGACTACGTCTACATCATCGACGAGGGGCGCAACGTCGCCCAGGGAACCGTCTCGGAGCTCACCGCGCACGCCGCGCACGAGGCACCGGCCCAGGCCGTGACCTTCACCGCGGCGGCGGCCATGGCGCTGCCCGCACTTCCGGAGCACCTCACGCTCGCCGAGGCGACGCCCGGGCACTACCGGCTCGACGGGGTCCGCTCCCCCGGGGACCTGGCGGAACTGACCACGTGGTGGACCCGCGAGGACATCCTGCCCCACGCACTGACCATGCAACCGCGCACGCTTGAAGACGTGTTCCTGGAGATTGCCGACAAGGGAAACAATGCCAACTAGTACGCAGGCCGCCCCGGCGACCGCCAACGCGCAGGGAACCCTCCGGCGCATCCTGCTGCAGGGACGCTACGAGACCCTGGGCATGATCAGCAACGGCGAGCAGCTCGTCGTGGCCGTGGTGCTGCCGCTGATGGCCCTCTTCGGACTGGTCTTCACCGACCTGCTCAAGGACGTTGCCGCCAACCCCATCGACGCCGCCGCCCCCGGCGTGCTGGCCCTGTGCGTGGTCTCCACCGCGTTCACCGGGCAGGGCATCGCCACCGGATTCGACCGCCGCTACGGGGTGCTGCGCTTCCTCTCCACCACCCCGCTGGGCCGTGCCGGCCTGATCTACGGCAAGGTCATGGCGGTGTTGGCAGTCCTCTTCCTGCAGGTCCTCGTCATCGGCGGCACCGCGCTGCTGCTCGGATGGCGGCCCGCGCCCGCGGGCATCGGCTGGGCCCTGGCGCTGCTGGTGCTCGGCGCGGCGGCGTTCACCGCCCTCGGCCTGCTGGTCGCCGGCACCGTGCGCCCCGAGGCCACCCTGGCCATCACCAACCTGGCGTGGGTCCTGCTGGCGGCCGTCGGGGGCATCCTGTTCCCCAGCACCCGGGCGCCGGACTACCTGCAGCCGATCGTCGACCTGCTGCCCTCGGCCGCCCTGGGCGATTCCCTGAGGGCCGCCCTGATCACCGGAACCGGGTCGGTCTCCGGGATCCTCATCCTGCTGGCATGGACCCTCATCGCCGGCTTCGCCGCAACCCGCTGGTTCAAGTGGAACTAGAATCCTGGAGCACAACACCATGAGCACCACCTCCCCCGCCGCCAACCGCTGGACGGACAAGTTGCCCGCCACCGTGAACACCACGGTGCACCGCCTGGCCATTGCCTCCCTCGCATCCCAGATCGGCATCATCATCACCGGCGGCGCCGTGCGCCTGACCAAGTCGGGGCTGGGCTGCTCGCAGTGGCCCAACTGCGTGCCAGGCTCCATGACCCCGGTGGCCGAGATGGGGATCCACGGGCTCATCGAGTTCGGCAACCGCCTGCTGACCTTCATCCTCGCGGCCATCGCGGTGGCCATGATCGTGTCGATCTGGCGCATGCGCTCCACCCACAAGACCATCTACCGCCTGTCGATCGCGCTGCTTGCAGTCATCCCGGCCCAGGCGGTCATCGGCGGCATCACCGTCTGGTCCAACCTGAACCCGTGGGTCGTGTCCCTGCACTTCCTGGTCTCGGCGGCACTGGTCATGGCCGCGACGCTGCTGGTCAACCGCACCGGCGCACTGCGCCGCGGCGAAACCTCGCTGGGCGCGCCCGCCGGCGCCACGCAGCGCTTCCTGGCCTGGACCATGTTCGCCGCCTCCGCGCTGGCCCTGGTGCTGGGCACCATCGTCACCGGCACAGGTCCGCACGCCGGCGACGCCGATGCCCCGCGCCACATGTTCGACCCGTACATCGTCACGCGCATCCACGTGGTCCCGGTCTACCTGCTGGTCGCGGCAACCCTCGTCGCCCTGGTGCTGGCGTTCCGCCACGCAGCGGAGGCGAAGCTGCGCACTCCCCTGCTGCTGCTGGCCGGCGTCGTGCTGCTGCAGGGCGTCATCGGCTACGTCCAGCACTTCACCGGGCTGCCGATCCTGCTGGTGCTCGCCCACATGCTCGGAGCCTCGCTGCTGGCCGCGGCCGCCGTGAACGTCTGGGACAGGACCACCGGGAAGTTCCCGTTCTGACACTCCCCGAACCCCCGCAGTCCCGAGGAGGCCCCGGCTCGCTGAAAGCGTGCCGGGGCCTCCTTGCGCATCCGGCGCCCCTGCGCCTCGAACTCCGCCTCATCGGCACCGGCAGCTGTCGCCTGGGTGCCGGCGTATTCCGGCCCCTCGGGGCGCTGCCGGCACTGGAGATCCCATCCGCCGTGGTGCTGCGTCCCGGAAACATGGCCGCCATCGACATCGAGGGCGGCGCCGAGGACCTTTCCGGCACGCTCACCGTCGACGGGACCCGGCACCCCGGCGGATATGCCGATGCGGGCGAGGAGAACCGCGGGGCACGCTGAGCGCCGGCCGCCGGCCCTGGCGCGCGCCCAAGGCAACTCGGCGCAGCCGACAACGAAACGGCCCCCGGATAGTCCGGGGGCCGCTTGCGTGAATGACGGGGTGGGGTCAGCCGAAGAGCGGGCCGCCCACGAACGGATCGATGGCCAGCGCCACGAACACCAGCGTCAGATAGGTGATGGAGATGTGGAAGACCTTCATGGCCTTCTTGTTCATGTCCGCCGGCTCGTGGTCGCGCTGCGCCTCGCGGTAAAGCACGTGGCACTCGTAGACGAACCACAGGCCCGAGACGCCGGCAAGCACGGTGTAGACGATGCCCGCGTAGCCCATCGGCACCAGCAGCAGCGAGCACACCAGCGTGGCCCAGGCGTACAGCACGACCTGCACCGAGACCCGGCGGGCGCTGGAAATCGCGCCGAGCATCGGCACGCGTGCGGCGTTGTAGTCATCGGCGTACTTCATCGACAGCGGCCAGTAGTGCGGCGGGGTCCACAGGAAGATGATGAGGAACAAGATGATGGCCGGCCATTCGATCTTGTTGGTGACGGCGGCCCAGGCGATCAGCACCGGCATGCAGCCGGCAATCCCGCCCCATACGATGTTCTGTGCGGTGCGGCGCTTGAGGATCAACGTGTACAGCACCACGTAGAAGAGGATGGCCGCCAGCCCGAGGGCGGTGGTCAGCGGGTTGGTCCCGAACCAGAGCACCGCCAGCGAGGCGATGGCCAGGACCCAGGAGAAGACCAGCGCCTCGCGCTCGGTGACTTCGCCGGTGACCAGCGGACGCCCCTTGGTGCGCTGCATGACCCTGTCCATGTCGCGGTCGATATAGCAATTGAAGGAGCCCGAGGCCCCTGCCGCCATAGCACCGCCCAGCAACGTGGCCAGCACCAGGGAAATCGAGGGGAAACCGCGTTCGGCGAACATCATGGTCGGCAACGTGGTCACGAGCAGCAGCTCAATGACGCGCGGCTTCGTCAGGGCCACATAGGCCTTGGCCTTGCGCGAGACGAATTCGCCGGCCGATTCGTTCGGCTGGCGAGCTGCGCGAGCCCTCGTTGCGGAGTCAACGGACACGGTCTTCACAGACATCTACTCAGTTCTACGGGGGTAATTAGGACAATCACCCCCCATCATACCCTTTTACGTGTTGTAGAAATGGGCCGCGATCTTTGCCTGCGGGCGACACGCGGGTGCACCCTCCCGCCGGGTGCGGCACCAATTGTTTTCGCCATGCCTCAACAAGCGGTCTCAAACAGGCACTTTTGCACCCAATGGCGCTAAGCTGGAAGCGTTGCGCCGCCGCCGAAACTGTCCTGTCAACCACCGGACGGACGGCGGCGTTGTGCTTACAGGGCGGGACGCCGGCGCAACCAACAGACTTTGAAATGCACACCGTACAGGGAGGACCCACAACGTGGCGCCACTAGCAGACAACAGCGAATTCGCTTGGACCGATCTTGACCAGCGAGCCGTCGACACCGCCCGCGTGCTCGCCGCGGACGCGGTTGAGAAGGTGGGGAACGGGCACCCCGGAACGGCGATCTCGCTGGCCCCGGCCGCGTACCTGCTCTTCCAGCAGCACCTGCGCCACGACCCGTCCGACCCGGCATGGATCGGCCGCGACCGCTTCGTGCTCTCCCCCGGCCACACCTCGCTGACCCTCTACCTGCAGCTCTTCCTCTCCGGCTACGGCCTGGAACTCGAGGACCTCCAGGCGCTGCGCACCTGGGGGGCCAAGACCCCGGGACACCCGGAGTACGGCCACACCGCCGGCGTGGAGATCACCACCGGCCCGCTGGGCCAGGGCCTGGCCTCGGCCGTGGGCTTCGCCTACGCCCAGCGCCGCATGCGCGGCATGATGGACGCCGACGCCGACGCCGGCACCTCGCCGTTCGACCACACCGTGTGGGTCATCGCCTCCGACGGAGACCTGCAGGAGGGCGTCACCTCCGAGGCCTCCTCGCTGGCAGGCCACCAGGAACTGGGCAACCTTGTTGTTGTCTATGACGAGAACCACATCTCCATCGAGGACGACACCGACGTTGCGTTCACCGAGAACGTGCTGGGCCGCTACGAGTCCTACGGCTGGCACACCCAGCGCGTGGACTGGACCAAGACCGGGAACTACGTCGAGGACCTCGCCGAGCTGGACGCCGCGCTGCGCGCCGCCAAGGCCGAGACCTCCCGCCCGTCGATCATTTCCCTGCGCACCGTCATCGGCTTCCCCTCCCCGACCAAGGCGGACACCGGCGGCATCCACGGCTCCAAGCTGGGAGGCGACGAGGTCGCCGGCCTGAAGAAGGCCCTGGGCTTCGACCCCGAGGCCCACTTCGCCATCGACGACGAGGTGCTGGCCCACGCCCGCTCCGTGCAGGAGCGCGGCACGCAGGCCCGGGCCGCCTGGCAGGAGGGCTTCGACGCCTGGTCCGCGGCCAACCCGGAGAACGCCGCCCTGCTGGCTCGCCTGGAATCCGGCGAGCTTCCGGCCGGCTGGGACGAGAACCTGCCGGTCTTCGAACCCGGCAAGGACGTCGCCACCCGCTCGGCCTCCGGCAAGGTCATCAACGCCGTTGCCGGCGTGCTGCCCGAGCTCTGGGGCGGCTCGGCCGACCTGGCCGGCTCGAACAACACCACCATCGAGGGCGCACCCTCGTTCATCCCGGAATCGCGCTCCACCGACTCCTGGAAGGGCAACCCGTACGGACGGGTGCTGCACTTCGGCATCCGCGAGCACGCGGCCGCCTCGATCGTCAACGGCATCACCCTGGCCTCCCCGACGCGCGCCTACTCGGGCACCTTCCTGATCTTCTCCGACTACCAGCGCCCGGCCATCCGCCTCTCCGCGCTGATGGGCGTGCCCTCCATCTACGTGTGGACCCACGACTCCATCGGCCTGGGCGAGGACGGACCGACGCACCAGCCGGTCGAGCAGCTCGCCTCCCTGCGCGCCATCCCGAACCTGGACGTGGTCCGCCCGGCCGACGCCAACGAGGTCTCCTTCGCCTGGAAGAAGATCCTGGAGACCACCTCCAACCCCGCCGGCATCATCCTCTCGCGCCAGAACCTGCCGGTCTACGACCGCAGCGAACTGGGCTTCGGCGCAGCATCGGGCACCGAAAAGGGCGCCTACGTGCTGGCCGACGCCACCGCCAACGGCGAGGTAGTGACCCCCGAGGTATTGCTGCTGGCCACCGGCTCCGAGGTCTCCCTGGCCATCGAGGCCCGCGAAGCACTCCAGGCCCAGGGCGTGCCCGCCCGCGTGGTGTCCATCCCGTGCCTGGAATGGTTCAACCAGCAGGACGCCGCCTACCGCGAATCCGTGCTGCCCGCGGCAGTGAGGGCCCGCGTCTCCGTCGAGGCCGGCGTGGCCATGGGCTGGCGCGAACTGGTGGGCGATGCCGGACGCATCATCTCCCTTGACCACTACGGCGCCTCCGCCGACTACAAGCGCCTGTTCACCGAGTTCGGGATCACCGCGGAGGCCGTCACCGCCGCCGCCCTCGACTCCATCTCGGCCGCCAAGTAACACCCCCCACACGCAAAGGATTTTTACCGTGAGCAACGCAAACACCCAGGCCCTCTCCGACGCCGGCGTCTCGATCTGGCTCGATGACCTCTCCCGCGAACGCCTGACCTCCGGTTCGCTGGAAGCCCTGATCAAGGAAAAGAACGTCGTCGGGGTCACCACCAACCCCTCGATCTTCCACGCCGCCCTCCAGGACGGCGAGTCCTACGCGGCCCAGGTCGCCGAGCTGGCGGCAGCCGGCATGGACGCCGAGGAGGCCGTCTTCAAGATCACCAGCGACGACGTCGCCGCGGCCTGCGACCTGTTCGCGCCGATCGCCGCCGCCACCAACGGCGTCGACGGACGCGTCTCCATCGAGGTCGACCCGCGCCTGGCCCGCAAGACCGCCGAGACCATTGCCGAGGCCAAGGTCCTGCACGAGATGGTCGGCCGCGAGAACGTGCTGGTCAAGATCCCGGCAACCGTCGAGGGCCTGGAGGCCATCGCGCAGACGCTGGCCGCCGGCATCTCCGTGAACGTCACGCTGATCTTCTCCCTGGAGCGCTACCGCGCGGTCATCAACGCCTTCCTCACCGGGTTGGAGGCAGCCAAGGCCAACGGCCACGACCTGTCCAAGCTGCACTCGGTCGCCTCCTTCTTCGTCTCCCGCGTGGACACCGAGATCGATGCGCGCCTGAACGCCATCGGCACCGACGAGGCACTGGCGCTGCGCGGCAAGGCAGGGGTGGCCAACGCCCGCCTGGCCTACCAGGTCTACGAGGAGACCTTCACCTCCGAGCGCTGGAACGTGCTGGCCGCCGCCGGGGCCAACGCCCAGCGCCCGCTGTGGGCCTCCACCGGCGTGAAGGACCCGGCCCTGCCGGACACCCTCTACGTCACCGAGCTGTGCGCGCCGAACACCGTTAACACCATGCCGGAGAAGACCCTCGAGGCCACCGCCGACCACGCGGAAATCACCGGCGACGCCGTCTCCGGGACCTACGAGCAGGCCAACGCCGTGCTCGACGCCCTGGCCGCCCTGGGCGTGAGCTACAACGACGTCGTGGCCAAGCTCGAGGTCGAGGGCCTGGAAAAGTTCGAGGCCGCCTGGAACGAGCTGCTGACCGACCTCGACGCCTCGCTCAAGAACGCGAACGTGAAATGAGCTCCCTCGGGTTCATAGCCACGGGGGCCGCGCAGGCGGCCATCGAGGCGCATGTGCCGTCCCTGGTGGCCGAAAAGGTCGCCAGCCGCATCGCGGCCAAGGACACTACGGTGTGGGTCGAATCGGCCCGCGCCGAGGCCGCCGTCCGCCTGGGCTGGGTCGACGCGCCGGAGGTCTCCCGCGCCCTGGTGCCGGGCATCCTGGCGCTGCGCGACGAGCTGCGCGCCGAGGGAGTGAACCGCATCGTGCTCGCGGGCATGGGCGGTTCCTCGCTGGCGCCGGAGGTCATCTGCGCGACCAACGACGTGGAACTGGTCACCTGCGACTCCACCGACCCGGAAATGGTGGCCGGCATCCTGGCCGACCGCCTGGCCACCACCGCCCTGGTGGTTGCCTCCAAGTCCGGCTCCACGGTGGAAACCGACTCGCAGCGCCGGGTCTTCGAGCAGGCGTTCAACGACGCCGGCCTCGACGCCGCCTCGCGCATCATCGTGGTCACCGACCCGGGCTCGCCGATGGACGAGGCAAGCCGGGCGGCCGGCTACCGCGCGGTGTTCAATGCGGACCCGTCCGTGGGCGGGCGCTACTCGGCGCTGACCGCCTTCGGGCTGGTTCCCGCCGGCCTCGCGGGCGTTGACATCGAGGCGTTCCTGGACGAGGCGGCGGCCGCCGCCGAGTTCCTGGCCGAGGACGACGAGGACAACATCGCCCTGGCCCTGGGCGCCGCGATGGCGGGCACCTCCCCGCTGCGCGACAAGCTCATCTTCGCCGACGAGGGCTCGGGACTTGCCGGTTTCGCCGACTGGGCCGAACAGCTCATTGCCGAATCCACCGGCAAGGAGCAGACCGGCGTGCTGCCGGTCGTCGTGGAGGACCGGGCACCGGAAACCGTCTCCGGCGCCGCCGATTTCCTGCAGGTGCGCCTGGTCGCCGACACGGGCATGCTCACCGACGACGACATCGATGCTGAAGCCGCCTCGGTCGCCATCTCCGGCGCCCTGGGCGCACAGATGCTGCTCTGGGAGTACGCAACCGCGATCGCCGGGCGCTTGCTGGAAATCGACCCGTTCGACCAGCCGGACGTGGAGGCCGCGAAGGTCGCCGCCCGTTCACTGCTCGACGGCACCCCGGAACCCGTTCCGGCGGCGTTCACCGAGGGCGCCATCGAGGTCCGCGGCTCCGCGGGGCTGTTGGAGGGCTGCGATTCGCTCGCCGGCGCGCTGGCGGCCTTGGTGGCCGCGTTGCCGGCCAACGGCTACCTCGGCATCCAGGCCTACCTGGACCGCCGGGCCGACACCGAGCTGGAGGCCATCCGTCCGGTGCTTGCCGCCGCGGCCGACCGCCCGGTGACCTTCGGCTGGGGACCGCGCTTCCTGCACTCCACCGGACAGATCCACAAGGGCGGGCCGCGCACGGGCGGCTACCTGCAGCTCACCGCCGAATCCTCGATGGACCTGTCCATCCCGGGCCGGGCATTCACTTTCGGGGAGCTGATTGCCGCGCAGGCAAGCGGCGACGCGCAGGTGCTGGCCGACCTGGGCCGCCCGGTGCTGCGCCTGCACCTGACGGACAAGGAAGCCGGCATCCGGCAATTGGACAAGCTGGTCCGGGAGATGGCCCAGGCCTGATCCCCCGCCCCGGCTTTTCGCCGCGCACCGGGTGCCTCCAGCACCCGGTGCGCGTCCCCCGGCACCCCCTCCCAACACCTGAAGGTTCCCCTCCTGATGCCCGAAACCTCCCGGCGCCCCGCGCGCAACCACCCCAATCCGCTGCGTGATCGGCGGGACCGCCGCCTTGACCGCATCGCCGGCCCCTCCGCCCTGGTGTTCTTCGGCATCACCGGCGACCTGGCCCGCAAGAAGCTCATGCCCGCCGTCTACGACCTGGCCAACCGCGGCCTGCTGCCGCCGAACTTCGCCGTCGTCGGCTTCGGCCGCCGCTCCTGGAGCGCCGGGGAATTCGCCGCCGAGGCCAAGGCCTGGGTGCAGGCCCACGCGCGCACCCCGTTCAACGAGACCGTGTGGGAGCAGCTGGCCAGCGGCTTCAGGTTCATTTCCGGCGGGTTCGACGACGACGACGCCTTCGTGAACCTGCGTGAGACCCTCGATGACCTGGCGCAAAGCCGCAGCACCGGCAAGAACCACGCCTTCTACCTCTCGATCCCGCCGAACTCCTTCGAGACCGTCTGCGAGCAGCTCTCCAGGCACGGGCTGGCCAACGACGACTCCGCCGACGCCGGCTGGTCGCGGGTGGTCATCGAAAAGCCCTTCGGCCACGACCTGGCCTCCGCGCGCGAGCTGAACGAGATCGTCGAGTCGGTCTTCCCGCCCGACGCGGTCTTCCGCATCGACCACTACCTGGGCAAGGAGACGGTGCAGAACCTGCTCGCCATGCGCTTCGCCAACCAGCTCTTCGAGCCGCTGTGGAACGCCAACCACGTGGACCACGTGCAGATCACCATGGCCGAGGACATCGGCATCGGCGGGCGCGCGGGCTACTACGACGGGGTGGGCGCCGCCCGCGACGTCATCCAAAACCACCTGCTGCAGCTGCTGGCGCTGACCGCCATGGAGGAACCCATCTCCTTCGACGCCGACCACCTGCGCAGCGAAAAGGAAAAGATCCTCGCCGCCGTGCGGCTCCCGGAGGACCTGGCCGCGGCAAGCGCGCGCGGGCAGTACACCTCCGGCTGGCAGGGCGGGGAGGAGGTCACCGGATTCCTGGACGAGGAGGGCTTCAACCCCGCCTCCAAGACCGAGACCTACGCGGCGATCAAGCTGGAGATCAACACCCGCCGCTGGGCGGGCGTGCCGTTCTACCTGCGCGCCGGCAAGCGCCTGGGCCGTCGCGTCACGGAGATCGCGGTGGCCTTCAAGCGCGCCCCGAACCTGCTCTTCACCGACCACAAGGACGACGAGTTCGGGCAGAACGCCATCGTCATCCGGGTCCAGCCCGACGAGGGCGTAACCATCCGCTTCGGCTCCAAGGTCCCGGGGACCTCGATGGAGGTGCGCGACGTGACCATGGACTTCGGCTACGGGCACGCGTTCACCGAGTCCTCCCCCGAGGCCTACGAGCGGCTGATCCTCGACGTGCTCCTCGGCGAGCCGCCGCTGTTCCCGAGGCACGAGGAGGTCGAGCAGTCCTGGCGCATCCTTGACCCGTTCGAGGAACATTGGGCGGCGCTGCCCGAGCAGCCCGAACCCTACGCCCCCGGCTCGTGGGGCCCGGCCTCGGCCGACGAATTGATGGCCCGCGACGGAAGGACATGGCGCCGCCCATGATTGTGCAGATGCAGGACACCACGACCTCGAAGATCTCCAAGGAACTGGTCACCATGCGCCGGGCCGGCGGCTCCTCCGCGCTCTCCCGCGTGCTCACGCTGCTGGTGATCACCAGCGCCGGGTTCGAGGAGGACGCCATCGCCGCGGCCTCGCTGGCCAGCCGCGAACACCCCTGCCGCATCGTGGTGGTGGTCCAGGGCGCCAGCACCGGGACCACCCGGCTGGACGCGCAGATCCGCCTCGGCGGGGACGCCGGCGCCGCGGAGGTCATCGTGCTGCACACCTTCGGGCCCGACGCGCACGTGGACGAATCCCTGGTCTCCGGGCTGCTGCTGCCCGACGCCCCGATCGTGGCCTGGTGGCCGCACGGGGTGCCGGCCGACGCCTCGGCCAGCCCGCTGGGGAGGATCGCGCACCGCCGCATCACCGACTCCGGCGCCGAGGAGGACCCGCGCGCCGCGCTGTTCTCCCTGGCCAAGTCCTACCGGGCCGGGGACACCGACCTGGCCTGGACCCGGCTGACGCTCTGGCGCGCCCAGCTGGCCTCGGTCTTCGACCAGCTGGACCCGGCCGAGGTCACCTCCGCCACCGTCACCGGTGCCGTGGACTCCCCCTCCACCGTGCTGCTCGCCGCCTGGCTGCGGCTGTGCCTGGGGATCCCGGTCACCCTGGCCTCCTCCCCCGAGGGCACCGGCGTCCGCTCGGTGCGCTTCACGCGCGATTCCGGGGACGTCGAGCTGTCCCGTCCCCCCGGGGACGTGGCCGAGCTGTACCAGCCGGGCCAGAAGGCCCAGCTGATTTCCCTGCCGCAGCGCTCGCTCTCCGACTGCCTGGCCGAGGAAATGCGCCGCCTCGACCCGGACGAGGTGTTCGGCGAGGTCGTGCGCGAGGGCCTGAAACGCACCAACCTGAGGAGCATCCGTGCCAGCGAACGCTAGGCGACACGTCGTCATCCACCCCGACCTTCCCGCCACCGCGGCGGCCGTTGCCGCAAGGCTGCTCACCGCGGTGCTGGACGCCCAGGCCGCGCGCGGCGAGGCGAGCATCGTGCTCACCGGCGGAACCCTGGGCATCGCCTCCCTCGCGCAGGTCGCGGCCTCGCCCGCGCTGGGCGCGGTGGACTGGTCCCGGGTGAACATCTACTGGGGAGATGAGCGCTTCGTCGACTCCGCGTCCCCGGAGCGCAACGCGGTGCAGGCCGAGGTGCTGCTGGGCGCGCTCGATGGCCACGGGCTTGACCGCGGCCGCGTCCACCCGATGGGCTCCACCGACGACTTCGCCACCCCGGAGCTCGCCGCCGAGGCCTACGCGCGGCTGCTCGCGGAGGAGGCGGGCAACGAGGGCACGGCGGGACCCGTCCCGGTCTTCGACGTGCTGATGCTGGGCATGGGCCCGGATTCCCACGTGGCATCGCTCTTCCCGGACCACGAGGGCGCCACCCGCACCGGGGCAACGGTCATCGGCGTGCGGGATTCGCCCAAGCCGCCTCCGCTGCGCGTCTCGCTGACCTTTGAGACCATCAACACCGCCCGTGCCGTGTGGCTGGTGGTGGCCGGCGCCGACAAGGCCCCGGCGGCCGGCGTCGCCCTCGGCGAGGCCCCCGCGGCGCGCGAACGCGTCCCGGCCTCCGGGGTTGCCGGCACGCAGGGCACCTGGTGGCTCATGGACGCCGCCGCAGCGGCCCTTCTCTAGCACCGGAGCGCACACGCAAAAGCGCGACCCGCCGCATCCCGAAGGGATGGGGCGGGCCGCGCTTTTTTGCCTTGGCGCCTGGTTGCCGAAGGCTAGGACTCGACGCTGAAGCGCATGACCAGGCCCAGCCCGATGATGACGACGGCCCAGGTGATGCCCAGGACGATGGTCACGCGGTTGAGGTTGCGCTCGGCGACGCCGGAGGAACCCAGCGAGGTGGTCATGCCACCGCCGAACATGTCTGACATGCCGCCGCCGCGGCCCTTGTGCAGCAGGATCAACAGCGTGAGCAGCAGGCTCGTGATGAGCAGCAAGATCTGCAATACCAACTTGATGACGTCCATAATTGCCCTTCAATCAGCTCGGTGGCGATTAGTCGGTCACCAGGTGGTGCTCGAACCTAACAATGTTAGCAAATTCCGCCGCGTCCAGGGACGCCCCGCCGACCAACACGCCGTCGACGTCGCGTTCGGCCAGGATCTGCGCCACGTTCGACGCCTTGACCGAACCGCCGTAGAGCACCCGGACCCGGGCGGCCGTCTCGGCGCCGAAGAGCTGCGCCAGCTCGGCGCGGATGGCGGCACAGAGTTCCTGCGCGTCCTTCGGACCCGCCACCTCCCCGGTGCCGATCGCCCACACCGGCTCGTAGGCCACGACCAGGGTCTGCGCCTGTTCGGCGGTGATGCCCTCGAGGGAACCGCGCAGCTGCTCGAGCGTGTGCTCCACGTGCGTGCCGGCCTGGCGGATCTCCAGGCCCTCGCCCACGCAGAGCACCGGGTCGAGCCCGTGGCGGTATGCGGCGGCGACCTTGGTGGCCAGCAGCGCGTCGGTCTCCCCGTGCAGGGCACGGCGCTCGCTGTGGCCGACCAGCACGTAGCCGCAGCCCAGCCGGGCAAGGAACTGCCCGGAGATCTCCCCGGTGTACGCGCCCGAGTCGTGGGCGGAGAGGTCCTGGGCGCCGTAGCGCACCGGGAGGTCGTCGCCCATGGTCAGCGTCTGCACGCCGCGCAGGTCGGTGAACGGCGGGAAGACCGCCACCTCGACCCGCTCGAAGTCGTGCTCGGCGTCGGCCAGCGTCCAGGCCAGCTTCTGCAGCAGCGTGATGCCCTGGACGTGGTCCATGTTCATCTTCCAGTTGCCGGCAATCAGCGGCTTCCGGTCGAATTTCCCGTTGGTCGATGTGGTCACTTACGCGCCTCCAAGGCAGTCAGGCCTGGCAGTTCCTTGCCCTCGAGGTACTCGAGGGAGGCACCGCCGCCGGTGGAAATGTGTCCGAAATCGTCGTCGTGGAAGCCCAGCGTGCGCACCGCCGCGGCGGAGTCGCCGCCGCCGACGACGCTGAATGCCTCCGAGTCGGCCAGCGCGCCGGCCACGGCACGGGTGCCGTTCGCGAACGCCGGGATCTCGAAGACGCCCATCGGGCCGTTCCAGAACACCGTGTTGGCGCTGCGGATGTAGCTGGCGAACTTTTCCCCGGAGTCCGGGCCGATGTCCAGGCCCAGGCCGGTGGCGCCGAAGGCCCCGCCGGTGATGTTGTCCGCCGCCAGCACCTCATGCTCGGCGTCGGCCCCGAACTTGGAGGCCACGACCACGTCGGTGGGCAGCACGATGTCGCAGCCCAGTTCCCTGGCGCGCTTGAGGTAGCCGCGGCAGGTCTCCAGCTGGTCTTCTTCCAGCAGCGAGCCGCCGACCTCATGGCCCTGGGCCTTGAGGAAGGTGAAGGCCATGCCGCCGCCGATCAGCAGGTGGTCGGCGCGTCCGAGCAGGTTGTCGATCACGGCGAGCTTGTCCGAGACCTTGGACCCGCCCAGCACGACCACGTAGGGGCGCTTGGGTGCCTCGGTGAGGGTCTTGAGGACCTTCACCTCGGTGGCCACCAGGTCGCCCTGGTAGGCCGGAAGCAGCGCCGCCACGTCGAAGACCGAGGCGTGCTTGCGGTGCACGGCTCCGAAGGCGTCGTTGACGTAGGCGCCATTCGCGCCGGTCAGCGCCGCAAGCTCGGCGGCGAATTCGGCACGTGCCGCGCCGTCCTTGGAGGTTTCCCGCGCGTCGAAGCGCACGTTTTCCAGGACCAGCACGGAGCCGTCGGTCAATTCCCCGGCCAGCTGGCGGGCCGAGGGGCCCACGACGTCGGTTGCCGTACGCACATTGAGCCCGGAGAGCTCGGCGAGGCGGTTCGCCGCGGGGGCGATGGAGTATTGGGGGTCGGGTTCGCCCTTGGGGCGACCCAGGTGGGCCATGACTATGACGCGTGCGCCGGCCTCGGCCAGCTTCTGCACCACGGGTATGGAGGCGCGAACACGCCCATCGTCGGTGACGGTGAGGCCATCGAGCGGCACGTTCAGGTCGCTGCGGACCAGAACGTGCCGCCCAAGGACACCATCGGCGATCAATTCGTCGAGAGTGTGGGAAGTCATTTGACTAGGTTATCGGAAGAGTCCGGGACTAGCCGAGCCGCGCGCCGACATAAACCGTGAGGTCAACCAGTCGCGTGGAGTATGCCCACTCGTTGTCGTACCAGGCGACGACCTTTGCGGTGGTGCCGATGACGGAGGTGAGGCCGGCATCGAAGACCGCGGAGTGCGGATCGTGGACGATGTCGGTGGACACCAGCGGATCCTCGGAGTACTTCAGGAAGCCCTTGAGCGGGCCTTCCTCGGATGCCTTCTTGAACGCGGCGTTGATCTCCTCGACGGAGGCCTCGCGGGCCAGGTTCACGGTCAGGTCGGTGGCCGACCCGGTGGGGACCGGGACGCGCATGGCGTAGCCGTTGAGCTTGCCCTTGAGCTCCGGGAGCACCAGGCCGATGGCCTTGGCCGCACCGGTGGAGGTCGGGATCATGTTCAGGGCGGCAGCACGGGCGCGGCGCGGGTCCTTCTTGTGCGGGGAGTCCTGCAGGTGCTGGTCCGCGGTGTACGCGTGGATGGTGGTCATCAGGCCGTCGACGATGCCGAACTGGTCGTTGAGCACCTTGGCCACCGGGCCCAGGCAGTTGGTGGTGCAGGAGGCGTTAGAGATGATGTGGTGCTTGTCGGCCTCGTACTTCTCGTGGTTGACACCCATGACGATGGTGATGTCTTCCTTGGAAGCGGGGGCGGAAATGATGACCTTCTTGGCGCCTGCCTGCAGGTGCTTCTCGGCGTCCGCGGCCTTGGTGAACAGGCCCGTGGACTCGATGACGACGTCAACCCCGAGTTCGCCCCAGCCCAGGTGTGCGGGGTTCTTCTCCGAGAGCACCTTGATGCGCTTGTCGCCGATGACGATGAAGGCACCGTCAACGCTTACGTCCTCGGCCAGGCGGCCCATGATCGAGTCGTACTTGACCAACATGGCCAGGTCGTTGATGGACCCGAGGTCGTTTACTGCGACAACTTCGATGTCTGCGCCGTTCGCGAGGGAGGCTCGCAGGAAGTTGCGACCGATGCGTCCGAAACCGTTAATGCCAACACGGGTAGTCACGTGTATTTCTCCTTGACAGAGTGGTGTTGCCACTGCCGCGAAAAGAGGGCCCCGGTGTTGGGACACAGGAAACGGAGTGGCTTGGAAAAATTGGACACTCCGTTGTGTCGTCAGCGGGATGCTGACCGGGTTGTTGCGTGTCTTGCGGAATTCACCGCAAGACACGCAAAACACGATGTTTACATCTTACGCCATGAAGGCGAAAAATGTGAGGAGGCTTACGTCTCCGGCGGTGGCGTGTTACTTGCCGGGGACCACGAGCTTCGGGGCACCGGCACGCGCCGCCTCGAAGCGGGCCGAGACATCCGCCCAGTTCACGATGTTCCAGAACGCCTTCACGTAGTCGGCCTTCACATTCACGTAATCCAGGTAGAACGCGTGCTCCCACATGTCCAGCATCAACAACGGCGTCGTCGCCACCGGCACATTGCCCTGCTGGTCATACAGCTGCTCAATGACCAACTGGGATCCCAGGCCCTCAAAGCCCAGCAACGCCCAACCCGAACCCTGCAGGCTCATCGCCGCCGCCGTGAAGTGCGCCCGGAACGCGTCAAACGAGCCAAAGGCATCGTCGATCGCCGCGGCCAACTCGCCCTCGGGCTTGTCCCCGCCCTCCGGGGACAGGTTGTTCCAGAAAATCGAGTGGTTCGTGTGACCGCCCAGGTGGAACGCCAGGTCCTTGGACAACTTCGGCACATTCCCGAACTCGCCCTTCTCGCGGGCCTCGGCCAGCTGCTCCAGCGCCGCATTCGCCCCCGCGACATACGCCGCATGGTGCTTCGAGTGGTGCAGCTCCATGATCCGCGCCGAAATGCTCGGCTCCAGGGCCGCGTAATCGTACTGCAGCTCGGGCAAGGTATAAATAGCCAAAATGACTCCTCATTCTCTTCGGCACCCCGCGGGAAGCGGGTGCGCTGTTCTTCGTTACTGCATCTCCGCGCAGCTGGCGGAAAACTCGTGTATCAGTGCTCGAGCATATCCAAGGGAACGCTCGCCTCGGTGCCGGGTATTCCCAACTCGGAGGCCCTTTTGTCGGCCATGGCCAAAAGCCGGCGGATGCGCCCGGCAATCGCGTCCTTGGTCATGGGCGGCTCGGCCATGCGGCCGAGCTCATCCAGGGACGCCTGCTTGTGCGCCACGCGCAGGGCGCCGGCGTACTTGAGATGCTCTGGCACTTCCTCGCCCAGGATCTCCAGGGCGCGGTCGACCCGGGCCCCGGCGGCAACGGCGGCCTGGGCCGAACGGCGCAGGTTTGCATCGTCGAAGTTGGCCAGGCGGTTGGCCGTGGCACGCACTTCCTTGCGCATCCGGCGCTCTTCCCAGACCATCAGCGCGTCGTGGGCACCCATGCGGGTGAGCAGCTGCGCGATGGCCTCGCCGTCGCGGATCACCACCCGGTCCACGCCGCGGACCTCGCGCGCCTTGGCCACCAGGCCCAGGCGCCGTGCGGCGCCGACAAGTGCCAGCGCCGACTCGGGTCCGGGGCAGGTGATTTCCAGTGCGGAGGAGCGTCCCGGCTCGGTCAGGGAGCCGTGGGAGAGGAAGGCGCCGCGCCACACGGCCTCGGCATCGGCGGTGGAGCCGTTGACGATGACCGAGGGAAGCCCGCGCACCGGCCGTCCGCGCCCGTCGAGCAGGCCGGTCTGGCGCGCCAGGGCCTCGCCGTCGCGCACCACCCGGACCACATAGCGGTTGCCGCGGCGCAGGCCGCCGCCGGAAACCACGATGATCTCCGAGGTGTGGCCGTAGACCTCCGCAATGGCGGCACGCAGCCGCCGGGCGGTGGAGGCGAGGTCGACCTCGGCCTCGATGACGATACGTCCGGAAATGATGTGCAGTCCACCGCAAAAGCGCAGCATGGTGGATACCTCTGCCTTGCGCTCGGATGACCGCCGGATTTCAAGCCGGGACAGTTCGTCCTTGACGGAAGCCGTCAGTGCCATGGATTGTTTCCTAACTGCTGGGCTCGTCTGTGCTGAACGTGGTGAACACGTCGTGGTATGCGGCGGCAAGTCTCAAGGGGTCGTGGACTGCGCGTCCGGCACCAACCCCTACTTTACCGAAAAAGGTGCGGGCTCCTAGCCGGGCGGCCGCCTGGGTGAACGACTCGTGGTCCGAAATGGTCGCCGGATCGGCCAGCACGGCGTCCAGCCGCAGCTGGGGCGCGTACCGGGAGATGACCTCCAGGTGGGCCGCCGCGTCCATGCCGCCGGTCTCGGCGGTGGTGGTGGACAGGTTCATGGTCAGCAGCCGGCGGGCGGGCGTGTGCTGCAGCGCCTCGCGCATTTCCGGCAGCAAAAGGTGCGGCAGCACCGAGGTGTACCAGGACCCGGGGCCCAGCACCACCCAGTCGGCCAGCTCGATGGCGTCAAGTGCCTCGGTGCAGGCGGCGGCGCCGTCGGGCTCCAGGCGCACGTTGGAGACCAGGGCGGATTCTCCGGCCTCGGCCAGTTTCGCCTGCCCCGAGATGCGCCGCCTGACCAGCCCGGAGCCGGCGTCCTCCTGCAATACGTCCCCGGTGATGGTCAGCGGGGTGATGCTCATGGGCAGCACCTGGCCGCGGGCCCCGAGCAGCGCCCCTGCCCAGCGCAGCCCGGCCACCGGGTCCTTGAGCAGTTCCCAGAGTGCCACGATCAGCAGGTTGCCCACGGCGTGCTTGTCCAGCGAGGCAGTCGTTCCGGGCTTGGAGGTGAAGCGGTGCTGCATGACGTCGCGCCAGGTCCTCCCCCAGTCGGTGTCGTCGCACAATGCGGCAAGGGCCATGCGCAGGTCCCCGGGCGGCAGCACGTCAAGCTCCTCGCGCAGGCGCCCGGAGGAGCCCCCGTCGTCTGCAACCGTGACAATGGCGGTCAGGTCCGTGGTGAGCCGGCGCAGCGCCGAGAGGGAGGCGGAGAGCCCGTGGCCGCCGCCGAGGGCGACGACGCGCACCGACTGGTTGTCCTCGGCGGAACGGGCGGGGGGCTGGATCGGGATGGGGCCGGTGAAAAACGCCACGGCGGACTACTCGCGCCCCAGGTCCCGGTGGGTGATGTTCACGCGCACGCTGGGCAGCTGGGCCAGCCGGCGCCCGATCTCCTCGGCCGTGGCCACGGAGCGGTGCTTGCCGCCGGTGCAGCCCACCGCGATGGTGGCGTAGTGCTTGTTTTCCCGGCGGTAGCCCTCGAAGACCGGCTCCAGGGCGCCGATGTAGCGCTCGATGAATTCGGCCGCGCCCTTGGCCCCGAGCACGTAGTCGGAGACCTGCTTTTCCTTGCCGGTGTGCGGGCGCAGTTCCGGGACCCAGTGCGGGTTGGGGATGAAGCGCACGTCGGCGACGTAGTTGGCGTCGGTGGGCAGCCCGTACTTGAAGCCGAAGCTCATCACGTTCAGCCGCAGCACGATGGGTCCCGACTCGGAGAAGAGTTCGGTGATGGAGCGGGCCAGGTCGTGCACCGACATCTCGGTGGTGTCCAGGACGATTTCCGCCGCTTCCTTCAGCTCGCGCAGCACCTCGCGCTCGCGGTTGATCCCGTCGACGATCCGCTCGTCCTCCTGCAGCGGGTGCGGGCGCCTGCCCTGCTCGAAGCGGCGCACCAACAGGTCGTCGTCGGCGTCAAGGAAGAGCACGCGGTAGGCGATGCCGGCGCTGGTGAGCGCGTTCAGGTTCTCGCGCAGCTGCGGGAAGAGCGACTTGGAGCGCACGTCCATCACCACGGCAAGCTTCGGGATGGAGCCCCCGGAGTGGGCGACGATCTCGGTGAGCATGCCCAGCAGCGTCGGGGGCAGGTTCTCCACGACGTACCAGCCGTGGTCTTCCAGCGCGTGGGCGGCGGTGGTGCGGCCGGCACCCGACATGCCGGTTATCACCAGGAGTTCGGACTCGGGGGGTTTCACGGGGGCAAGCTCGGAGGTCATGACCCCTAGCCTAGTCGCCTCTTGGGCCGGAACCGGCTAGTCAAGCACCTCTCCGGTCGTCATGTTCACTGCCGGCGCACCGGTGCCGGCGGCCGCCAGCGCGTCGAACACCGTGGCTGCAAGCACCGGACCGATGCCCGGGACGGCAGTGAGTTCCTCCACGGAGGCGGCGCGCATCTTCTTCATCGACCCGAAGTGCTTGCGCAGCGCCTCGCGCTTGGCCGGGCCCAGGCCGTCGATGGTGTCAAGCAGCGAGGTGGTCATCGAGGCCGAGCGCTTCTTGCGGTGGAAGGTGATGGCGAAGCGGTGCGCCTCGTCGCGGATCCGCTGGACCATGTACAGCGCGTGCGAGGCCCGCGGCAGGATCACCGGGAACTCGTCCTCCGGCAGCCAGAGCTCCTCCAGCCGCTTGGCCAGGCCGACGACGTAGATGTCGTCGATGCCCAGGTCGGCCAGCGCGCGGGAGGCGGCGGCGACCTGTGGCGGGCCGCCGTCGACGATGACCAGCGAGGGAGGGTAGGCGAACTTGCGCGCCGGCATGCGCGCGGAGGCGTCGGCGATGTCGATTTCGCCGCTGACCACGGGTACGGTGTCGGCCATCTCCGCCAGGTAGTTCCTAAAGCGGCGCGAGATCACGTCGTACATCGAGGCGGTGTCGTCGCGCGCCGCGTCCCCGGTGATCGCGAACTTGCGGTAGTCGCTCTTTTTCGGCAGCCCGTCCTCGAACACCACCATGGAGGCGACGACATTGGTGCCCTGGGTGTGCGAGGCGTCGTAGCATTCGATGCGCAGCAGCGGGGTGGGCAGCCCGAGCGCGTCCTGGAGTTCCTGCAGCGAGGCCGAGCGCGTGGTCAGGTCCCCGGCACGCCGGGACTTGTGCAGGCGCAGCGACTGCTCGGCGTTTTCCCGCACGGTTTCGGCCAGCGTCGCTTTGTCCCCGCGCTGGGGCACGCGCAGCGAGACGGCCGAGCCGCGGCGTTCGTGGAGCCACGCGGCGACCTGCCCGGCGTTCTCCGGCAGCACCGGGACCAGCACCTCGCGCGGAATCCGGTCGTCGCCCGCCGCCTCGCCGTAGACCTGGGTGAGCAGGTGCTCGATGAATTCCGCGGGCGTGGAGTCCTCGACCTTTTCCACGACCCAGCCGCGCTGGCCGCGGATGCGCCCGTTGCGCACGTGGAAGACCTGCACGGCCGCCTCGAGCTCGTCCTCGTGCACGGCGAAGATGTCGGCCTCGGTGTTTTCGGCCAGCACCACGGCGTTGCGTTCGAAGACCCTGCGCAGCGCGGCGATGTCGTCGCGGTGGCGGGCTGCCTGCTCGTACTCGAGCCTGGAGACGGCATCGGCCATCTTGGCTTCGATCTCCTTGATGAAGCGGGTGCCCTCCCCGCCCATGAACTGGCAGAGGTCCGCGGCGAGCTGCTTGTGGTCCTCGGGGCTGATCCTGCCCACGCAGGGGGCGGCGCACTTGTCGATGTAGCCCAGCAGGCAGGGCCGTCCGGAGGATTCGGCGCGTCTGAACACCCCGGCCGAGCAGCTGCGCACCGGGAAGACGCGCAGCAGCGTGTCAAGGGTCTCGCGGATGGCCTTGGCCGGGTAGAACGGGCCGAAGTACTTGGTGTCCTTGCGCTTGTCCCCGCGCATCACCTGGGCGCGCGGGTACTTCTCCCCCATGGTCACCGCGAGGTACGGGTAGGACTTGTCGTCGCGGAAGACGATGTTGAAGCGCGGGTTGAATTCCTTGATCCAGGTGTATTCCAGCTGGAGGGCCTCGAGCTCGGAGCCCACGACCGTCCACTCCACACTCGTGGCGGTGTGCACCATGGCGTGGGTCTTGGGGGTCAGCCCGGCGGGGTTGGCGAAGTAGGAGTTCAGCCGGGAGCGCAGCACCTTGGCCTTGCCGACGTAGATGACCCGTCCCACCTCGTCGCGGAAGCGGTACACCCCGGGGTTGGTCGGGATGTCCCCCGTCGCGGGGCGGTAGCTGCTTGGGTCTGCCACGGGTTCGCCTTGGGTGCTAGTCGGTGATGGGGGTCTGGTTGTAGGCGTCCACGCGTTCCTGGCCGGTGAGTTCCGCGATGGCGTCGACGATCGCATCGGTGGCGGCGCGGCGCTGCGGCAGCGGGTGCTTGCGGCCCAGGTGCTCGAATTGCAGCGGCTTGCCAAAGGCCAGGGTGAAGTGGTGCGGCTTGATGGTGTTGCGCCCGGCCGGCTGCAGGTTCTCGGTGCCGATTAATCCCACCGGGACCACCGGGGCCCCGGTGCTCAGGGCCAGCCAGCCCACCCCGGTGCGCCCGCGGTAGAGCATGCCGTCGCGGGAGCGGGTGCCCTCCGGGTAGATGCCGATGCCGCCGCCGGTTTCCAGGATGTCGACCAGGGATTCCAGTGCCGCCACGGAGGCGGCCTGTTCCCCGCGCTGCACCGGGATGGAGCCCACGGACTCGAAGAAGGTCTTCATCGCCCTGCCCTTGAGGCCGGGGGTGGTGAAGTACTCTGCCTTGGCGAAGAACGCCACGTCGCGGGGGGTCAGCGCCTGGATGATGATCGAGTCCAGGAAGGAGAGGTGGTTGGAGGCGATGATGACCGGACCGGTGCGCGGCACGTTCTCCAGGCCGGTGACGGTGGGACGGCACAGCCCCGAAAGCAGCCCGCGGATCGAGGAGCGGGTCATGGTGTACAGGCTCATTTAGGCACTGGCTCCCTTGGTGGTGGCGGCCATCAGCGATTCGCGCACCGCTTCCCCGGCGGCGTTGCCCAGCAGCAGGTCGGCGAGTTCGGCAAGGTCGGCGGCGTGGGCCCCTGCCCCGGCGGCGGCCAGTTCGCCGGCCTCGGCGAACCCCCAGCCGGCGCCGATGGACGCCATGTTGTTCTCGCGGGCGGCCTCGATGTCGTAGCGGCGGTCCCCCACCATCACGCAGCGTGCCGGATCCAGGTCGTGTGCGCGGATGGCCGCGGCGATGATGTGGGTCTTGGACGAGGAGGTCCCGTCGCCCTCGTCGTCGTTGCCGAAGATGCCGTCGAGCAACGGGGTGATTTCCTGCACCGCGAGCAGTTCGCGGGCAATGTGCGTGGGCTTGGCCGTGGCGACCAGCACCGTGGTGCCGGCGGCGCGCAGTGCGGCCAGCACGGCCTTCACCCCGGGGTAGGGACGCGAGGCGGCCATGCCGGTTTCGGCATATTGCGCGCGGTAGGTGGCGATCAGGAAGCCGATGTCCTCGGCGGTGACGCCGTCGATGGTGGCCAGCCCGATGGTCAGCGGGGGTCCGATGAGGGAACGAAGTTTTTCTTCACCCGGGTCGGCGATCCGTGCCTGCGTCAACGCATGGCGGATACCCGAGGTGATGGCCCCGGCCGGATCCACGAGGGTTCCATCGAGGTCAAGGAGCACGGCGAAGGGAGCAATCATCACTGTTGTATTCTCGCATGGACTGGGCGCTGCCACCGTTCGTGCATGCCCCGGAAGGCATACACGAACGGCCACGGCAGCTAGCCAAGCAGCGGCGCGAGGAACTTTCCGGTATAGCTGCCGCTCACCTTGGCGACCTCTTCCGGGGTGCCGACGGCAATGATTTCGCCGCCGCCGGAACCGCCCTCGGGCCCCAGGTCGATGACCCAGTCCGCGGACTTGACCACGTCGAGGTTGTGCTCGATGGTGATGACCGTGTTGCCCTTGTCGACAAGACCCTGCAGCACCAGCAGCAGCTTGCGGATGTCCTCAAAATGCAGGCCGGTGGTGGGCTCGTCGAGCACGTAGATGGAGCGGCCGTTGGAGCGTTTCTGCAATTCGGCCGCCAGCTTCACGCGCTGCGCCTCGCCGCCGGAGAGCGTGGTGGAGGCCTGTCCGAGACGGACGTAGCCGAGCCCCACGTCCACCAGCGTGCGCAGGTGGCGGGCGATCGGGGTGAAGGCGGCGAAGAACTCCGCGCCTTCCTCGATGGGCATGTTCAGCACGTCGGCGATGGATTTGCCCTTGTAGTGCACCTCCAGGGTCTCGCGGTTGTACCGCGCACCATGGCAAACCTCACAGGGAACATACACGTCCGGCAGGAAGTTCATCTCGATCTTCAGCGTGCCGTCGCCCGAGCAGGATTCGCAGCGCCCGCCCTTGACGTTGAACGAGAAGCGGCCCTGCAGGTAACCGCGGACCTTGGCCTCGTTGGTCTCCGCGAAGAGCTTGCGGATGTGGTCGAAGACCCCGGTGTAGGTGGCCGGGTTGGAGCGCGGGGTGCGGCCGATGGGCGACTGGTCGACGTGGATGACCTTGTCCAGGTGCTCCAGGCCCTCGACGCGGGTGTGCCGGCCGGGCACCTGCTTGGCGCCGTTGAGCCGGTTGGCCAGCACCTTGTAGAGCACGTCATTGACCAGCGTGGACTTGCCCGAGCCGGAGACGCCGGTGACGGCGGTCAGCACGCCGAGCGGGAAGCGCGCGGTGAGGTCCTCGAGGTTGTTTTCGCGGGCTCCGACGACGGTGACCTGGCGCTTCTTGTCGATCTTGCGGCGCTTGGCCGGCACCTCGATCTGCCTGCGGCCGGAGAGGTAGTCGCCGGTGATCGAGCGGGTGTTGGCCTTCAGGTCCTCCAGGGACCCCGAGTGCACGACCTCGCCGCCGTGTTCCCCGGCGCCGGGACCGATGTCGACGATCCAGTCGGCCTCGGCAATGGTGTCCTCGTCGTGTTCGACCACGATCAGCGTGTTGCCCAGCGAACGCAGGCGGGTGAGGGTCTCGATGAGCCGGCGGTTGTCGCGCTGGTGCAGGCCAATGGAGGGTTCGTCGAGCACGTACAGCACGCCCACCAGGCCGGAGCCGATCTGCGTGGCCAGCCGGATGCGCTGGGCCTCGCCTCCGGACAGCGTTCCGGCGGCGCGCTCCAGGTTCAGGTATTCGAGCCCCACGTCCAGCAGGAAGCGCAGGCGGGCCTGGATCTCCTTGAGCACCTGGGTGGCGATCTGCGCCTCGCGGCCGGTGAGCACCAGATTGTCGAGGAAGTCTGCGCACTCGCGCATCGGCAGGGCGGAGACCTCGGCAATTGACTTGCCGTTGATCAGCACCGAGAGGGACGCGGAGTTCAGGCGCGCGCCGTTGCACTCCGGGCACGGGATCTGACGCATGTACTCTTCGTACTTGTCGCGGGCATTGTCTGACTCGGTTTCCAGGTGCTTGCGGTGGATGTACTGCACCACGCCCTCGAAGCCGGTGGAGTACTTCCGTTCCCGGCCAAAGCGGTTCTTGTACTGCACGACGACCTTGTGGTCCTTGCCGTGCAGGATCGCCTGCCGGGCCACCGCGGGCAGCTTGTTCCAGGGGGTCTCGAGCGTGAAGTCGAGTTCGGCACCAAGTCCCTCGAGCAGGCGGTTCCAGTATTCGCTGGTTGCGGTTCCGAGGGACCACGGGGCGATGGCGCCTTGGCCCAGCGGCATCTCGACGTCGGGAATGATCAGGTCTTCGTCGACCTCGAGGCGCGTGCCGATGCCGCTGCAGGCGGGGCAGGCGCCGAAGGGGTTGTTGAAGGAGAACGAGCGGGGCTCGATCTCGTCGATGGCCAACGGGTGTTCGTTGGGGCAGGCAAGGTTTTCGGAGAAGGCGCGCACGCGGCCCTCGTCTTCCGGATCGAGGTCCACGAAATCTATCAGGACCCGGCCCTCGGCAAGGTTGAGCGCGGTTTCGATCGAGTCGGTCAGGCGCTGGCGAACGCTGTCGTTGATGGCCAGCCGGTCAATGACGACCTCGATGGTGTGCTTGAACTGTTTTCCGAGTTTGGGCGGATCGCTGAGCTGGATCGTTTCGCCGTCGACCCGAGCCCTGGAGTAGCCCTTGGATCCCAGCTCCTTGAACAGGTCAACGAATTCACCCTTGCGGCCGCGCACGACCGGGGCCAGGACCTGGAAGCGCGTCTTGGGTGCGAGCTCGAGCAGCTGGTCCACGATCTGCTGCGGGGTCTGCTTGGTGACGGCCTCGCCGCAGACCGGGCAGTACGGCCGGCCCACGCGGGCCCAAAGCAGGCGCATGTAGTCGTAGATTTCAGTGATGGTTCCCACGGTGGATCGCGGGTTCTTCGAGGTCGATTTTTGGTCGATCGACACCGCCGGCGAGAGGCCCTCGATGAAGTCCACATCGGGCTTGTCCACCTGGCCGAGGAACTGGCGGGCGTATGCCGACAGTGATTCGACGTAGCGCCGCTGCCCCTCCGCAAAGATCGTGTCGAACGCGAGGGATGACTTGCCCGAGCCGGAGAGGCCGGTAAATACGATCATCGCATCTCGCGGCAAATCCAGGTCGACATTGCGTAGATTGTGCTCGCGCGCGCCCTTGACCACCAAGCGGGTCAGGTCGTGCGGACGGAGGGTTTCAGGGGAGCGGGAAGTAGCCACCAGAACATGCTAATCGAAAACTGCTTCGAATTGCGCGTCCTTGTGAGGAACAAGACTTGGGTCTATCCAACCTGGGAACTGAACGCTGCGCGAACGTAGCCAACAGCCGCCTTTTCGGAGATCCCCCAGCGTGTCGCAACGGCCGCAAATTCCGAGGCGGCGTCAGCCACCGCAACCGACCCCTCGTCGCCGGTGGCCTGGACAATGGTGCCGTGTCGCCCGCGGGTCACGACCGCTCCGCTGGCTTCCAGTTCTTTGTAGACCTTGGCCGCGGTGTTGACAGCGAGGCCCAGCTGCTCGGCGAGCGCACGAACCGACGGCAGCTTGGTTCCTGCCTTGAGGCGCCCTTTCGAGATGGCGACCAGGATCTGCTGCCTGACTTGTTGGTAGGGCGGCATTTTGTCGGTGCCGTCGAGAGTGATGAATGCCAGTGGGTTGCTATCCATGCGAGCCGTCCTTCGTAGATACTGGGGGCAAGGCCTTGGTTTTTAGACTATCGCGCGGCCATGGACGCGCCACGTAAGGTGTTGTCATGAGTGAATTCTTCCTTGACCTCACCGACGTTACCGTACGGTCCGTGAGCGTCTCCGAAATGGCCAACAACATTTACCTGGTGACATCGAAGGGTGACGGCTCGCAGCTGTTGATTGATGCCGCCGACGATGTGCCGGCCATCGACCGCCTGGTCGAGTCGGCTTCCTCCGATGCAGGGGTTGCCACGAAGCTTGAGGGCATTGCCACGACCCACCAGCATTGGGACCACGTCAGGGCGCTGCATGAGTACGCGGAGCGCACCGGGGCCAAGACCTATGCGGGTACTGAGGACGTTAAGGGAATTGCGGACGGTGCCGATGTGGCCATTGACGTTCCGCTCAATCACGGCGACACGGTAACGGTGGGGACGACGATCATGGAGTGCGTGCACCTGCGTGGCCATACTCCCGGATCCATCGCCTATGCACTTCGCGACAGCGGAGGTACCACGGTGATCTTCAGTGGCGACTCGCTGTTCCCGGGCGGTGTGGGAAACACCGAAAACGATCCCCAGCGCTTCACTTCGTTGCTTGATGACGTAACCACGCGGCTCTTCGAGCAGTATCCCGATGAGGCCCTGGTGCTTCCGGGTCACGGGGCCACGACGACGTTGGGTGCGGAGCGGCCAAGCCTGGAGGAATGGCGCGCTAGAGGCCGGTAGTCACAACACTGTCGGTCGAGCCAGGCGGAGGTGATTCCGGTGTCCCCGGCAACGGCGGGGCCATGGCTCGGTACATCTGCCCACTGGGCGTTTTTATCAGGATCGTGTGCCGGGGACCCAGAATCACGAATTCTTCCCAACCGGATGTTTCCTTCGTGTGGTTGCACCGAACGCATCGGCCATCGCCATTGACTTCCGTCGTCTCTCCGCCCCTGGCCACTTGGTAAACGTGGTCATAGTGGCGAATCGGAGCGTCGCAATAGGGCGTGCGGCAGAATTGATCACGTACAGAAATCAAGTCCTTGAGTTTCTGCGGAAGAATCCGCGCCTCCGACTCCATGGCCACCAGCTGACCGCTGACCGGCGCCGTATAGAGGCGTCGGACCCAGGCTTCGGCTTCGTTTTCACCGTCAGGACCGGTGCGGTCACCAGCGATCAACCAACGTGAGTATGCTGCGGATACAGTCCCGTAGCCTTTGATGAACGCCGGCTCCCCATCACCGGCAAGTAGGGATCGGTCCGTCATAACGACGTGAATCATCAGTGGCGGGCGCGAGGCCAGTTCCTGCCCGGTGACACGCTCCACGACGGTGTCGGCCATGACCTGCGCATCGGTGCGCTCGTCATTTGTCGAGCGGAGCCTGGCGGCCTCCTTGCTCAACGCCTCCTGGAATGCGACGCCTTGAATCACCGGGAGCAGGCCGCTCACTCGCATCATCCCGTCGGGGGTGGGCGTTACGGATATGCGTCGCTTGTTCATCGCGTCGGCGTGGTTGTTCATGTCTTTGCTGTTGTCGAACGCCAGAACTTCCTTCTTGGCCCGAGCCAGCAGTTGCTTGTCGCCTACGCCTTCCAACGCCCCGCGCTCACCGGCGATTTCCCGGTCTATGATTTCGCGGACGCCGGGGTCCAACTGGTTCGTTTCGCGCACCAGGAGCATGGCCCGATCTTCGTTGAGTTCTCCGCGTTCCAGGGCGTTGTAGGTATAGGGCATGTGCTCGATCATGGATTTCGAGTAGGAGATGAAGCTCGACCCCAGGCGTTGTGCGGCCTTGCGAGCCAGTGCTACTTCGGCGCCTGCACCGCGGTTCGGGTTTTCCTTGTAGATGCCCTCGTCCTCATGCCGGGCAATGATGTCCTGCTCGAGCCCGTAGGCTTCCTTGGCCTGGGCCGCGCAGATTGCCGACTTGGCCCTTTCGAGTGCCGAAATCCGCGCCACCCTGACCTGCTCTCCCACATTTTGCGGCAGGAGAGTCATGGCAACGCCAACGTCATCGATGAAATCTACGTATTCGTCACCGGGCCTTTGCGCCAACGCGCGTTCCCTGGCGGGCATTTCCATGCCTACGGGTATATGGCGGTGGCCAAGGAGTATTTCCCCGGCGGCCTCGGCGGAGAGCGAGCTCGGGTTCGACAAGTAGCTTTCGCACTCTTCGAACATATTTACTACTATACGCCTGCTGGAGGTGATTGTGAAGAGCTTGATGAATTTTCTGGCTCCCAAAAATCCATGTCAACCCGGGATCAAAAATCCACCTTGGGCAGCGTGCGGCGACGCACGTTGGACGTCCTGTTTACCTGAAGCGCATCCCCTGCGCTTCACACGCGCTCTTGAATGATTCCTCTTCTGTGATGACCGGGACTCCGGCGGCATCCGTGGATACCGCCGCTCGAATCGACTCCGTTGACGACGCAGCACCATGTTCCGCTGCCTTGGCCATATTGGCGCGTCCTACGTTTCCGTCGTCCGTGTACCCGCTGCCAAAGTGGATGCAGGCGGTGTTTCCTTGGACATCGCGCTGGCGGAATTCGTCAGCGGATGGGCCCGCACAGGCACCGAGCATCAAGGTGGCCACGGCGAGCGCAGGCAAGAGCTTTCTTCGCATGCCCCCACCCTATGAGAGGGCACTGCCATTGGGGCAATCTAGCGCTTGCGGCCCACCATGAAGATGCGACGGAAGGGAAAGAGCGTGATGCTTCCGCCACGATGGTCGTCAACGGCCGGATACGCCTCGCCGACCAAATCTCCATACTGGGTCTCGAATTCGGCGGCGTCTTTCTCGCTGAGCCGGGCCAGCACAGGCCGCAGCGCGGTGCCGCGGACCCACTCCAGCACGGGGTCCGGTCCGGAGAGGATCTGCCCGTAGGTGGTCTCCCAGACGTCTGGTTCAAACCCGGCATCCAGCAGGATCTTCAGGTAGTCCGAGGGTTCCCCCGACGCGTCGTCGTGCCGCAGCACGCCGGACAGTTGCGGCGCCCAGCGCTCCGAATCCGCGAGCTGCCTCATCAGCGTGTGCGAGGGAGAATGGAAGTTGCCCGGGACCTGCGCGGCAAACCACGCCCCCGGGGCCAGCGCCTCCAGCCAGCGGGCGATCAACTGCCGGTGTTCGGGAATCCATTGGAGCATGGCGTTGGAGACCAGTACGTCGGTTTCGGGCTCGGGCATCCACTGCGTCGCGTCGGCGGATTCAAAGGAGAGGTTCTCCGCATGGTGCTTGGCGCGCGCCCGCTCGATCATTTCCACCGACGAGTCCAGGCCCACCACGCGGGCGTCCGGCCAGCGCTCGGCCAGGGAATGGGTCAGCGGTCCGGGACCGCACCCCATGTCCACCACCAGCTGCGGTGTCGCGGCGGTGATGCGGGCCGTCAGATCGTAAAACGGACGATCTCGGTGATCGGCGAACTGCACGTACTTGTTCGGGTCCCATTTCATAACCACAGCGTAGGCGGAAAGGCCCACGTAAACCGATAGTCTTGGACACATCATGAAACTTACCGAGTTGCTGCCCAACACTCCCCCACGCGGTGCCACCGCCGAATCGACCTACGAAGCCTTCATCAAATGGGTGGAGGACCGCGGCATCGGGCTCTACCCGGCGCAGGACGAGGCCGTGATGGAATTCGTGGCCGGCAACAACGTCATCCTGGCCACCCCCACGGGATCCGGCAAGTCGTTGGTTGCGGTCGCCGCGCACTTCCACGCGCTGGCACGCGGGGAGCGCAGCTACTACACGGCCCCGATCAAGGCGCTGGTCTCGGAGAAGTTCTTCGACCTGTGCAAGATCTTTGGCGCGGAGAACGTCGGCATGGTCACCGGCGACTCCTCGGTGAACCAGGATGCCCCGATCATCTGCTGCACCGCCGAGATCCTCGCCAACATCGCCCTGCGCGAGGGCAAGAACGCCGACCTGGGGCCCGTGGTGATGGACGAGTTCCACTTCTACTCCGACCCGCAGCGCGGCTGGGCCTGGCAGGTGCCGCTGCTGGAACTGCCCCAGGCGCAATTCCTCATCATGAGCGCCACCCTGGGCGACGTGGGCAGGTTCGAGGACGAGCTGACGCTGCGCACCGGGCGCGAAACCACCACCGTCGCGCACGCCGAGCGCCCCATCCCCCTGCACTACTACTACTCGCAGGACCCGGTGCAGGAAGCCATCGAGGAGCTGCTCTCGACCAAGCAGGTGCCGATCTACGTGGTGCACTTCAGCCAGCTCGAGGCCATCGACCGGGCCAGCGGGCTGATGAGCATCAACGTGTGCACCCGCGAGGAAAAGGACAGGATCTCCGAACTCATCGCCGGATTCAGGTTCGCCCCGGGCTTCGGCAAGACGCTGAACCGGCTGGTCCGCCACGGCATCGGCGTGCACCACGCCGGCATGCTGCCCAAGTACCGGCGGCTGGTAGAGCAGCTGGCCCAGGCCGGCCTGCTCAAGGTCATCTGCGGCACCGACACCCTGGGCGTGGGCATCAACGTGCCCATCCGCACGGTGCTGATCACCGCGCTGTCCAAGTATGACGGGGTGCGCACCCGCATCCTCAACGCCCGCGAGTTCCACCAGATCGCCGGACGCGCGGGCCGCGCCGGGTTCGACACCGCCGGGACCGTCGTCGTGCAGGCGCCCGAGCACTCCATCGAGAACAAGAAGGCCATGGAGAAGGCGGTCGCGAAGTTCGGCGACGACTCCAAGAAGATCCGCCAGGTGGTCAAGAAGAAACCGCCGCAGGGCTTCGTGACCTGGGGCGAGAAGACCTATGAGCGGATCATCGAATCCACCCCCGAGACGCTGAACTCCTCCTTCGCCGTGACCCACTCGATCCTGCTGAACCTGCTGGCGCGCGAGGGCGACTCCTTCGCCGCGGCCCGGCGGCTGCTCACCGAGAACCACGAGCCGCCCGTGCGCCAACGCGCCCTGCAGCGCAAGGCGCTGGGCATCCTGCGCGAGCTGCTGGCCACCGGCGTCGTCGAGCGCCTCGAACACCCCGACAAGCACGGGAACATGCTGGCGCTCACGGTGCACCTGCAGGAGAACTTCGCGCTGAACCAGCCGCTGTCCCCGTTCGCGCTGGCCGCCCTGGAGCTCTTCGACGCCGAGTCCCCCGGCTATGCGCTGGACGTGGTCTCGGTCATCGAGGCGACGCTGGAAAAGCCGCGCCAGGTTCTTTCGGCCCAGGAGAAGAAGGCCCGCGGCGAGGCGATCGCCGCGATGAAGGCCGAGGGCATGGAGTACAACGACCGCATGGCGGCGCTCGAGGAGGTCAGCTACCCGCAGCCGCTGGCCGAGGTGCTGGGCAACGCGTTTGAGCAGTACCGCGCCGGCGCCCCCTGGCTCGGCGACTTCGAGGTGGCCCCCAAGTCGGTGGTCAGGGACATGTACGAGCGCGCCATGAGCTTCAGCGAATACGTGCAGTTCTACTCGCTGGCCCGCTCCGAGGGCGTGCTGCTGCGCTACCTCACCGACGCCTTCAAGGCGCTGCGCCAGACCGTGCCGCAGGACGCGCTGCGCGAGGACCTCGAGGACCTCATCGAATGGCTCGGGGAACTGATCCGCCAGATCGACTCCTCGCTGCTGGACGAATGGGAGGAACTGGCCAACGGGGTGCTCCACGAGCCCGACGCCGAGATCATCCCGCCGGCCCCCGAGCGCCTGACCTCCAACGAGCGCGCCTTCCGTGTGATGGTGCGCAACGAGATGTTCCGCCGCGTCAAGCTCTTCGCCGACGAACAGGACGGGGCGCTGGCCGAGCTGGACGGGCACAGCGGCTTCGGCGCCGACCAGTGGGCCGACGCCATGGACGCGTACTTCGAGGAGCACGAGGACATCGACGACGGCCCCGGCGGCCGCGGACCCAACCTCTTGCTGATCACCCCGTCCAAGGAGTCGTGGAAGGTGCGCCAGGTCTTCGCGGACCCGGCCGGGCACCATGACTGGGGCATCGACGCGACGGTGAACCTCGCGGACTCCGACGAGGCGGGATACCCGGTCATCACCGTGACCGGCGTGGGACGCCAGGACTAGGTTCCGCAGAGACAAATGCGCCCGCCGGATGATTCCGGCGGGCGCATCCCGTGTGCCTAGAAGCCCAGCAGCTTGGTCATCGGCAGCACCTGGTTGCGGGCCAGCAGCACGATCGGCACCACCAGCCCCGCCAGCGCGTACGCGGAGACGGGCACGCAGAGCAGCCACTCGCGCACAGACCCGGCCCGCCCCAGCACCGGGATGGCAATGCGTCCGCCGGGCTTCCACACGTCCTTGAGCAGCGGCAGGCGGCGGATGAGGCGCGGCGAACGGATCCGCACCGGCCAGATCAGGTTGCAGCCGCCGACGGTGAGCATGTCCCCGGCGATGTGCACCGCGCAGCCCACGGCCACCGCGATCACCAGCCAGTTCTGTTCGTCCGGAGAGAACACCGCGACGAAGATCCCTGCCGGGACGGAGATCAGCCACGGCAGCTTCGCCATGGTGTCGGGAATGAACTTCAGGGCCTTCAGCGCGAAGGAGACCAGCAGCACCGCCAGCAACCCGGCACCCGGGTAGATCAACCCGAAGCGGGCGGTCTCCATGGTCCACAGCCCCAACACCCACGCCATGAACGTGAACGCCGCGATGCCCAGCAGCGAGTGCGTGCCGTTGCGGTGCCCGCCGGAAACCTCGCCGATGCCGGCGCAGATCGCGTTGGACACCGGCGGCAGCGAGTGCGCGATCGTGGCCCGGCGGTGGTCTGCGTCGGGCAGCAGCGCCGCCCCGGCGCAGACCATCGCGCCGGCCACCCCGGCTATCGGGCTCTGTTCCAGCAGGCCGAAGCCCAGCGGGATGGCCCCGGGAAGCCAGGGAAGGTGCTCGGGGAGGCTCCCGGTGGGGAGCATGAAATTCGTGGTCAACGCGATCCAGGCTGCTGCGCCGGTGGCCGCGTGGTGGCCGCCCATCATATTGCTTGGTGCCGTCCTTGCTTTTGTTCTTGCTTCTCGATCGCCCCCTACATTAGGGGCGCGCACCCACGCGTTGGATTCACGGCACGCTTTGGCTCCCGGTAGGCTTGGTCACATGCCTCTGATTCGCCCAGCACAGCCCTCCGACGCCGCCGCAATCCTGGATCTGATCCACGAATTGGCCATCTTTGAGCGCGAGCCCGACGCGGTGAGGAACACCGAGGCCGGCCTCGTTGCCCACCTCTTCGGCCCCGAGCCCCAGGTGTATGCCCACGTGGTCGAGGAGCACGGAATGGTGCTCGGCTTCGCCCTGTGGTTCCTGACGTATTCGACCTGGGAAGGCACCCACGGGATCCACCTGGAGGACCTGTACGTCCGCGAATCCGAGCGCGGCGCCGGACACGGGAAGGCGCTGCTGGCCACCCTGGCGCAGATCGCGGTTCAGCGCGGCTACCGGCGCGTGGAATGGAGCGTGCTGGACTGGAACTCCCCCGCGATCGGCTTCTACGACTCGCTCGGCGCCGGTTCCATGGACGGCTGGACGGTGCGCCGGCTCGAGGGGGCCGCCCTGGCCGAACTGGGGAACCCGGCATGAGCACCACCCACGTCTTCCGCGGGATGCGGAGCACCGAGCACTTCTTCGAGCTCCCGCTGGACCATGCGCGCCCGGAGGGTGAAACCCTCACGGTCTTCGCGCGTGAGATCTCCTCCACCGCGCACGAGGACCCCTCGGCGCTGCCCTGGCTGCTCTTCCTGCAGGGCGGGCCGGGCGGGAAGTCCCCGCGCCCGGCATCCCTCACCGGCTGGATGGCCGAGGCCGCCAAGACCTTCCGGATCCTGCTGCTTGACCAGCGCGGCACCGGCCTGAGCACCCCGGCAAACCGGCAGTCCCTGCCGCTGCGCGGGGACGCCGCGGCCCAGGCCGCCTACCTCACGCACTTCCGCGCCGACTCGATCGTGCGCGACGCCGAGGCGATCCGCCGCGAGCTGGGGATCTCCTCCTGGAGCACCTTCGGGCAGAGCTACGGCGGCTTCTGCACGCTGACCTACCTGTCGCTGGCCCCGGCGTCGCTGGACCGCGCACTGGTCACCGGCGGGCTGGCCTCGCTGGGGGCCGACGCGGACACCGTCTACCGGGCGACCTACCGGCGCATGGCCGAGCGCAACGCGGAATACTTCGACTGGTACCCGCGCGACCGCCGGGTGCTGGGTGAGATCGTGGAGCACCTGGCCCACACCGAGGAGCACCTGCCCGGTGGCCGGGCGCTGACCGTGCCGCTGGTGCAAATGCTCGGCCAGTTCCTGGGCGGCAACACCCGGGTGCATGCGCTGCACCACGTCTTCGAGGGCGCCTTCATCGACACCCCGGGCGGCAGGCGGCTCTCGGACACCTTCCTGGCGACGATCGCCGAACAGGCCGACCGGGCCGCGAACCCGCTTTACGCGCTGCTGCACGAGTCGATCTACGCCCAGGGGTCCGCCACCAACTGGGCCGCCGAACGCGTGCTGGCCGAGTTCCCGGCATTCTCCCCCGACGCAGCTCCTCCGCTGCTGACCGGGGAAATGGTGTACCGCTGGTACTTCGACGCGGACCCGGTGCTGCGCCCGCTGGAGGAAACCGCGCGGGTCCTGGCCGAGCACGAGGGCTGGGAACCGCTCTACGACCCCGAGGTGCTTGCTGCCAACACCGTGCCCGTCGCGGCGGCCGTCTACACCCACGACGTGTACGTGGACCGGGACCTGTCGCTGGAAACCGCCGCCGCGGTGGGCAACATGCGCGTGTGGGAAACCGACGAATTCCACCACGACGGGATCGGCGACGAGGGCGCCATGATCTTCGCGAAGCTGCTGGGGATGGCCAACGAGGAAACGCCCGTCCGCGCCTAGGGGCGCAGGACCTCGCGCAGGCAGAAGGCGGCAACCACCACGATGAAGGCCAGGCAGAGGTAGCCGAGCCCGGCGTAGCCCAGCCAGGCCAGCAGCAGTCCGGAGCCGGCGGCACCCAGCGCCCCGGCGGCACCCATCAGGGTGTCCGAGACGCCCTGTACCAGCACCCGGCGGCCGCGATCGACCCGCGAGGCCAGGAACGCGGAACCGGACACCGTGCACATGGACCAGCCCAGGCCCAGCAACACCAGCCCGGTGGTGACCGCGGCACGCGAGTCGGCGCCCAGCCCGGCCACCAGCACCGCCGCCACCAGCACGCCCTGGCCCGCCAGCATCATCCGCGGCTGCCCGATCCTATCGGCCAGCGAGCCGACGAGCGGTGAGAGCGCATACATGCCGGCGATGTGCAGCGAGATCACGAACCCGATGACGACCAGGATGTCGGCGGTCCCGCCGTGCATCTCGTGTCCCGGGATGGCCGCAAGGTCCTTGAGGTGCACCGGGGTCATCGACATGACCCCGACCATCACCAGGTGCGCCACCACGATGGTGGAGATGCCCAGGGCGGCCCCGGGAGAGGCCCGCACGGCCACCAGCCCGGTGGCCAGCGAACCGCGGCGCCGCCCCACGGCAGGTGCGTGCGGGGCGACGCCGTCGGCGGCCTCCCAGACGCGCGCCAGGTCGATGGGGTCCGGGCGCAGCCCGATGTTCAGCACCAGGATGGCCAGCGCCATGCCGGCCAGGGAAAAGAGGAACGGCCCGCTCATCGCCGGCAGCCCCAGCCCGGCGCCCAGCACCGCGCCGGGGCCGATGAGGTTCGGGCCGGCCACCGCGCCGATGGTGATGGCCCAGACCACCAGGCCCAGGTCGCGCCCGCGGGTCGCGTCGTCGGCCAGGTCGGTCGCGGCGAAGCGGGCCTGCAGGTTTGCCGCGGACCCCACGCCCAGCAGCGCCGCCCCGAGCATCAGCACCGCAAAGCTCTGCAACACCGGCGCCAACATCATGCCGACGGCACCCAGCGCGGCCAGGAAGTAGCCGAAGGACAGCGCCACGCGGCGTCCGCGCTTCACGGCAAGGGCGGCCAGCGGCAGCGCACTGAGCGCGCCGGCGACGGAGATCGCGGTGGTCGCCGCCCCGGCAAAGGCATTGGACCCGGTCAGCTCCACGGCCATCAGCGAGCCGATGGCCAGCCCCGCGCCGTTGCCCACGCCGCTGAGCAGCTGGGAGGCGGAGAGGGCCGCCACGGTGCGGCGCTGGGCGCGCGCCCGCTCGGGCGCGACGTGGACGGCTGCGGGGATCGGGGAAGTGTTCACGCGCCCCAGCCTACCAATGCCCGGTCCGGCTTAACGGCCGTCGGGGCCCGGCTTCCGTGGTGGAAGCCGGGCCCCGACGGGCGCGCAGTGAAGGGTGGGGCCGGAAGGCTACTCGCCCTTGCCGACCTGCTCCGCTTCGGCGGCCTGTGCCGCCTTCGTGGCCTTGTGCTCCTCGGCGGCGCGGCGGCCTGCCGGGGAAAGCAGCGAGGCTGCCGTGGCAACCACGATGGTGCCCAGGATGACCACCAGCGAGACGGTGATCGAGATGTCCGGAACCCACTCGATGTGGCGGCCGCCGTTGATGAACGAGAGTTCGTTCACGTGCATCGCGTGGAAGACCAGCTTGATGCCGATGAAGGCCAGGATGATCGACAGCGCGTGCTTGAGGTAGATCAAGCGGTCCATCAGGCCGCCGAGCAGGAAGTACAGCTGGCGCAGGCCCATCAGCGCGAACAGGTTCGCGGTGAAGACGATGAACGGGGACTGGGTCAGGCCGAAGATCGCGGGGATCGAGTCCACGGCGAAAAGCAGGTCGGTCATGCCGATGGTCACGAAGACCATGACCATCGGGGTGAACATCTTCTTGCCGTCGATCGTGGTGCGCAGCTTGTTGCCGTCGTAGTCCTTGGAGATCGGCAGGTTCTTGGTCAGCTTGTAGACCAGGCCGTTGTTGGCGCCCTCGGACTCGTCCTCGCCGTCGTCGGTGGCCTGCTTCCAGGCGGTCCAGAGCAGGAACGCACCGAAGATGTAGAAGACCCACGAATAGTTTTCGATGACAGCGGCACCGAGGATGATGAAGATGCCGCGCAGGATCAGGGCGATGATGATGCCGAACATCAACACTTCCTGCTGGTATTTACGCGGCACCGAGAAGCGGGCCATGATGATGATGAACACGAAGAGGTTGTCGATGCTCAGCGAGTATTCGGTCACCCAGCCGGCAATGAACTGCTGGCCGATGTCCGGGCCCGCCTGCCACCAGACCACGGCGCCGAAGATCAGTGCCAGGGTGACATAGAAACCGACCCAGAGGCCGGATTCCTTCATCGAGGGTTCGTGTGGTTTCTTGACCACGTAAAGCAGGTCAAGCAGAAGAATGATGCACAATGCAGAGAGCGAAATAATCTCAAACTGCAGCGACAAGCCGTGGTTTCCCAATGTGGGGCCTTTCAAAACGGGGTACGTGGAATTACCGCAAGTCTCTCCGCCGCCCGTTCAGATTGGGTCGGCTGCTGCGCCCGGCGGGGCATCGTTGCCCCGCGTGTTGACGATCACAGCACAAGTGGGATACTCCCCTACGCTGCAACCAGTCTAACGTATCCATGTTTCAGTCCCGTGAACGCCCCCTACGCGTGGCCGGCGTTCTTCATCTGCCGCAGTTCCTTCTTCAGCTCCGAGACCTCGTCGCGCAGCCGGGCCGCGACCTCGAAGTGCAGCTCGGCCGCCGCGGCGTGCATCTGCTCGGTCATCTGCTCGATCATGTCCACCAGGTTCTCCGCCGGGGCCGCTGCAAGGCCGTCGGCGCGGACCGTCTCGTGGGCCTTCTTGGTGCCGGCGGCCGAGCGCTTGGCGGTCTTGGCCAGGCGCTGGTTGTTCAGCAGCTCCTGCGTGTCGGCGTCCTCGCGGGCCAGCGAATCGGTGATGTCGGCGATCTTCTTGCGCAGCGGCTGCGGGTCCACGCCGTGGTCCAGGTTGTACTTCTGCTGCACCTCGCGGCGGCGGTTGGTCTCCTCGATGGCCTGGGCCATGGCGTCGGTGATCTTGTCCGCGTACATGTGGACCTGGCCGTCGACGTTACGCGCGGCGCGGCCGATGGTCTGGATCAGCGAGGTCGCCGAGCGCAGGAAACCCTGCTTGTCCGCGTCCAGGATCGCCACGAGCGAGACCTCGGGCAGGTCAAGGCCCTCGCGCAGCAGGTTGATGCCCACCAGCACGTCGAACAGGCCCATGCGCAGCTCGCGCAGCAGCTCCACGCGGCGCAGCGTGTCGACGTCCGAGTGCAGGTACTGGACCCGCACCCCGTGTTCGGTGAAGTAGTCGGTGAGGTCCTCGGCCATCCGCTTGGTCAGCGTGGTGACCAGGATGCGCTCGTTGCGCTCCACGCGCGCGCGGATCTCGTCGAGCAAATCGTCGATCTGCCCCTTGGTGGGCTTGACGATGATCTCCGGGTCGATCAGGCCGGTGGGGCGGATGATCTGCTGGACCACGCCGTCGGCCTTGCCCAGCTCGTACTTGCCCGGGGTCGCCGAGAGGTACACGGTCTGTCCGATGCGCTCGAGGAACTCGTCCCACTTCAGCGGCCGGTTGTCCATGGCCGAGGGCAGCCGGAAGCCGTGTTCCACCAGGGTGCGCTTGCGCGACATGTCCCCCTCGTACATGGCACCGATCTGCGGGACGGTGACGTGCGATTCGTCGATGACCAGCAGGAAGTCGTCGGGGAAGTAGTCGATGAGGCAGTGCGGGGCGGTGCCGGCGGCACGGTCGTCGATGTGCCTCGAGTAGTTCTCGATGCCGTTGCAGAAGCCCATCTGCTCCATCATCTCCAGGTCGTAGGTGGTGCGCATGCGCAGGCGCTGGGCCTCCACCAACTTGTTCTGGGTCTCCAGGGTGGACAGGCGCTGCTGCAGCTCGTCCTCGATGTCCTTGATGGCGCGGTTCATCCGGTCGGCGCCCGCCACGTAGTGGCTGGCCGGGAACACGTACATCTCGTTCTCCTCGCGGATCACCTCGCCGGTGACCGGGTGCAGCGTGTGGATCGACTCGATCTCGTCGCCGAAGAACTCGATGCGCAGCGCCTGCTCCTCGTACATCGGGATGATCTCCACGGTGTCCCCGCGCACCCGGAAGGTGCCGCGGTGGAAGTCCATGTCGTTGCGCGCGTATTGCATGGAGACGAACTTGCGCAGCAGCGTGTCGCGGTTCAGCTCGGCACCCTTCCTCAGGGTGACCATGCCCGCCACGTACTCCTCGGGGGTGCCCAGGCCGTAGATGCAGGAGACCGTGGCGACCACGATGACATCGCGGCGCGTGAGCAGCGCGTTGGTGGCCGAGTGGCGCAACCGCTCGACCTCCTCGTTGATGGAGGAGTCCTTCTCGATGAAGGTGTCGGTCTGCGGGACGTAGGCCTCGGGCTGGTAGTAGTCGTAGTAGGAGACGAAGTACTCCACGGCGTTGTTGGGCAGCAGCTCGCGGAACTCGTTGGCCAGCTGCGCGGCCAGCGTCTTGTTCTGCACCATCACCAGGGTGGGGCGCTGCACCTGCTCGATGAGCCAGGCCGTGGTCGCCGACTTGCCGGTGCCGGTGGCGCCGAGGAGCACCACGTCCTTCTCCCCCGCCTTGATGCGGCCGGTCAGCTCCTTGATGGCAGCGGGCTGGTCGCCGGCGGGCTTGAACTCGCTGATGACCTCGAAGGGGGCGACGACGCGGTTGATCTGCTGCGCAAGACTCATGTATCTAGGCTACGCCCTGGCACCCCCGCTATGCCCGCGCTCTCGCCTCAGGCTGAAAGACCGGCAGCGGCGGCCCGCGCACGCAGCCGGCCGATGCGGGCGATGGCAGCGTCCGGCGCGCCCGAGGCGAAGCCGAAGTAGTCGGCCGCCCCGCCCAGGATGCCGTCGATGAGCTCGCCGGCGTCCACGATGTGGCGCACCTTCCCGGCGGTGAACTTGGCGACGCCGCCGCTTGCCTCCAGCCGGAACCCGGCATCGATGGACGGGTAGCGCGCCTCGGCCAGGCCGTCGGCCAGGAAACCCTCGACGGTGTCCAGCAGCGCGTGCCAGGTCCCGGGCAGGTCGTCGAGAAGGTCCACGGGGACCAGCTGCAGCGAGTGGTAGCGCAGCTGGATGGATCCGATGGTGCCTTCAAGCGCCGCTGCGCGTTCGGGGTCGCGCTGGATGCTCACCAGGTGGGGCGCCGACCCGTCGGCGGGTGCGTGCCGGAGGAATGACTCGGCGACCATGGCGGTGTTCACTTGCGGGCCTGTTTCTCCACGATGTTGCCCAGGGCGCCGCGCATCAGCCGGACCATGAACAGCACGGTTGCGGCCGAGGCGGCGAGCAGCCCGGCAAGGGCCAGCCAGGCCGGGAGCAGCACCTGCGCGTCGTAGCCCGAGGCGCGGGCGATGAACTGGTCGCGCCCGCCGAAGAGGAGCCAGAGCACCACGGCCGCGGCCAGGGTGATTGCCGCAAGCACCCACAATCCGCGGATCACGCGCATCTCGGTGCGGGCCTTGGCCATTTCGGCCGCCAGCAGCGCCGCCAGTTCCTCCCTGGCCCCCTCGTGCTCGGCGTTCTCAGCGGGCATGGCTGGTGGATGGGGCAATGTGGGTCTCCCAGATTTCGTTGACGCGTTGGCGCAGCTCTTCGAGCGTGCCGGAATTGTTGATGACCACGTCGGCGACTGCCGCACGCTGCTCGTCGGTGGCCTGCGCGGCAATGCGGGCCCGGGCGTCGGCCTCGGCCATCCCGCGGTCTTCGACCATGCGGCGCAGGCGCTCGGCCTGCGGGGCGGCGACCACGAGGACCACATCGAAGTTGCCTGCCTGTCCGCTCTCGACCAGCAGCGGGATGTCCTGGACCACGACGGCATCGCCCGCGGCGGCGGCGCGCAGCCGTTCCGCCTCTGCGCGCACGCGCGGGTGGACGATGGAGTTCAGCACCTGGCGCTTGGACTCGTCGGCAAAGACCAGCGCCCCGAGCGCCGGGCGGTCCAGGGCCCCGGCATCGTCCAGGATGCCGGGGCCGAAGGCGGCAACGACCTCCGCCAGTCCCGGGGTCCCGGGCTCCAGAACGGCGCGGGCAATCGCGTCGGCGTCGATGAGCACGGCGCCGAGCTCCACCAGCCGGCGCGCCACGGCGGATTTACCGGCGGCGATTCCGCCTGTCAGACCAACATTGAGCATGCACCTAGCCTACAGTCGCGGGGGCGATGTTTTGGTTGTGGTGGAACAGGTTCGCCGGGTCGTATTGTGCCTTGACGCGGGCCAGACGGTCGTAGTTGTGCAGGTAGGAGGCGCGGATCCGGTCGGTGCCCTCCTCCATCATGAAGTTCACGTAGGCCCCGCCGGCCGTGGTGGGGTGCAGCTCGTCGTAGTAGGACTTGGTCCATGCGGTGATGAGTTCCGCGTTGGCCGCATCGGGGTCGACCCCCACGATCACCCCCGCCCAGCCGCCGTCCCGGTAGGCGAAGGCGGTGGCATCGGCGGGAACCCTGGCGGCTGCCCCGTCGATCGGGTACAGGTGCATGGTCGAGTACCCGGTGGGCAGCGCCGCCCCGTACCTGGCGTGGATCCCGATGGCGGCGTCGGAGATCTCCTTGACGAAGTCCGCGCGCCAGTACCACTGCAGGCCGGCCGGGAAGAGCGGGTCGAAGGTCCGCTGCAGGGCGTCGAACGGCATGGGGGCCAGGCCAACCACCAGCGGGGACCCGAACCCGCGCACCGGGGCCAGCACCTTCTCGGCCATCTCGTGGGCCCCGGTGTAGCACCAGATGATGCCGCAGACCTTCCGGCCCCAGAGCTCCTCGGGGAAGGGCGGGGCCGGCGGGATGGTGAGCAGGCCGAACCAGCCGGAGAGCTCCTCGGGAAGGGCGGGCAGCAGTTCCCGGTACCAGCGCATCACCGCGGGCGTGTCGGCCAGGTCGTAGAACACCGGCCCGCCGATGATCGTCCCGTGCTCGCCGATCTCGTTCATGCGGAAGGTGAAGGAGGTGACGATGCCGAAGTTCCCGCCGCCGCCGCGCAAAGCCCAGAACAGGTCGGCGTTGTGCGCCTCGTCGGCCTTCACCAGCGTTCCGTCGGCCAGCACCACGTCGGCGGCCAGCAGGTTGTCAACGGTCAGCCCATAGCGCCGGGTGAGGTAGCCGATGCCGCCGCCCAGGGCCAGCCCGCCGACCCCGGTGGAGGCGATGAACCCGCTGGGCACCGCCATCCCGAAGGCCACGGTCGCGTGGTCGACATCGCCCCAGACGGCGCCGCCGTCCACCCGCACGGTGCGGGCCGCCGGGTCGACGGTCGTGGAGCGCAGGGCGCCGAGGTCGATGACCAGCGAGCCGTCGGCCACGGACATGCCGGAGGCCTGGTGGCCGCCGCCGCGCACCGCCGGTTCCAGCTGGTTGGTGCGGGCGAAGTTGACGCAGGCGATGATGTCCGCGGTGTCCGCGACCCGGGCAATCGCGGCCGGGCGGTGGTCGACCATCCCGTTGTAGACGGCGCGTGCCGCGTCGTACCCCGGATCCTGCGGCAGGGACAGTGTCCCGCGCAGGGATGCGCGCAGCGGGGCAAAAAGTTCCTGCGCTCCCGTGGCGCTCGTGCTTTGCTCTTCCATGGTCTTGCCTCCCGTGGCGGTGTGGGTTTCGGTGCCGGTGCCCACGCTAGGCGCGCCCCTGTTCGCCAGGCGTTCGCCCCGGGACGGCACCGCCATGCCCAGCAACGCGCGGGTCTCGGCCGCGGGCAACACGCCCAGCTCGCCCTCGAGGACCTCGGCGCAGCGGCGGAAGGCGTGCAGCGCCGCGGGCCGGTCCCCGAGCGCCAGGTGGGCGCGGATCAGCCCCCGGTGCCCGACCTCTTCCAGCGGCTGGATGGTGACCCGCCGCCCTGCCACCTCCAGTGCCGCCTGCCCCTCGCCCGCCGAGCTCAGTGCCGCGGCGGTCGCGTCGCACAGGGAAGTGCATTCCCGCAGGATCCGCTCCCGCGGCTCGGGCACCCAGTCGGAGTAGTTCCCCGGCATCAAATCCCCCCGGTACTGCCGCAGCGCGGCCTGCGCATGTGCCAGGAAACCGGCAGGGTCGTGCGCTTGCGCCGCCAGCAGCGCCGCGGCCCGCTCGGTGGAAAAGACGTGCACGTCCACGCCCAGCCCCGCCCGCGGCACCCAGCCGATGGCGCCGTCGGACGCGCCAAGGACCTCGATGCCGCCCAGCAGCAGGCGCAGGTTGTGCAGTTCGCGGCGCAGGTTGGTCATGGCCTGCGGCTGCGGGGTGTCGGGCCAGAAGGTCCCGGCAAGCACCGCCCGGGGCACCTGGATCCCGGGGTGCAGGACCAGGTAGGCCAGCAGCTCCACTGCCCGCGACCCGCCCGCCGCCAGGTCGGTGCCCCGGCGGGTGAGGCGTTGCTCGCCCAGCAGACTCAGTCGCAGCACTTTTTCCCGCCCCAATTCGGCTTCCGGTCCCCCGCACCGATTCTTCCACCGCGCACCTTTACCGACAATGCCCGGGAGCGAGAAGCCCCGGCGCCGATTGACTAGACTGGATCGGTAATGGACAACGATTCTGTGGCGACGGCCTACACGACGGTGGACGGCGACTTCGTCCGCGAGCTGGAGATCAAGCGCTCGCGCTTCATCACCTACCTGCGCCGGGTCGAATCCGAGGCCGAGGCCCGCGCCCTGGTGGCCGAGCTGCGCAAGAAGCACTTCGACGCGCGCCACCATTGCAGCGCCTTCATCCTGGGCCCCGACCGCACCGCGATGCGCAGCAACGACGACGGCGAGCCCTCGGGCACCGCCGGCATCCCGATGCTCGACGCGCTGGCGAAGCGCGAAACCGCGCCGGGTGTCACCGATCTGTCGGACATCGTTGCGGTGGTGGTGCGCTACTTCGGCGGGATCCTGCTGGGCGCCGGGGGGCTGGTGCGCGCCTACTCGGAGTCGGTCTCCGGCACCCTGGATGCGGCCCCGCTGCTGCGCCGCGAACGCCTGCGGATCCTGGGCGTCGATGCCGACCATGCCGCGGCCGGCAGGCTGGAAAACGACCTGCGCGCCGGCGGCGTCCAGGTCCTGGGCACCGACTACGGGCCGCGGCTCGCCACGCTGAGGCTGGCGCTTAACGACGATCCCGCGGTCCTCGCCGCGTTCCGCGACCGGCTGGCGACCCTGAGCTCCGGGGCCAGCGCCGCAACAAACCTTGGAACCGAATGGGTGGATGTCCGATGAGCCTTGATTTTGGGAAGTTGCGCCGCTGGCCGGACGTGGAGGCGGAAAACCTGCAGGCGGTCGATGCCGCCGACAGGCTGCTGCTTGACGTTGCCGGCGCGGCCGGATGGCCGCCGGAGCCGGGCCGGGTGGCGATCCTGGGCGACCACTACGGTGCGTTGGCGCTCGGCGCCCTGGACGCCGGGGTCCGCGGGCTGCGCGTGCACCAGGATGCCCTCTCCGGCGCCCGCGCCACCGACGCCAACGCCGCCCGCCTGCTGCCCGGGCTGGTAGGCGAATACCGGCAGCTGGGCCTCGGCGGGGAGCTGCTTGCCGGCGCCTCGCTGGTGCTCGTGCAGTTGCCGCGGTCCCTTGACGCCCTGGAGGAGATGCTTGGCTTCGTGGCCGGACACGCCGGGCCGGAGGTGACGGTAATGGCCGCCGGGCGCATCAAGCACATGAGCCTGTCGATGAACGAGGTGCTGGGCCGCTATTTCACGTCGGTCACCGCCTCGCTGGGACGCCAGAAGTCCAGGGTGCTCACCGCCACCGGCCTTCGCCCCGCGGCGCAGCTCCCCGCCCCGCGCTTTCCGCTGCAATCGAGCCACGACCTCGGGCTGCCCGAACCGCTGCAGCTGCGCGCGCACGCGCACACCTTTGGCGGGGCCAAGCTGGATCCGGGGACCCGCTTCCTGCTGGCGCACCTCGAGGTTCCCCGCGACGCCGGCCACGCCGTGGACCTGGGCTGCGGCAACGGGACGATCGCCGCGTTCCTGGCCGTGAGCCACCCGCAATTGAGCGTGCACGCCTCGGACCAGTCGGCATCCGCCGTGGCCTCCACCCGCGCCACGGCCGCCGCCAACGGGGTTGCCGAGCGGATCACCGCGGTGCAGGACGACGCGCTGGCCTCGCTGCCCGCCGCCTCAGAGTCCCTCGTGGTCCTGAACCCGCCGTTCCACATGGGCAACACCGTGCACGCCGGGATCGCCCTGAAGCTGATTGCCGACGCCGGCCGGGTGCTGGCCCCCGGCGGGGAGCTGTGGTGCGTCTGGAATTCGCACCTGGGCTATCGCGGGCAGCTGGAAAAACTGGTCGGCCCCACCCGCCAGGTCGCGCGGAACCCGAAGTTCACCGTGACGGTGTCGACGCGGGCGTAGTCCCCGCGCACCCGGGGCGGCTCAGAGGCCCTCAAAAAGGTCACTGAGCACCGGTTCCCAGGCGGCGCGGGCAGGCCAGGCCATGACCGCGGGTTCCCGGGAGACCACCCGCTCCCAGCGCCGCACGCTCGCGCCCGGTTCGATGAGCACCTCGCGCTGGCTGCGGTGTTCCAGCAGCCCGGCAACGATGCGTGAACGCACCGCGGAGGTGTCGACCTCGATGTCAATGGCATCGTCCGGGACCGGGCGCAGGTGGTATTCCCGGCTCGGGTCCCACGCCTCGCCCCCTGCGCGCCGCCGGGCAGTGTTCCACCGTTCAAAGACCGAGGCGCGGACGGCGCCGTGGACCAGGCGCCGCAGCCCCGGTCCCGGAACCTGCCGGGCACGCAGGAACGCCTCGTCGGTGGCGCGTCCGATGGCGATGTGGTCGCGGTGCCCGGTGATCCCGTCGGGACCGAAGGTCGCCACCACCTGGGGCCGCTCGGCCAGCAGGATTCCCTGCACCCGCCCGACAAGCTCCTCGAAGTCCACCTCCGGGACATGCCCGTCGTCGTAGCCCAGCCATTCGTGGCGCACCGGGATCGTGCCGTGGGCGCGCCACGCGTTGGCGCTCTCCACGCGGCGCCACGCACCAAGGGTTTCGGGGGTGGCGGGCACGCCGGCCGAGATCTGGCCGGCTGCCCCGTCCGTGGCCAGCACCAGCACGAACCGGAACCCGGGGTCGTGTTCGTGCAGGGCAATGGAACCGGCACACCCGTAGGCATCGTCGTCCGGATGGGCGACGATGACCGCGATGGAATGCGGCTCGGTCATGGGCACATTTTAGTCCCGGCGGCCGCCACGTGACAGGGCGCGGACCCGCCCGGGGGCGAATCACGGGCCAGCGGCCCGCGGGGTGCAATACTGCTTCCATGGACGAGCAACTCGAAGGATCAAAAACTGCACTTCTCATCATCAACATGCAAAACGGCGTGATGGAATACTGCGTGCATCCCAAGAAGGTCGTCTCGCGCATCCAGGACCTCCTGATGCGGGCACGCGACACCGGCACGCCGGTCTACTGGGTGCAGGACGAACGTGAATTCGAGCGCCACTCCCCTGCCTGGCGGCTGGTTTCCCCGTTGGAGCCGCTGGACCGGGAGCACCGGATCCACAAAACGTACCGCGACGCCTTCACCGGCACCGGGCTGCACGCCTCGCTGATCGCCGAGGACGTGGGACGACTGGTGGTCTGCGGCGCGCAATCGGATTATTCCCTGCGCACCACGGCCGGGCGCGCGGCTGCCATGGGCTACGACGTCACGGTGGTGCGCGATGCCCACACGACCGGGGCTGCGACCTTCGAGGGCCAGTCGCTGACCGGGGACCAAATCATTGCGCACACCAATGCGTACTTTGCCTCGCTGGACTACCCCAACCAGGAGTTCTCGCTGGAGCGCTCCGAGGAGATCGGCTTCCGTCCCGTGGTGCTGAACGACTGAGGTGCCGGCAGTCGCCGAACCGCCCGGCGCATTGGCTACCCAAGTCACCGGTGCGGGCGGTATGGTGCTAGGAACGTGTCCGCAGGAGAACCAGCCTGAGTTGCCGCCATGGCCATTGACGGACGGCAACGCACCCTTGAGGAGCAAGCCATGTTCAACACCGACGAATCCCCCTCGGCCAACGGCGCCACTCCCGTCCCGGGACGGTATGTGGTCGTCTTCGCCGACCCGCATCCCTCCGCCGGCGACAGGTTGGGCACCCGCGTGCTGCAGGACGAGGCGCCGCGCATGCTGGAACAGGAGGGCTTCTCACTCGAGACGTACTTCCCGCGCCTTGGCGTGGCGGTCGTGGACGGGGACTCCGGGCAGCTCGGGGAATTGCGCGCCCGTTGCGCATCGCGGAGCATGCCGCTGCGCATCGTGCCGGAATTGGTCTACCGGATCCTGTCGAGCCCGCCGGAAGAGCCCGGAACCCCGGCGGGACCGCCATTTGCCGACACCGACGACCTTACCTGGGGCCTGCAGGCGGTCCGCGCCCGGGAGTCCGGATACACCGGCCGCGGCATCCGCGTGGCGGTGCTGGACACCGGTTTCGACGCCGGGCACCCGGATTTCGCCGGACGCGACGTCACCACCATGTCCTTCATCGAAGGCGAGGACTCCCACGACGGCCACGGCCATGGAACCCACTGCATCGGCACCGCCTGCGGTCCGCGCCCGCTGCCGGGCGCCCGCGGCTACGGCGTGGCGCCGGAGGCCTCCATCTTTGCGGGCAAGGTGCTCAGCAACGAGGGGTCGGGTTCCGACACCGGAATCCTCGCCGGCATCGACTGGGCCCTGCAAAACGACTGCCACATCATCTCGATGTCCCTGGGTGCCGACGTGCGGGAGGTGCACCCGCCCTATGTCGCCGCCGGCCACCGGGCCCTCGAGCGCGGAACCCTGATCGTCGCGGCCGCCGGCAACAACGCCCGGCGTTCGGCGGGCAATCCGGGATTCGTCGGCGCACCGGCCAACAGCCCCTATGTCCTGTCCGTCGGCGCGCTGGACGAAAATCTGGACATCGCGGACTTCTCCGCCCGCACCCTGCCGGGCCGGGGCGGCCAGGTAGACGTCTCCGGACCCGGCGTTCGGGTGCATTCCTCGTGGCCGATGCCCAAGCGCTACAACACCATCAGCGGCACGTCGATGGCCACGCCGCACGTCGCCGGCATCGCGGCGCTCCTGTCCGAGGCCACCGGTTTCCGTGGCCGGGAACTCTGGGCGGAACTCGTCCAGGAAGCCGAACGGCTCGAGCAGTTCTCCGTCGACGTCGGTTCCGGACTGGCGCTGGCCCCGCCACCTGCCCAGGTTCCGGCCGAGCCCGCTCCGGCACCGGCCTCCGAACCCGTGCCCGTGCCCGAGGACGATTCGCCGGAAAGCTTTTACGGCCATGGGTGAGCAGCCGGAGGATTCGACGCCGGAGACGATTGGCTACATCGTCACCGTGCAAAGCCAGTACCTGGGCCGGGTGCAGGAAGTCACCGAGATGCTCGAATCGGCCGGTATGCAGGTCGAACGGGTCCTGGGCACCCTGGGCCAGATCATCGGCCGCGCCGAGGAGGCAAAGCGCCCGACGCTGGCCGGGGTGGAAGGCGTGCAATCCGTCGACCGGGCACGGCAGGTTCGAATCCCACCTCCCGACAGCCAGATCCAATAGGCGAACACCGGATCCTGCCACCGGGTCACCGATTCCGGCAGGAAGCGCTGCCGCGTGGATCCGGTTGCTTGACCCAAAAGACGGCGTCCGCGAGTGGCTGTCGAGGGAGGCGCTTTCGCCGGCGCCGGGAGTATTCTTGGAGTAATCGGGCTGGCGCACGAATTACAGAGGCGCATTGGGATGGGCGAAACTTCACAGGACAGTCAACCTCGTCTCTACATGCTCGACGAAAACGGGAATCGCGGCCACCAAGTGCAATTTTCCGGCGCTTCGTTGCTCGTGGGCCGCGAAGCGGGCTCCGACCTGCTATTGGGTAGTCCAGATGTGAGCCGGCGGCATGCCCTGCTGTGGCGCGATGGAAGCCAACTTTATGTGGAGGACTTGGGTTCCACCGCCGGCACCCGGGTAAACGGGACGCCACTGACCGGTCCGCAAGCGCTGCGTGCCGGCGATGTCATCACCTTCGCGTCGACGGGGGTCACGGTTGATGGTGCTCCCGATCCGTCAAATCCCCTAGAAGACAATTCGTCCCGGCGGAATGCTCCGCCCACCGAGACCGGGGCGCACTTTGGGGTTCGGGACCAGCGCGCGGAGTGGATCAACATGATTGGCGGGAACCAATACAACACGCACATTCTTGAGGAACGGCGCAGCCTGCTCCTGGATGTGGCCGCCGCCAAGACGAGGGCCCGCTGGATCTTGTTGTCCGGCTTCCTCATCTCCTTGGCCGGTGCGGCCTTCTTCGCGGCCGGTATCCTTCGCTTCTTCATGGCCATAACCGATGCGGCAAGCAGTGGAGAGGTGCCCGAGAACTTCATCGATCCGTTCGGGGTTGAGATCCTCGGGTTTCCATCCGGACTCATCGGCTGGGCGGTGGCGGGCATTGGGATGGTCCTGATGCTGGTTGGAGGCGTGCTGCACCTTGTGGCCATCGGGCGGCAGAAACGCGTGGATCGCGAGCTGCCGCTTCCTCCGCCGTATTGAATATTTGAGGACACAACATGAGCTTCAACATCAGCAACCAAACCGGCGGCGTGATCAACAACGTCGCAGGCAACCAGCAAATATACGGAGGCCAGCGGGGACAAGCGATCGGCCCCAACACCGTTCGCGAGGCGGTGCAGAAATTGCGCAGTGCCGTCGACGACGCGGGCCTGGACCCCGCCACCTCTGCTGCGGTTTCCGCCGGACTGGGCGAGATCGAATCCGAGGTCCAGGCAAGGGAACCGGACCGCTCCAGGGTCGGGGAAGCCCTGGAGAAAGTCACGGGGCTCCTGACCTCTGCAGGCGCAATTGCTGTCGCGGGACAAGCGCTGATCGGTCCCATCCAGGCGGTTGCGACGTGGGTCGGGAGCTGGGGACCTGCGGTTGCCCACCTGATGCGTTTCTAGGGCCGGAAAACGGGGTGGCCGCGGCGAGCGGGGATGCGGGGACCGCCTGCATTCCGATCCGGTGACCGGGGACCCCTGTCAGTGACGGTTGCCGCGGAAATGCAATGCCAGGCGGTCTGCCAATGCCGGGGAAGGTTCGATTCCCAACTCGTCCAGCACCTGGTGTCGGTACTTCTCATACCGGCGTTGGGCCACCAACGGATTTCCCTCGCACAAATACGTTTCAATCAGCGATTCCTGGGCGGACTCGCGCAGCGGATCGGCCTGGCACACGACCAGGGCGGCGTCCAGGGCCTCAGCGAGTCGGCCGGCCAGCCTGAGTTCGCGGCTCATGCATTCCAAGGCGTGGAGCAATCGCTGTTGTAGCCTTTGGCGTTCCAGATCGATCCAAACGTCGCAGAGTCCGGGCAGGATCTCCTCCGTATCGACGCTTCTGGGCACCCAGGCCAGGTCGCTGGTCCGCGGGTTGCCGGCGATGAGCCTGGTGGCCCAGTCGTCCAGCAACTGGACGTCCACCGTGACTCCGTCTCGGAGGGACAAGAGGTGCTCATCGGAATCGACCAACTCGATGCCGTCGCGGCGGAGCCGCCACAATTCCGCCCTCAGATTGCCCGCGGCCCGATCCGCCCAAACGTCCGGCCACAAGGTACTGGCCACAAAACGGCGATCGTGTCCCCCACGGTTGAATGCAAGATATCCGAGCAGCCGGGAATGGCCGTCCGTCAAGTGCTGCCTCCTCCCGCCTAGGGTGGCGGCAGGTGGCCCGAAGAGGTGAAGCAGAGGACGCACGTCATTCAGGAAGCCAGATTCCAACGCTCGGACCAGCTCCAAAGTCATGGCGTCCCCCAAAGAGAATAAGACTATAGACAACGCCACCATACAAGCCATCCCAACCGCTTACTATTGGTCGAAAGACTACTGACAACAAGCTTCCTTGGTGGTATAAGCGGGTCGCCTTGAGAGCGCCATCACCACGGCCATCCCCCGGGCCCTCGGGAACCGGCAGCCGGCAGCCGGCCCAGTTTCCCCGGGCACTCAAACACACCGCGACGCCGGTCCCGATGAACTCCTCTGATCGGGTAAATGGCCTGCAACCGGCGGGGAACGAACCCATGGGCCCGGACTTCCCGCCCCCGTGAGGAGGGCCCACTGCGCGCACCCCGGCGCATCACCGTGCGGCGAAATGACCTGCCTGCGCGACTGCCCCGGTGGCCGCACACCACAGTAACGGCGCAATAACGCGGCATGGGCTGAACTGGATGCAGCTGCTAGGCGCATGGGCATATGTCGTCTCGATGCGCAGTGGAAAACGGCCGCCCCTGGCGGGCCGTCAAGGTGAAAGGTTGCGAAATGAGCTGGTTTGGGTGGGAAAGCCTGGGCGGGGTCCTGACAAGCGCCCCGAGCGTTTCGTCATGGTCGTCCGGGCGGCTTGACACGTTCGTGCGCGGCACGGACTCGGCGCTGTGGCACAAATGGTTCCAGAACGGCTGGTCCGGCTGGGAATCCCTGGGCGGGGTCCTGACTTCGGACCCGGGAGCCGTCTCCTGGAGCGATGGCCGGATCGATGTTTTTGTCCGCGGCACGGACTCGGCTCTCTGGCACAAATGGTTCCAGAACGGCTGGTCCGGCTGGGAGTCCCTCGGCGGGCTGCTGACCAGCGCGCCCAGCGCCTCCAGCTGGGCCGGCGGCAGGCTGGACGTTTTTGTCCGCGGCACGGACTCGGCTCTCTGGCACAAATGGTTCCAGAACGGCTGGTCCGGCTGGGAATCCCTGGGAGGAACACTCACCAGCGCCCCCGCGGCCGTCTCCTGGAGCAACGGCCGGATCGATGTGTTTGCCGTGGGCACGGATTCGGCCCTTTGGCACAAATGGTTCCAGAACGGCTGGTCGGGCTGGGAATCCCTGGGCGGGACGCTCACCAGCGCCCCCACGGTCTCCAGCTGGGCCCACGGCCGTCTGGATGTTTTTGCCGTGGGCACCGATTCGGCGCTCTGGCACAAATGGTTCCAGAACGGCTGGTCGGGCTGGGAATCCCTGGGCGGGACGCTCACCAGTGCACCGGGTGCCGTGGCCTGGGGACCGAACCGGATCGACGTATTCGGCGCGGGAACCGACAGCGCCATGTGGCACCGGTGGTGGGCAGTTCGGCAAACGGTAAGGCTGCATGCCAAGGTCTTGACGGCGCCCAGCGTGCCGGTGGCCACGGCCGTGCAGCGCATGCGCGATGTCTATGCCACCGCCGGCATCGGGGTGGAACTGGTTTCCACGGAGAACCTGACCCTGCCGCCACTGAACGACATTGACGTCGGGAGCTGCGTCAGCGGGACGACGACGGCCGAGCAAAACCAGCTTTTCGCCAACCGCAACAACGTCGGAGCCAACGACGTCGTGGTGTACTTCGTCCGATCCACGGTGCCTCCCTTCAACGGCTGTGCCGCACATCCCGCGGGACGCCCCGGTGCGGTCGTCGCCCAGGGCGCGACGCAGTGGACGCTCGGGCACGAGGTGGGCCACGTGCTGAATCTCCGGCACGTCAACGACAACAACCGCCTCATGACGGGCAACGGCACCGGCAACATCACCAATCCCCCGCCCGATCTGGTCAGCACCGAGGTTTCGACCATGATCGGCAGCCCGCTCACACAGGACATTTAGGAGGACATCATGGGCGTGTCAATGAAGGAAGTGCTCGAGGTCCTCGAGCCCGACGAACCGAGCTATCCCAAGGCCGCGGCATTGGGGCCGGAAAGCCTGCCCCACCTGCGAACGCTGGTGGGGGGAAACGACCCGATGCTGGCGGCAAAGGCAGCCTATGCCGCAAGCCTCCTCGAGGGAGGTGCGGGACGCGACGTGGTCGCCGCGGCAGCACATAGCGACACGGCGAGCGTACGGGTCGCCGCCGCCGCGGCGGCCGGAAACCTGCCGACGGACTCCGCCGCGCCGGTCCTCATGGACCTGGTGGACGACAATGACGCGGGGGTGCGGAAGGTGGCGCTGTCGGCGGTGCCCCAGGATGCCCCGCGCCAGCTGACCGAGAAGGCTGCCGCCCGCTCCAGCGAGGAGGCCGGGGGCGGGCCGAACGCCGCACCGCGGGATTTGGGGCTTGGCGGCGGCTCAATGCCCGGCGAGCACCATGACGCACCGGCAGCAGGGGCGCCGGCACCGGGGCTGATGCCCGGCGAGAAGCCCGGGCCACCGGCCAACGGCGAACAGGGCCAGGGCCTGATGCCCGGCGAGACCGGATAAGGACCTTCCGCCCCCACGGGCGAGAGAACCGGGCCGCCGCACCATTCCGGCGGTCCGACGGAACCGAAGCAAAGGAGACCTCCGATGGGCGGAAAGATTGAAAGGCCGGCCTGCACCGTCAAGCCACGGACCCCCCGGACCTTGCCGCCCGGATTGCCCGAAGAGCGCTCACGCCTCATACGGCTCTTTGCCACCGCATGGGTCAACGGCACGGTGTTGCATTACTGGTTCCTGAACGGCCCCGCCGCCCAGCTTCAGGCCGTCAGGGATTCCTTCACCGAATGGAAGTCGCTGGCCATCGGCCTGGAGTTCGTCGAGGTGCCCGACAGCGGCGAGGCCGAGATCCGCATCGGCTTCGACCAGGCCGATGGCTCATGGTCGTATGTCGGCCGCGATGTCCTGGGAATCCCCACCACGCAGGCGACCATGAATTTCGGCTGGGACCTGACGACCGAGTATGGACGCACCACCGCGTTGCACGAAATCGGGCACACCCTGGGCATGCCCCATGAGCACCAGAACCCCTTTGCGGGGATCGTCTGGGACGAGCAGAAGGTTTATGACTACTTCACCGGCGCCCCAAACAACTGGACCCGGCAACAGGCCTTTTCAAACGTCCTGCGCAAGATCGACTCCAACGATGTTGAGGGATCCAATTGGGACCCCGATTCGGTGATGGAGTACTGGTTCCCGGCAGGGTTGATCGTCGAGCCTGCCAAGTACAAGAACGGGCTCGAACCGCCCGGCGGGCTCTCGGCCGCCGACAAGGAGTGGGCGCTGCGCTTCTACCCGACGCTCAAGACAACCGTTCCGGCGCTGAATCCCTTCGTTTCGGTTCCGCTGTCCCTTGGCCCCGGTGACCAGGCGGATTTCAGCATCGTGCCGGGCGAGACCCGGCGGTACGAATTGGGAACCTTTGGCACGGCCGACACCGTCCTGGTCCTGTTCGAGGAGGTCGACGGGCAGCTGCGCCAGCTGGCTGCCGACGACGACAGCGGCACCAATCTCAACTCGAAGATCGAGGTCAAGCTCTTCAAGGACAGAAAGTACGTGGCACGCGTCCGGCTTTACTGGGCGGGGGCTTCGGGGCAAAGCGCGATCATGCTCTGGTAGTCGACAGACCGGTGCAGGGGCCAACCGCCACCTAGGCGGGCGTACAAAAGGACCACCCGTTCCATTGCTGGAACGGGTGGTCCTTTTCGCGTTACTTCAGGTGGATCGGTGATCCATCAAAAGTGTGTGGCTTAGGCGCCGGCAAGCTTCTCGCGCAGTGCTGCGAGGGCCTCGTCGGATGCCAGGGTGCCTGCCTCGGTTGCCGGAGCATCCGAGGAGTAGCTGCTGGAAGCGGACTCGGCCGGAGCCGATTCTGCTGCAGCGTCGTCGGCAAGGTGCTGTGCAACCTGCTTCTTGTGGGCTTCCCAGCGGGTCTGGGCGTCAGCGTACTGCTGCTCCCAAGCCGAACGCTGGGTCTCGAAGCCTTCGAGCCACTCGTTGGTCTCCGGGTCGAAGCCCTCCGGGTACTTGTAGTTGCCCTCTTCGTCGTACTCTGCGGCCATGCCGTAGAGTGCCGGATCGAATTCGGTGCCTTCGGGATCGACGCCCTCGTTGGCCTGCTTGAGGGACAGCGAGATGCGGCGACGCTCGAGGTCGATGTCGATGACCTTGACGAACAGCTCGTCGCCAACGGAGACGACCTGCTCTGCAAGCTCCACGTGGCGCACGGCCAGCTCGGAGATGTGCACGAGGCCTTCGATTCCGTCTTCGACGCGCACGAATGCACCGAACGGAACAAGCTTGGTGACCTTACCCGGAACAACCTGCCCGAGGGCGTGGGTGCGGGCGAAGGTCTGCCACGGATCTTCCTGGGTGGCCTTGAGCGAGAGCGAAACACGCTCGCGGTCCAGGTCGACCTCGAGAACCTCGACGGTGACTTCCTGGCCAACTTCGACAACCTCGGACGGGTGGTCGATGTGCTTCCAGGACAGCTCGGAAACGTGGACGAGGCCGTCTACGCCGCCAAGGTCCACGAATGCACCGAAGTTGACGATGGAGGAAACGACGCCGGGACGAACCTGGCCCTTTTCCAGCTTGTTGAGGAACGTGGAGCGCACCTCGGACTGGGTCTGCTCGAGCCATGCACGGCGGGACAGCACAACGTTGTTGCGGTTCTTGTCCAGCTCGATGATCTTGGCTTCGATTTCCTGGCCGATGTACGGAGCCAGATCGCGCACACGGCGCATTTCGACAAGCGATGCCGGCAGGAAGCCGCGCAGGCCGATGTCGAGGATAAGGCCGCCCTTGACCACCTCGATGACGGTGCCGGTGACGACGCCGTCCTCTTCCTTGATCTTCTCGATGTCGCCCCAGGCACGCTCGTACTGAGCGCGCTTCTTGGACAGGATCAAACGACCTTCCTTGTCCTCCTTGGTAAGGACGAGGGCCTCGACGTTGTCGCCGACGGCGACAACGTCGCCCGGGTCAACATCGTGCTTGATGGAAAGTTCGCGGGAAGGGATGACACCTTCGGTCTTGTAACCGATGTCGAGCAGAACTTCGTCGCGGTCAACCTTGACGACGATGCCTTCGACGAGGTCGCCATCGTTGAAGTACTTGATGGTGGCGTCGACGGCAGCGAGGAAGTCTTCAGCAGAGCCAATGTCGTTGATTGCAACGACCGGGGCACTGGTCTTCTCGTTGGAGGTGATGGTCATGTAGTAGGGACTCCGATGTGGATAGTCTGTGTGAGTCGGTCAGCCGGAAGCCCCGGCATATTCCGAATTTAGATTGGGTGCGGGCACGGCAATAGCCGAAACACGCCCCCTTAGTCTATTCCTCCATGCCCGCAGGGTCAAAACGGGAACCGCCTCGGTTGTCAAGCCGGGCCGGGGTCCTCGGCAGGCCTAGAAATCGGCCTGGCAATACGGAACGGTGGCGGTGGCGAAGAGGGAGTCGAGGATCCGCACGGCCCCGGGGTCGTGGACCTCAAGCACGCCGGCCTCCGCCAGGTGCGCGGCACTGAAGCCGCCGAGATACAGCGAGCCGAGATCGCGGACATCGAGGCCCGCCGCGGGTTCGACGCCCTCCGGGGCCCGGCGCACGCTGGCCGCGGAATCCTCGACCGCCAGCTCCCAGGTTCCCTCCGCCATGCCCAGCGAGTCGCGGATGCGCAGCACGATCCTCCCGTCGCCGGCGTAGGTGCGCGCGGTCAGCGCCGTTTCAAGGTCCAGGATGCGCAGCCACAGGTGGTCGCCGAGTGCGGTTGCCTTGTACGCCCTGGCGTTCTCCAGCGCGGTGGGCAGCACGTCGTCCACCGGGCCGCGGCCGGTGATCTTCTCCACCAGGTCGTGGGCGCCCAGGTAGGCGATCAGCTCGCGCCGCGCGGCACCGCCCACCGTGCACATCTGGCCGATCTCCATGGTGGGCGGCTCCACCTTCCACCCGGAAAACAGGTAGCTCATGAATCCGTCGGGCTTGCCCTGCGCATCCAGGTGCAGGGCGGCGCGCAGGTTGGGCACCGGCTTGAGCGAGTCGTAGTCAGCCCATTCGCCCGCGGCCTGTCCCACGTCGAACCGGGTGGCGCTGATGGAACCGAGCGTGCGGGCATGCGCCGCGGCAAAGATCGCGGGGGCATATTTCTTCAGCTCGGCCGGTGCAACGGCGACGACGCTTCCCTCGGCGCGGCCGCGCAGGGGCACGCCCTGGTCGGTCTTGAGCTTGAACCGGGCCCGCTGCGTGGCCCGGCCGAACCCGAAACGTCCGTAGATGGTGGCCTCCGAGGCCGTCAATGCGGCGAACACGGCACCTGACTCGCGGGCCCTTTCGAGGTCAGGGGTGATCATCCGGCGCAGCAGGCCGCGGCGGCGGTGCGTGGGGCTGACGGTGACCGAGGTGATCTGGTGCACCGGCATCAGGTTTCCGCCGCCGATATTCAGCGTTCCGGGGAAGGCCGCGTAGGTGGCGACGGGGGCATCGGCGTGCAGGGAGGGCTGCACGGCCGCCTCGTCGTAGACGGCGGTGAACACCGTGTTGTCCGAGATTTCCAGCCCCGCCAGCACCCCCAGGTCGTCGGCGTCCAGCTGCGATTCGTGGAATCCGCGGCTGACGGCCCTCAGGAAGTCGAGGGTTGCGGCGGCCGGGACTCCGTCGATGAGCTCGGGTTCGAATCGTTCAACGCGGATCGCGGAGTTGTCGCTCATGCTCGTGGGCTGCCTTCCGGGGTTGGGGGGGGGACGTGGTGGCGGATCGTTCCTAGAAGCCGTTGATGGCGTGTGGCACGCCGGGCAGGTCCAGCAGGGCGGCAAGCGTGGCCGCCGGGGCGGCCCCGGAGGTTTCCAGCACTCCGGCGGAGACCAGGTCCCCGACCCCGCAGGCGCCCAGCAGCAGCGGACCCAGGGCGGGTGCGCCGCAGCAGAGGTCGGCCGGCGCGTCGCCGGCCACCGGCGTGACGGTTGCCCGGCCGTCGCGGATCTCGAACGCGTAGCTGCCGGCGACCAGGGACTGCGGGTCGGAAACGCGCAGCGTGAAGTTCCCCGATCCGCGGTACTCCCGGGCGGCGAAGGCCGCGGGGACATCGAGCACGCGCACCCACAGGCCGTGCTGGCGCCCGCTGTAGCTGATCCTCGCGGGGTCTTCCAGCGCCCAGCCCAGCGGGTCGTTTGCCGCGGCGTAGGGGTGGCTGACCCGCTCGATGAGGTCGATGCGGGACAGGAAGCGGAACAGCTCGCGCCGGGCAGGATCGCCGGTGGCCACGAGGTCGCGGACGTTGAGTGTGAGGGGCTTGGCGTCCCAGCCGTCGAAGGCGTAGGTCACGTAGCCCTGGATCTCCCCCGCGTCGTCCCGGTACACGGCGGCGCGCAGCTTCGGATCGGGGTCCGGGCCCTCTTGGCCCCAGCGCCCGGTGGCGTGGCGGAGGTAGGCCTCCTGGCGGCCGACCGAGCCGCGGCGGGAAGCGTGGAAGGCCTCGAACACGCGGGGCGCGATTCCCGCCAGTGCCGACGGGGCGACCTGGACCACCGAACCGACGGGGGCAGCGTGGAAGCCCACCTCCCCGCGGACGTCCAGGTGCAGGGTCTGCTGCTCGGTGACCCGGCCGAAGCCGAACCGGCCGTAGATCGTCGCCTCGGACGCGGTCAGTGCCGCGACGGGGAATCCCGCGGCCTTGGCCCGGGCAAGGTCCCCGGTCATCAGCTCGCGCAGGATGCCGCGGCGCCGGTGCGTGGGGCGCACCGTGACCAGGGTGACCAGGTGCGCGGGAACCAGGCCCGCCCCGATGTTCAGCGTCTTGGCGAAGCTGGCGTAGGTGGCCACCGGCAGCAGCGGGTCCACCAGGTCGGCGGGCAGGGAGTCGTCGTAGACCCCGGTGAGCACCCGCGCATCGATCTCGTGGGCTTGCAGCATTTGCTCCAGCTGGTCCGCCGTGGCGGGCTGCTGGTGGAACCCCTCCCAGCCGGTGTTCAGCCAGGCGGCATACCCGCCGGACGCGGCGCCGGTGTCGGCGTCGCGTGCCAGCGGGACCTCCTCGATGCGCAGCGGCCGGTCGAACATTAGTGCCCGGCGTCCTGCCAGGACGTGCCGATGCCCACGTGCACGTCGAGGGGCACCTTGAGCTCGGCGGCGGCGCCCATCTTCTCCCGCACGATCCTTTCCACGGTTTCCAGCTCGCCGGCGGCGACCTCGAGGACGAGTTCGTCATGGACCTGCAACAGCATGCGGGACTTCAGGCCGGCCTCGGCCAGGCCCTCCTCGACCCCGAGCATCGCGCGCTTGATGATGTCCGCGGCCGAGCCCTGGATCGGGGCGTTCAGCGCGGCGCGCTCGGCGATGTCGCGCAGCTGGCGGTTGTCGCTGGCAAGCTCCGGCAGGTAGCGGCGGCGCCCAAAGATGGTCTCGGTGTAGCCGTCCTTGCGTGCCTGGTCCACCACGGCGCGCAGGTAGTCGCGCACCGCCCCGAAGCGGGCGAAGTAGTCCTTCATCAGCGTGCGGGCCTCGTCGACGGAGATCTTCAGCTGCTTGGACAGCCCGAAGGAGCTCAGCCCGTAGGCCAGGCCGTAGCTCATGGCCTTGACCTTGGAGCGCATCTCGGAGGTGACCTCCGCCGGCTCGACGCCAAAGACGTGGGAGCCGACGAAGCGGTGCAGGTCCTCGCCGTCCTGGTAGGCCTGGATCAGGCCCTCGTCCTCGGAGAGGTGCGCCATGATGCGCATTTCGATCTGCGAGTAGTCGGCGGTCAGCAGGGTCTCGTAGCCCTCGCCGACGACGAAGACCTCGCGGATGCGCCTGCCTTCCTCGGAGCGCACCGGGATGTTCTGCAGGTTCGGGTTCAGCGAGGACAGCCGCCCGGTGGCGGCGACGGTCTGCGCGTAGGTGGTGTGGATGCGGCCGTCGGAGGCCACGGCCTTGCGCAGGCCCTCGACGGTCTGGCGCAGCTTGGTGGCGTCGCGGTAGGCCATCAGCGCCACCAGGAACGGGTGCCCGGTCTTGACCAGCAGGTCCTGCAGGGACTCGGCGTCGGTGGTGAAGCCGGTCTTGATCTTCTTGGTCTTGGGCAGGTCGAGTTCCTCGAAGAGCACCACCTGCAGCTGCTTGGGGCTGGAGAGGTTGACCTCGTGGCCGATGGCCGCATAGGCCTCTTCGGTGGCCTGGTTGATGGTCGCGGTGAAGTCTTCGTAGAGGCCGTCGAGCTTGGCGGAGTCGATGCAGATGCCAGCCATTTCCATGCGGGCCAGGACCAGCGAGAGCGGCATTTCCAGGTCCTTGAGCAGGTTCTCTCCCCCGCGCTCGACCAGCATGCCCGCCAAATGCAGGCTCAGGGAGCGCACCACGTGGGCGGCGCGGACCGCCGGGGTTGCCAGGTCCGGGCCCTCGAAGTCCAGGGCCAACTGGCCATTGGCCTGCGCCTTGGAATCATCCAGCGCGATCCGCAGGTGCTGCTGGGCGATGTCGGGCAACTCGTGGCTGCGGCGGTCCGGCTGGATCAGGTATGCGGTGATCATGGTGTCGTCCACGACCCCGGCCAGCTCCAGCCCCCGGTTCTTCAGCAGCTTGTAGGTGCCCTTGAAGTCATGCACCGCCTTGGAATGGCTCACCGAGGAGAGCACCTTGGCCAGTGCACCCTCGGTTTCCCCGTCGATTTCCTCGAGCGAGACGAACGCGGTGGCATCGTTCGAGGCGAACGCCAGCCCCGCCACGTCGGTGCCGCCGACGGTGGACGCGTGCAGGCCCAGCAGCTGCCCGCCGTGGGCGGCGAACCACGCCTCGAGTGCGGCGGCATCGCCGAGCAGCTCGTGGGCGGGGATCTCCGCCTCCTCGGCGGCGTCCTGCGGATCGTCGCCAAAGAGGTCGAAGAGGCGCTTGCGCAGGGTGTTGAACTGCAGTGCGTCGAACAGCTCCTCGATGGCCTCGCGGTTCGGGCGGTCCAGGACCATCGCCTCGAAGGCCACCGGCAGCTCAAGGTCGCGCAGCAGGTGGTTCAGGCGGCGGTTGCGGGTGACGTTGTCCACATGCTCGCGCAGCGAGTCGCCGACCTTGCCCTTGATGGCATCGATGTTTTCCAGGATGCCCGGCAGGCCACCATAGAGGTTGATCCACTTGGCCGCGGTCTTCGGGCCGACCCCGGGAACACCCGGGAGGTTGTCGGCGGTCTCGCCGACCAGCGCCGCAAGGTCCGAGTATTGTTCGGGTCGCACGAAGTACTTGGCCTCGACCGCGTCGCCGTCCATGGGCGGAATGTCGGAGATGCCCTTCTTGGGGTAGAGCACCAGGGTCTTCTCGGTGATCATCTGGAAGGCGTCGCGGTCCCCGGAGACCACCAGGACCTCGAAGCCCGCCGCCTCGCCCTTGGCGGCCAGGGTGGCGAGGATGTCGTCGGCCTCGTAGCCGTCCATGGAAATGGACGGGATGTTCATGGCTTCCATGACCTTGCGGATCAGGTCGATCTGGCCGTGGAATTCCTCGGGTGTCTTGTTGCGCCCGCCCTTGTACTCGGTGTATTCCAGTGAGCGGAACGTGGGGGTGTCAAGGTCGAAGGCAACCGCCACGTGGGTGGGCTTCTGCTGCCGAATCATGGTCAGCAGCATCGACACGAATCCGTGCACGGCGTTGGTGTACTGGCCGGTGTCGGTTGAAAAGTTTTCCGCCGGCAAGGCGTAGAAGGCACGGAAGGCCATGGAGTGCCCGTCAATGACGAGCAGGCGCTGGGGATCGGTTGCCACAAGTTTGGTTGATTCGCTCACAGGTGCCAGCCTAGTTGGCATGGGCAATAATTTCACTGAAGACAACGCGTCGGCACTCGAGACATCTGGCACCTTTGCCTCCAACGGGGCGAACCGGGGCAATCCCTTTGCCCGGCAACTCTCCGAGCACGGGGTTCCGGAGGCAATGTGGCCGATGCTGGCAAGCCACGGCGTCGGGCCGCTGGTGGAGAAGCTGGGGATCCATTTTTCGGAAATCACGCGTGACCGCGTGGTCGCCACCATGCCCGTCGAAGGCAACCAACAGGTCGCCGGCATCCTGCACGGTGGCGCATCGGTGGCGTTGGCCGAGACGCTGGGATCCTTTGCCGCTGCAGTGCACGGGAAGGGCGCGAAGAAGCCGGTCGGCGTGGATATTTCCGCCACGCACCACCGCGCCGGGGTCAGCGGGCTGGTGACCGGCGTGTGCACGCCGATCCATCTGGGCCGCACCTTGACCACCCATGAAATCGTCATCAGCGACGAGGCCGGCCGGCGCCTGTGCACCTCGCGCATCACCAACATGCTGCTGGATGGCTAATCCCCCGGAGCGGAATGCCCCTGAACGCATTCTCTGCCACGGTGTCACCGGAAGCGGAAAATCCACGCTCGCGCGGGACCTTGGCCGCATCCTGCAGATACCGGTGCACTATGTGGACGAGGAGATCGGGTGGCTGCCCGGCTGGGTGCAGCGCGACCCGGAGGAGCAGAAGGCCCTTGCACTGGAGGCCGCCGCCGCCCCTCGGTGGATCTTTGATTCGGCTTATGGCCACTATCGACAGGACATCATTGAGCGCTGCGATCTCATCGTCTGTCTTGACTACCCGCGCGCCGTCTCGTTGTTTCGGCTTCTGCTGCGCACCGCGACACGAATCAGGCACCGCGAACCGGTGTGCAATGGCAACTTTGAGACCTGGGGAAGGGTCCTGGACCGCGACTCCATCGTGCTCTGGCACTTCAAGACCTTCGGTGCGAAGCGCCGGAACATGCGTGAGCTGGTAGACGCACTGGGGCCCGAGCGCGTCAGGCGTTTTTCCAGCCCCCGGGAAACCGAACGGTGGCTCGCGGGGTTGGAGGCGCATCGGCGCGCGCCGGGTTCCTAGTATTCGCGGCTCTGCCCGGGGGCCTTCTTCACCGCGTAGCGGGTCTCCCGGATCCCGCCGGGATATTCGCGTGTGTATGTCGGGTTGAGCCTTGCGGTTCCGCGCATGGCAAAGAGCGGCCGCCCGCCACCGAGCAGGACCGGCATGGAATAGAGCAGAACCTCGTCGAGCAGTCCCTCGTCCACGAACTGCCCGGCCAGCGAGCCGCCGCCCACGACCCAGACGTCCTTGCCGTTGGCGCTGCGGGCGATGTCCCCCGCCCATTCGGTCACGTCCCCCCGGACGAAGGTCAGATCCGCTCCCGGGAAGGCGGCGAGTTCTCGGTGCGCGAAGACCCAGACCGGCAGCCCCTTGTAGGGCCATTCCTCGCGTATCTCATTGAGCATCCAGGAATAGGTGTCCGCCCCCATGGCGATTGCACCGATTTCCGCCATGAACGCATCGTAGCTTTCGGTTTGGCCGGCGAAGCCGTCAAAGTCCATGAGCCAGTCGAGTCGCTCGTTTTCATCGGCAATGTAGCCATCTGCCGAGGCTGCCACGTAATACCTAAATTGCGTCATGGTGCCCATCCTAACCACGCAGGCGCCGCCGTCGAAGGCATTCGCCACGGGGTTTCCCCGGCTGACGGACGGTGCCGACGGGCGTTAACGCCATTCGCCCGCCCGGATCCTTGGATCCGGGCGGGCGAATTCGCAGTCGTGTTGTTGCTCAGGCGCCGAGGATTCTTTCGCTGAGCGACGGCACGATGAGAATGATGCCGAAGATGACCACGATGCCGCACAGCGCGAAGCAGCCGTAGGCCGCAAGCCTGGCAGGCATGGCCGAGCGCTTGGCATCCTCACCAACGGCAAGCATGCGCACGCCCAGGGAGTATGCACCGACGATGAAAAGTGCGGAGACCCAGGTGGTCACGGCGACGATCAGGAATGCATCCCACTGAATTGTCATTACTTGACCTCCTGCTCGGCCTTGGCGCGCTCCATCTTGCGGCGCTGCTTCTTGCTGGGGATGTTCACTGCGGCCCCGGAGACATCCACATCACTGATCGCGTTGTTGTGGCCCACGAGTTCACGGCGCGAGAGCACCCAGATCACCAGCAGGGAGCCAACTCCCAGAATGGTCACGATGACCAGTCCGCCGGTGCCGAAGTGGGCAAGTGCTGCGGCTGCTGCGCCGATGATCCCCGCGGCCGGAAGCGTAAAGAGCCAGCCCAGGGCGATGCGGCCCGCGGTTCCCCAGCGGACCTCCGCTCCCTTGCGGCCCAGTCCGGAACCGATCACCGATCCGGAGGCGACCTGCGTGGTCGACAGGGCGAAGCCCAGGTGCGAGGAAGCCAGGATGGCGGCGGCGGTGGACGTTTCGGCGGCGAAGCCCTGGGCGGGCTTGACGTCGGTCAGGCCGGAGCCCATGGTGCGGATGATGCGCCAGCCGCCCATGTAGGTTCCCAGCGCTATGGCCAGGGCACAGGAGGCGATGACCCAGAAGTGGGGGCCGGTGCCGGAATCCTGCAGTCCCGAGGCGACCAGGGTCAGGGTGATGACGCCCATGGTCTTCTGTGCGTCGTTGGTGCCGTGGGCCAGTGCCACGAGCGAGGAGGAGAAGATCTGTCCGTAACGGAATCCGCCGCGCTTCGGGGATGCCAGGCCTGACTGGCGCTTGGTCACGGAGTAGGCGAGCTTCGTGCAAAGATATGCCGAGGTTCCCGCGATCACGGGAGCCACGAGTGCCGGAAGCAGCACCTTGGACATCAGCACGTTGTAGTCGATGGCACCGAATCCGGCGCCCACGATCGCGGCGCCGATGAGCCCGCCGAAGAGGGCGTGCGAGGAGCTGGACGGCAGGCCCAGCAGCCAGGTGATCATGTTCCAGACGACGGCGCCCATCAGGCCGGCGAAGATCATGGCCGGCATGATCTGCACACCGGTTTCCCCGCCTTCCTTGATGATGCCGCCGGATATGGTCTTGGCGACCTCCGTCGAGAGGAAGGCACCAACGAGGTTCAGGACCGCGGCCAGCGCGACTGCGGTCTTCGGCTTGATGGCACCGGTGGCGATGGGCGTGGCCATCGCGTTTGCGGTGTCATGGAAGCCATTGGTGAAATCAAAGAACAGGGCAAGTGCAATGACCAGGACGACGATAAGCGTCAGATCCATGTATAAACCAATCGTGGGATTGCGGGCGAGGGCCGAGTCGCGCTGGTTGCTCCGGATGCCCTCATTGTTTACCCAATGTTGGGGTTCCGTTCACCTAAGTCGCAGATTCATCATATGGCCTGCTTCGAACTAGTCAATTCACGCAGCGTGGATCAACGCCCTTGCTTGCCCCGTGGTCAGGCATGGCGCGGGGACCAGGCCGCAGCGACGTGAGCGACTTCACGAACGACTTGACCCGGTCGTGCGAGGTGCGGCACCGTTGCGAGCAGCCGGTCGCCGGCAATGATCCAGGTGGCTATCCCGGTGTTTCGGGTGCGTGAATTGGCGCGGGGCCGTAAGCTCGTGAAATGGCCAGATTCTTTGACGTTCACCCCGATAACCCGCAGCCACGTGCGATTGCACAGGCCGTTGACCTGATACGCAACGGCGGGCTGATCGCGTACCCCACGGATTCCTGCTACGCGCTGGGCGCCCAGATCGGCAACCACGAGGCGCTGGACCGCATCCGGACCATCCGCCAGGTCGGCGACAAGCACCACTTCACACTCGTCTGCAAGGACTTTGCCCAGTTGGGCCAATACGTGGAGGTCAACAACCAGGTGTTCCGCAACATCAAGGCGGTCACCCCGGGCAGCTACACCTTCATCCTCCCGGCGACCAAGGAGGTGCCGCGGCGACTGATGCATGCCAAGAAGAAGACGATTGGCGTGCGCATCCCCGACAACCCGGTGGTCCGCGCCCTGCTGGAGGAACTGGGCGAGCCCATGCTCTCCAGCACCTTGTTGCTTCCGGGCGAAGAGGACCCGATGACCCAGGGATGGGAAATCAAGGAGGCCCTTGACCACGTGGTCGAGGGGGTCATCGATTCCGGTGAATGTGGCATCGAACCCACCACGGTCATCGATTATTCCAGCGGCGAGGCAGTCGTTGCCCGCGTCGGCCTGGGCGACCCCTCGCGCTTCGAATAGCACGGGGGCGCCCCTAGATTGGTTCGCCCCGGGTGTCGGTGAGGTTGCACGCCAACTGCCAGAGGTGGCCGTCCGGATCGGTGAAGGTCCCGACATACTGCAGCCGGCCGCTGGTGTGCCCGATCGAGCGGGGCACGAAGCCCTTCCCTTCTGAAGCGGATACCGCGGCAATAATCTCATCGACCTCGGCGACGGTGGCGATGGCGCAGCTGAGGAAGGCGTCGGTGGCCGGAACCGGGAGCAATGGCGTGCGCTTGGCCTCGCGCGAGTACTTGGTGAACGCCTCGGTCTCGGCCAGGAAAATCGTCATCCCCGGCAGCTCCAGGCAGACCATGCCCATCTCCAGCCTGGCGCTTTCGATTCCCACGACGTCCCGGTAAAAGGCCAGGGAGCGACCGGCATCCGCCACGGCCAGGCTCAGGACAACACCTTGGGTTTTCATCGGGCTTCGGTTTCCTTCCACGGGGTGTACAGGGTCTTGGAACCATTATTCATCGGGGACCGGTCGCGGTGATGTGCCTGATCCCCCACGAACTTTCCCACACTTCGCCCGGCGCCAGCCAGCGCAGGCCCAGCCCGTTGTTGAAGGCGTTCGCCGGCGCGGTCATTGGCTCCATGGCCACGGCGCGCACCGGTCCGGAAGGACCAGGGAATGCCGGGGCGGTGAACACCTGGATGAAACCGTAGTTCGCGTCCATGTGCAATTCCACACGGCTGCCGTCGGGGGCCTCCAGGGAGTGCCTCGTGTTTCCGTCGGGGCCGCGGGACAGTTCGCTCCAGGTGTCGTCCAGCGCGACATCGTTGAGCGGCCGGCCCTGGCGATAGTCGTAGCGCGTCCCGGCCACCGGGTCCTGCCCGCCGGTGGGGATCATGGATCCGTCCACCTCCAGGTGCCGTTCGGCGTTGACCAGCAGTTTCAGGTCCGCCGCCGGAGTATCACCGACCCGCAGGTAGGGGTGGGCGCCGACGGCGACCGGAGCCTTCCGGTCTCCGAGGTTTTCCAGCCGGTGGGTTACCCGCAAGCCGTCCGCCACCAATTCGTAGCGCACGGACGTGGCCAACTCGAAGGGGTACCCCGGCGCCGCGGAAATTTCCGCCGCCAGCACCACGCTGCCTTCGGTCCGCCCGACCTCGCGATAGCTGCTGTGCCGCAACAGGCCGTGGATGGCGTTGCCCCGAGCCGGCTCCGTGACCGCGAGCCGTTCCTCCGCGCCCTCATAGGTCCAGGTCCCTCCGGCCACCCGGTTCGGCCATGGCACCAGGACCACTCCGGCAGCGGAGGGCGCGGCGATATTCCCGGGATAGTCATGGACCAGCTCGACTCCGTCAATCACCAGCCTGCGCAGCGACGCCCCGACCTGGTTCACCACCGCGTGCTGGCTGCGTCCGGCGATGGTCCCGGCGAGTACGAATCGTTCACCCATCGGGGAACCCTGCTCTGTCATGAAGGGCCTTTCGTCGCGGCGGTCCACTGTCATGTGGCCTGGATGGAAGCCTGTCCAACCCTCGCCCGTTGTTTCAGGGGGCCCGGAACAAAAGCGGGGTCGCGTGAACCATCGAGTGGTCCGCGCGACCCCGCTGGCGCATGGTTGGAGCAAGTTTCGTGCGTGGTTACTTGACCTGGTCGATGACCGTCTCGGCGACTTCGCGCATGGACAGGCGGCGGTCCATGGAGGTCTTCTGGATCCAGCGGAATGCCTCTGGTTCGGTCAGTCCCATCTTCTCGGTCAGCAGGCTCTTGGCGCGCTCCACAAGCTTGCGGGTCGCGAACTGCTCGGTGAGGTCTCCGACTTCCTTTTCAAGGGCGCGGATCTCCTCGTGCCGGGAAATCGCGATCTCGATGGCGGGGACCAGGTCGGCCGGGGTAAAGGGCTTGACGACGTAGGCCATGGCTCCGGCCTCGCGGGCGCGCTCCACCAGTTCCTTCTGGCTGAAGGCGGTCAACAGGACGACCGGGGCAATGCGCTCCCTGACGATGGTCTCGGCGGCGGTAATGCCGTCCATGACCGGCATCTTGACGTCCATCAGCACCAGGTCGGGCTTGTGTTCCCGGGCCAGCTCGATGGCCTTTTCCCCGTTGTCTGCCTCCGCAACGACCTCGTAGCCCTCTCCGCGCAGGATCTCGACAATGTCCAGGCGAATCAGGGTCTCGTCCTCGGCGACAATGACGCGGCGGGGCGCGCCGGTGTTGGGCTCGGCCTCAATACGGGTTACTTCGGGCAGGTCGCTCATCGTGCTCCTTCAATCCCGGCGTGACCGGGGACATCATCAATACTCGGTTTCGTCGTTAAGCCTATCTGCATGTACAGTGGATAACCGCAAGGACGCGAGGATTTCAGCGCAAAGCTATTATCGGCTACGCTTATTCTCGCTGCTTCCGAATGTGCCCGCCCGAGTGGCGGAATGGTAGACGCGCTGCACTCAAAATGCAGTATCGAAAGGTGTGTGGGTTCGAGTCCCACCTCGGGCACATTTCGGCCCCGATCCCCTGTTTCACAAGGGATCGGGGCCTTTTTCTTTGTCTGCACCGCGGTCCGGCTTGTCGCCGGGCGTCTCCCCCGAGGGGGCGTGCCGAAGGGAAACCTGAAAAAGGCCCCGATCGCCACGTGGCCATCACCGGACCCGCCGTGACGTCCGGAACCACCATGGCTAGGCTTGAGGCAATCTCCCCGAATGCGTCCCTCACCCATAGGAGCACAATGCCCAGCGCAGTCTCATTGATTAGGTCCCCGCAACTCAGCGACGTTGCGCAATATGCGTATGCCGCCACGGCGCCGGCCAACGCACGCCTGATTTTCCTCGCTGGTTCCTGCCCGCTCAATGAGGATGGAAGCACCGCCGGAATCGGCGACTACGCCGCGCAGGCGGCCACATGCATCCGGAACATGAACATCGCACTGGAAGCGGCCGGCGCAAGCCTGACCGACGTCATATCCACGCGTGTGCTGGTTGCCTCCGCAAAACAAGGGGACCTCGTTGCGGCATGGGAAGTCGTTCGTGCCGCTTTTGGAGACCACGAGGTCCCCAGCACGTTGATGGGCACCACCGTCCTCGGGTACGACCACCAGCTCGTGGAAATCGAGGCCATCGCCGCGGTCCTGGACTAACCAGGGGTGCAAGGCACAAAGGCCGGATCTTCATCGCAGTCCCCCAAGGGAACCGCGTTGAAGATCCGGCCTGTGCCAGTCCCAGTCTAGATGGAGAGCGCCTCGGAACCCGCGACGTTTTCCGAGTCCCACGGACCGACCTTCTCACGGGTCGGCATCGGCTTGCCGTCACCGAGCTGGCCTGCATCCGCAAGGTCGCCGACCTTGTGGATGCGCAGCGAGTTGGTGGAACCGGCTTGTCCCGGAGGGGAACCGGCGGCGATGCAGACGATGTCGTTGATCTCGGCCAGGCCCTCGGCCAGCAGCGCGCGGTCAACCTGTGCGGTCATCTTGTCGGTGTGGTCCGCGTACTCGACCAGGCGCGGCTGGATGCCCCACATCAGCGTCATGATGTTGTACGTCTGCGGCAGCGGCGTGAAGGCCAGCACCGGGCGCTTGGGGCGCAGGCGGGACAGGCGCCGGGCCGAGTCGCCGGACTGGGTGAAGGCCACGATGTACTTGGCATCCAGCTGGTCGGCGATCTCCACCGCAGCGCGGGTGATCGCGCCGCCACGGGTCTTGGGCTTGGAGCCCAGGCGCGGAATGCGGTCCAGGCCGTGGGTTTCCGTGGAGGAAATGATCCGTGCCATGGTCTCGACGGTCTCGATGGGGTATTCGCCCACGCTGGTCTCGCCCGAAAGCATGACCGCATCGGCGCCGTCCAGCACGGCGTTGGCGCAGTCGGAGGCCTCGGCGCGGGTGGGCGTCGGGGACTCGATCATGGATTCGAGCACCTGGGTGGCCACGATGACCGGCTTGGCCCAGCGGCGCGCCAGTTCAATGGCACGCTTCTGCACCAGCGGGACCTCCTCGAGGGGAAGCTCCACGCCCAGGTCGCCACGGGCGACCATGATCGCGTCGAAGGCGTCGATGATTTCCTCGATGGCGTCCACCGCCTGCGGCTTCTCGACCTTCGCGATCACCGGAAGGCGGCGGCCCTCCTCGTCCATGATCTCGTGGACGCGCTGGATGTCGGAGGCATTGCGCACGAAGGACAGGGCAACCATGTCGACGCCGGCCCGAATGGCCCAGCGCAGGTCCTCCTCGTCCTTCTCGCTCAACGCCGGGACGTTGACCGCGACCCCGGGCAGGTTGATGCCCTTGTTGTTGGACACCTCCCCGCCCACGACGACCTCGGTGACAACCTTCTCGTCATCGACGGCGGTGGCGCGCAAGGCGACCTTGCCGTCGTTGATCAAGAGGATGTCGCCCACGTTGACGTCCTGCGGCAGGCCCTTGAACGTCGTGGAGCAGAAGGTTCCGTCGCCCAGTACATCGGCGATCACGATGGTGAACATGTCGCCTACGTGCAGCATGTGCTTGGCGTCGTCCACGAACCGACCCAGACGGATCTTGGGTCCCTGCAGGTCGGCAAAGATGCCGACCGGCCGGCCCAGTTCCTCGGCGGCCGCCCGCACGTTGCCGAGGTTCTCGGCATGCATCGAGTGGTCCCCGTGGCTCATGTTCAAACGGGCGACATCCACGCCCGCCTTGAGCACTGCCAATGTCTTGTCGTAGGTGCCGATCGCCGGGCCCCAAGTGGCCACAATCTTTGCGCGTCTCATACGGTTAGCCTATCTGCCTTTCCATTTCTCAGGTCGGGAAAACACCGCATAAGAGGTGCATCCGTCTCACAACATGCTGATGGCCCTGTCCGTTGGTGCAACGGGGGCCGGAAGGCGGGTTTCGCCCATCAGGTACTTGTCCACCGCCGCGGCACAGGATCGTCCCTCGGCGATGGCCCACACAATCAGGGATTGTCCGCGTCCGGCGTCGCCGGCCACGAACACCCCGGGGGTGTTGGTCATGTAGTAACCATCGCGGGCGACGCTGCCCCGGTCATCAAACTCGGTGTTGGCCTGTTCCATGAGACCGGCAGTCTCGGGTCCGGTGAACCCGAGTGCCAGGAAGACGAGGTCGGCGGGTATGACCCGTTCCGTGCCCGGCTTCGGAAGGCGCTGACCGTCTATGAATTCGGTCTCTGCAACTGTAACACCCATCACGCTTCCGTGTTCTCCCGTGAAGTTGACCGTGGCGGCCAGGTACGACCGCTCACCGCCTTCCTCGTGCGCCGACTGGACCTCGAAGAGGGTCGGGGACATGGGCCAGGGCTGGTGCCCCGGGCGCTCGACCGAGGGCTGGGCCCCGATGGCAAGGGTCGTCACGCTGGCGGCACCCTGGCGGATCGCGGTGCCGAGGCAGTCGGCCCCGGTGTCGCCGCCGCCGAGGATGACCACGTGCTTGCCCTTGGCGTCGATGCGCACGGCATCGCGCTCACCGGCAACCACCTCGTTGGAATCCACGAGGTACTCCATGGCGAAGTGGACCCCGGCCAGCTCGCGCCCCGGGACCGGCAGGTCCCGCGGAACGGTGGCGCCGGTGGCCACGATGACCGCGTCATAGGTGCGGTTCAGCTGCTCGAACTCGATGTCCGTGCCCACGGAAACGCCGGCGCGGAACACTGTCCCCTCGGCCTCCATCTGGGCCAGGCGGGTGTCAAGCACAACCTTGTCCATCTTGAAGTCGGGGATGCCGTAGCGCAGCAGGCCGCCGATCTTCTCATCGCGTTCGTACACCGCGACGGTGTGCCCGGCGCGGGTCAGCTGCTGGGCCGCGGCCAGCCCGGCGGGGCCGGACCCGACCACGGCGATGCGCATGTCGGTGTGGCGCACGGCCAGCACCGGCTCAAGTCCGCCGGAGCCAATCAGCGTGTCGGCGATTTCCACCTCGACCTGCTTGATTGTTACGGCCGGCTGGTTGATTCCCAGCACGCAGGAGGACTCGCAGGGGGCCGGGCACAGCCGCCCGGTGAATTCCGGGAAGTTGTTGGTGGCGTGCAGCCGCTCGGCCGCATCGTCCATCCGGCCCTGGTGGACCAGGGCGTTCCACTCCGGGATGAGGTTGCCCAGGGGGCAGCCGTTGTGGCAGAACGCGATGCCGCAATCCATGCACCGTCCGGCCTGCTTGGTCAGCACGTCGGCATTCTGCCGCTCGGTGACCTCCTTGTAGTCCATGATGCGCACCGAGACGGGGCGCTTGGGCGGGGTTACCCGGTCGCGTACCTCTAAGAATCCACGTGGATTAGCCACGGGTCACCTCCAGAATCCGGTTCCAGACAGTTGCTGAATCCGGGTCGAATCCTTCATTGGCGGCATCGTTGCGTGCCTGTGAGACGGCTGCGTAGTCGCGCGGCAGCACCTTGGTGATGCGGGCAGCGGCCACCGGCCAGTCGGCCAGCATGCTGGCGGCAAGTGCCGATCCGGTGTAGGACACGTGCCGCGCAAGCAGGTCCTTGATCAGCGCGAGATCGGCCTCGTCCGGGCCGGAAAGGATCAAGTCGTCGTTGTCCACGGCCAGCGGGTTCAGCGCCGCCATGTCCAGGTCCAGCACGTAGGCCACTCCCCCGGACATGCCGGCGGCGAAGTTGCGCCCGGTGGCGCCCAGGATCAGCGCCGTGCCCCCGGTCATGTATTCGCAGCCGTGGTCGCCGATGCCCTCGACCACCGCGGTGGCGCCGGAGTTGCGCACGCAGAAGCGTTCGCCCACCATGCCGCCGATGAACAGCTCGCCGCTGGTTGCGCCGTAGCCGATGACGTTTCCGGCAATGACCTGCTCGGCGGGGTTGAATCCGCTGCGCTCATCGGCCTTCACGGTGATCCGTCCGCCGGAAAGGCCCTTGCCGACGTAGTCGTTGGAGTCGCCGATAAGGTGCAGTGCCACCCCGGTGGGCAGGAAGGCGCCCAGGGACTGGCCGGCGTGCCCGCGCAGCTTCACCGCGATCGTGCCCGGTTCCAGCTCCTCGGTCCCGAAGGTGCGGGTGACGTGGTGGCCCAGCATGGTTCCCACCGAGCGGTCGGTGTTCTTGATTGGGAGGTCAAGAACGACCTTTTCGCGGCGTTCCAGGGCAGGCGCCGAGGCCTCGATGAGCGCCACGTCGAAGTGGTTGCCCAGGCCGTGGTCCTGGGACCCGGTGCGCGAACGCGGGGCGCCCGGCTTGGAGCCCGAGGTGTTGAAGATCTTCTCCAGGTGCAGCCCCTGGGTCTTCCAGTGGCCCACCGCCGCGCGGGTGTCCAGCAGCTCGGCCTGGCCGATGGCCTCCCCGAGGGTGGCGAAACCGAGTTCCGCCAGCAGCTCGCGGACCTCCTGGGCGAGGAACTCGAAGAAGTTCACCACGTGGTCGGCCTGGCCGGTGAAGCGCTGGCGCAACTCCGGGTTCTGCGTTGCAACGCCCACCGGGCAGGTGTCCAGGTGGCATACGCGCATCATGATGCAGCCGGCAACCACCAGGGGGGCGGTGGCGAAGCCGAATTCCTCGGCTCCCAGCAGCGCGGCGATGACCACGTCGCGGCCGGTCTTCAGCTGGCCGTCGACCTGCACGGTGACGCGTTCGCGCAGCCCGTTGAGCATCAGCGTCTGCTGGGTCTCGGCCAGGCCGAGTTCCCAGGGCACGCCGGCATGCTTCAGCGAATTCAGCGGGGAGGCGCCGGTGCCTCCGTCGTGGCCGGAGACCAGCACCACGTCGGCCTTGGCCTTGGTGACGCCGGCGGCGACGGTGCCGATGCCGACCTCGGAGACCAGCTTCACGTGGACGCGGGCCGAGGGGTTGGAGCACTTCGCGTCGTGGATCAGCTGGGCCAGGTCCTCGATCGAGTAGATGTCGTGGTGCGGCGGCGGGGAAATCAGTCCGACGCCGGGGGTCGAGTGGCGCGTGCGGGCCACCCACGGGTAGACCTTCTGCGCCATCAGCTGGCCGCCCTCGCCGGGCTTGGCGCCCTGCGCCATCTTGATCTGGATGTCGTCTGCGTGCGTGAGGTACATGCTGGTGACGCCGAAGCGGCCCGAGGCGATCTGCTTGACCGCCGAGCGGCGCTCCGGGTCCAGCAGCCGCTCGACGTCCTCGCCGCCCTCGCCGGTGTTGGACTTCCCGCCCAGGCGGTTCATCGCAATGGCCAGGGTCTCGTGCGCCTCGGCGGAGATCGAGCCGTAGCTCATCGCGCCGGTGGCGAAGCGCTTGACGATTTCGGACACCGGTTCCACGGCGTCGATGTCGATGGGCGTGCGCCCGTCGAACTTGAAGTCGAGCAGCCCGCGCAGCGTCATCAGGCCCTTGGCCTGGTCGTCGACGCCCTGGGTGTACTTCTTGAAGATGTCGTAGCGGCGTTCGCGGGTGGCGTGCTGCAGCCTAAAGACCGTCTCCGGGTTGAAGAGGTGCGGGGGGCCCTCGCGGCGCCACTGGTACTCGCCGCCGGTTTCCAGCACACGGTGCGGCTCCGGGTTCAGGTCGGAGGGGTAGGCGGAGGCGTGGCGCATCGCGGTTTCGGTCGCGATGATGTCAAGGCCCACGCCGCCGAGCTGCGAGGAGGTGCCGGTGAAGTACTGGTCGACCACGCGCTGGGACAGGCCCAGCGCCTCGAAGGTCTGCGCTCCGCAGTAGGAGGCGACGGTGGAGATGCCCATCTTGGACATGATCTTCAGCAGGCCCTTGCCCAGCGCCTTGATCACGTTGGTCTGCGCCTTGGCCGGGGTCACGGAGCCGAGCTCGCCCTGCAGGGCCATTTCCTCGACGGATTCCAGGGCCAGGTAGGGGTTGATGGCGGAGGCGCCGTAGCCCACGAGCACCGCGACGTGGTGGACCTCGCGCACGTCGCCGGCCTCGATGACCAGGGAGGTCTTGGTGCGGTTGGCGCTCTTGAGCAGGTGGTGGTGCACGGCCGAGGTGAGCAGCAGCGACGGGATCGGCGCCCACTGGGCGTTGGAGTCCCGGTCCGAGAGCACGATGAACTTCACGCCGCGGTTGATGGCGGCGGAGACCTTCTCGCAGATCTCCTGCAGGCGGGCGCGCAGCTCGGACTCGCCGCCCTCGGGGCGGTAGAGCCCGCGGACGCGCAGCGCCACCTTGGCGCCGTTCTCGTCGCGGATGTTCGCGATCTTGGCCAGGTCGTCGTTGGTGATCACCGGGTAGTCGAGGGACACCTGCTGGGCGTCGACCTTGCCGGTGGCCAAGAGGTTCCCATCCGGGCCGATGCTGGTGCCCAGGGAGGTGACAAGTTCCTCGCGGATGGAGTCCAGCGGCGGGTTGGTGACCTGGGCGAAGGACTGGGTGAAGTAGTCGAAGAGCAGCCGGGAGCGGTCCGAGAGCACGGCGACGGGGGTGTCGGAGCCCATGGCGCCGAGTGGCTCGGCGCCCGCGGAGGCCATCGGGGCCAGCAGGATCCGCAGCTCCTCGGTGGTGTAGCCGAAGGTGCGCTGGCGGATCTGCACGGAGGCGGAGTTGTGCTTGACGTGTTCCAGGTCGGGCAGGTCGCTGAGGCTGATCTTGTTTTCGCCGACCCACTGGGCCCACGGCGCCGAGGAGGCAACCTGCGACTTGATCTCCTCGTCGGAGATGATGCGTCCGGCCTCGGTGTCCACCAGGAACATCTTGCCCGGGGCGACGCGGCCCTTGGTGGCGATGAGTGCGGGATCGAGGTCGATGACCCCGACCTCGGAGGCCAGGACGACCAGCCCGTCGGTGGTGGTCCAGTAGCGTGCCGGGCGCAGGCCGTTGCGGTCGAGCACTGCACCGACCTGCTTGCCGTCGGTGAAAGACACCGCCGCGGGGCCGTCCCAGGGCTCCATGAGCATCGAGTTGTACTCGTAGAAGGCGCGGCGATCCGCATCCATGGCGGCGTGGTTTTCCCATGCCTCCGGGATCATCATCATGATGGCCTGGGCGATCGGGCGGCCGGAGAGCATGAGCAGCTCGGCGACCTCGTCGAAGGAGGCGGAGTCGGAGGCTCCGGGGCTGCAGATGGGGAAGAGTTCCTCGGGCACCTCGCCCAGCAGGGAGGAGGCGAGCTGCGACTGCCGGGCGCGCATCCAGTTGCGGTTGCCCTTGACCGTGTTGATCTCGCCGTTGTGGGCGATGGTGCGGAAGGGCTGGGCCAGCGGCCAGGAGGGGAAGGTGTTGGTGGAGAAGCGCGAGTGCACGATGCCGAGGCGCGAGGCGAAGCGGTCATCGCCCAGGTCCGGGTAGAACTCGGTGAGCTGCTCGGTGGAGAGCATGCCCTTGTAGACCATCGTGGCGGAGGAGAGCGACGGGAAGTACACGCCGAACTTGTTCTGTGCGCGCTTGCGGATCCGGAAGACCCTGGCATCGAGGTCGGCCTCGTGCTCCGGGGCGGCGCCCAGGAAGAGCTGGGAGAAATGCGGCATGGAGCCCAGCGCGGTGGCGCCGATGGACTCGGTGTTCACCGGGACGTCGCGCCAGCCGAGCACTGCCAGGCCTTCTTCGGCGGCAAGTTCCTCGAGGGCGGTGACGGCGGCGGCACGCTGCGCGGCATCCTGCGGAAGGAAGGCGGTGCCGGCGGCATAGCGGCCGGGCACGGGCAGGTCGATGTCGGTGACGGCGCGGAAGAAGGCGTCGGGAATCTGCGTGAGGATGCCTGCACCGTCGCCGGTGCCTGCGTCGGCGCCCACGGCGCCGCGGTGTTCGAGGCGGCGCAGCGCCTCTAGGGCGTGTTCCACGATTTCGTGGCTGGCCTCTTGCGTCAGCGTGGCAATGACCGCCAGGCCGCACGCGTCTTTTTCGTTTGCCGGGTCATAGAGCCCTTGGGCTTCCGGGACATCGGCAAACCGGGTGTAGGGCGAGGAAACCTCCTCGCCTGGATGCGGTGAGGCATTGAGTTGGACTCCGGTCATGCTCATGAGTGGTCCCTTTCTCGGTGTGTGGGCTTAGGCGGTGGATCTTCGGGCGACGCTGGCCGAGGAAAGGCAAGGGTTCCGCAAACCGGCACCCCGAATGCGGGGGGCCTGCGGCGGGGTGGGGGTGACACCTTTTATCCGTGGACGGTATCCGTGCGGTCCGCCGGTTGGCGGAGCAAGGACCGGCTGCTTCCACGTCGTTGTGGTCGCCGACAGCTGGAGCTGCGGAGATTGGGTATTCCGCCCCCGACGCTGCTGCCACGGTGAAGAAAGAGTAGCACCGGCATGTTTCGGAAATGCACCCACTTTTGTTTCCAACAGTTTTCGTACCCCTCACCAAACCCTTGCTGACTTGGGTCTATTAAATTTCCGCAAAGTTTCGTCGCAATGTCATGCGAATCCCTTCATCATCCGCCCGCGCGGCCCGGTGTTCAAGGCGTCTGCGGCCTTCGCGTCACGGGACCTCTGCCCGGCATCGTGGGGGCACAAAGGGGAAGGACCGGTCCCGGCCTTCCCGGTGGGAAGGTTGGGACCGGTCCTTGCCGGGCCGAGCGGACCGGGGGTCCGACGGCGGATGGTTCTACTTGTCTCCTGCTTCGGGACCGTTGTCGCCGGCGTCCGTGGCTTCCGGGCCGTGGTCGGGGTCGGAGGGCTTCTTGGCGGCATCAGCGACCTCGGCCTGGGGCTCGCGCCCGGCCAGGTAGACGCCCGGATCCGGCTGCGGGCGCAGCTTGCGGAGCACGAAGAGCAGCCCGACGGCGCCCATGAGCACCATGGCAATGGCGAGCCACATGTGCACGCGCAGCCCGATGCCCAGGATCACGATGGTGTCGGCGGCGTCGATGCGCATGGTTTCCATGATGATCCGGCCGATGCCGTACCAGATGAGGTAGGACCAGAACATGGCACCGCGGCGCAGCTTGAACTTGCGGTCCAGGGCGATGAGCAGCAGCACCCCCGCAACGTTCCACAGCGATTCATAGAGGAACGTGGGGTGGAACAGCGTTCCGGCCGGCAGTCCAGGGGGGAAGTTGTAGCTGTCCGGATCGATTTCCAGGCCCCACGGCAACGTGGTGGGCGCGCCGAAGAGTTCCTGGTTGAACCAGTTGCCCCAGCGCCCGAAGGCCTGTGCCAGCAGCACCCCGGGGGCGGCGGCGTCCAGGAACGCCGAAAGCCGTACCCCGGCGCGGCGGCAGGCGATCAGCGCGCCGAGGGTGCCGAGGCTGATGGCGCCCATGATGCCCAGGCCGCCGGCCCAGATCTGCGGGATCTCGCCCCAATGGGCCATCTGCCCGTTGAGGCCGAAGTAGTAGTCCGGATCCGTGACTAGCACGTGGTAGAGGCGTCCGCCGACGATCCCGAAGGGGATGGCCCAGATGCAGATGTCCCAGACCACGTCCTCGGGTCCGCCCTTGGCGCGCCAGCGCCGCGCGGTGATCCACATGGCGGCGACAATGCCGAGCATGATGCAGATCGCGTAGGCGTGGATGGTCAGCGGGCCGAGGGAGAACTTCGAGAATTCGGACGGCGGGCTCGGAATCGAGGCGAGAACGTTGGTTCCCGCCACGGCCAGCTGCATCATGCGTTCACTGTCCGCCCGCTGAGCTCGGCGGTGAGCTTGGCAACCGCGTCCACTCCCCCGTCGCGCAGGGCCGCCACCAGGGCGGTGCCCACGATGACGCCGTCGGAGTACGCGCCGATTTCCGTGACGTGCTTGCGCTGCGAGACGCCCAGGCCCACGCAGGCGTTTTCGGCGCCGGCGGCGTGCGCCGCGGCAACCACGGCCGCGGCAGCGTCGGAGACCTCGGCGCGGGCGCCGGTGACGCCCATGACCGAGACGCAGTAGACGAAGCCGCGGCTGGCTTCCACGGTGGCCTTCATGCGGGCCTCGGTGGAGGACGGGGCAACCAGGAAGACGCGGTCAAGCCCGTACTTGTCGGAGGCCTCCATCCATTCGGCTGCCTCGTCGGGCACCAGGTCGGGGGTGATCAACCCGGCGCCGCCGGCCTCGGCCAGGCGGCGGGAGAACTCGTCCACGCCCATGCGCAGCACCGGGTTCCAGTAGGTCATGATCATTACGGTGGCGTTGCAGCGCTCGGTGATGCCCCTGACGATGTCGAAGACCTGGGCAACCTTGAAGCCCTGGGCCAGGGACTGCACCGTGGCGGCCTGGATGACGGAGCCGTCCATGACGGGGTCCGAGTACGGGATGCCGACCTCGATGATGTCGGCGCCGTTCTCGGCCATGGCCACCGCCGCGTCGATGGTGCCCTGCACGTCGGGGAAGCCGGCGGGCAGGTAGCAGATCAGTGCCGGGCGGCCTTCGGCGCGTGCCGCGGCGATCGCCGCGGCACTCTTGGATACGGGGCTCACTTGGCGTCCTTCGCTTCGGTATCGATGAGGTTGAACCATTCCGCTGCGGTTCCGACGTCCTTGTCGCCGCGGCCCGAAAGGTTGGCAATAATGACGGTTTCCTCGGGCTTGGCCCCGGCGGCGATCTTGCGTGCCGCGATCTTCAGCACGCCCGCCAACGCGTGGGCGGACTCGATGGCCGGGATGATGCCCTCGGTGCGGCAAAGCAGCGAGAACGCGTCCATGGCCTCGGTGTCGGTGATCGGTTCGTAGTGCACGCGGCCGATGTCCGCCAGGTAGGCGTGCTCCGGGCCAACGCTCGGGTAGTCAAGGCCCGCGGAGATCGAGTGGGAATCGACGGTCTGGCCGTCGTCGTCCTGCATCAGGTAGCTCTTGGCGCCGTGCAGCACGCCCGGGCGGCCCAGCGTAATGGCCGCTGCGTGGCGGCCGGTGTCGACGCCGTCGCCGCCGGCCTCGAAGCCGAAAAGCTCCACCGAGGGGTCATCCAGGAAACCGTGGAAGAGTCCGATGGCGTTCGAGCCGCCGCCGATGCACGCGGCGACCGCGTCGGGCAGGCGTCCGGCCTGGGCGATGATCTGCTCGCGGGCCTCCTCGCCGATGACCTCGTGGAAGTAGCGGACCATGGCGGGGAACGGGTGCCCGCCGGCGACGGTGCCCAGCAGGTAGTGGGTGTTGTGCACATTGGCGACCCAGTCGCGCAGCGCCTCGTTGATGGCGTCCTTCAGCGTCTGGGACCCTGCGGTCACCGGGACCACGGTGGCGCCGAGCAGCTGCATGCGCGCCACGTTCAGCGCCTGCCGGCGGGTGTCCTCCGCGCCCATGTAGACCACGCATTCGAGGCCCATCAGGGCAGCGGCGGTGGCCGAGGCGACGCCGTGCTGGCCGGCGCCGGTTTCGGCGATGATGCGGGTCTTGCCCATGCGCTTGGCCAGCAACGCCTGGCCAAGCACGTTGTTGATCTTGTGGCTGCCGGTGTGGTTGAGGTCCTCGCGCTTGAGGAAGACGCGCACCCCGCCGGCGGCCTCGGAGAAGCGCTTGGCCTCGGTGAGCATGGAGGGACGGCCCGTGTAGTTCATGTTCAGGTCCTTGACCTGGGCAATGAACTCCGGGTCGGCCTTGGCGGCCTCGAACGTCTCGCTGAGCTCGTCCATGGCGGCAATCAGCGATTCGGGCATCCAGCGTCCGCCGTAGGCGCCGAAGTACGGGCCCGCGGCGTGCCGCAACGAGTGGGAGGGAGAGGATTCGGACTGGCTTTCGCCCAGGTCCGGGTCACCTGTCATCGGGTTCATCTGGCGCATCCTTTTCTTGCTAAGGAATTCTTCGAGGGGTGTGGGGGGGTCAGCTGGCGCGGGCCGGCTTGGCGGCGGTTCCGGAGGCGATGAAGCGCTTGATCGCGGCGCGCGGGTCGTTGTCCTTGACCAAGGCCTCGCCCACCAGGACCGCATCGGCGCCGTGGCTTGCATATTGCTCGACGTCGGCGACGTCGCGCACGCCGGATTCGGCCACGATGACGACGCCGGAGGGGATGAGGGCAGCCAGCCGGGAGAAGTTCCCGCGGTCAACCTCAAGGGTCTTGAGGTTGCGCACGTTCACGCCGATGATCCGCGAACCGAGCGCCACCGCGCGGGCGATTTCCTCCTCGGTGTGCGTTTCGACCAGGGCGTTCATGCCCAGGGCATGGGTCAGGTCGAGGAATTCGCGCAGCTGCGCGTCATCCAGGGCCGCAACGATCAGCAGCACCAGGTCCGCGCCGTGGGCGCGGGCCTCGAAGATCTGGTAGGGATCGACGGTGAAGTCCTTGCGCAGCAGCGGGATCTTCACCGCGGCGCGCACGGCGTCGAAGTCCGCGAGGGATCCGCCGAAGCGGCGCTCCTCGGTCAGCACCGAGATCACCGACGCTCCCCCGGCCTCGTAGGCGGCGGCCAGCTCGGCCGGTTCGCCGATGTCGGCCAGGGCCCCCTTGGAGGGGGACTTTCGCTTCACCTCGGAGATCACGTGCAGGGTGTTCTCGCGCTGGGAGGCATCGAGGTGTCCCCCCAGTGCCGCATAGGCATCGAGGGCCGGAGCCGCGGCGGCGGCTGCCGCCTCGATTTGGGCCTGGTCGATGATGGACCGACGGGCGTCCAGATCAATCTGAACGCCCGCGATGATATCTGTCAGTACACTCACGGCTAGTGCGCGTCGCCAGACCTGGAGCCGTTGACGCCGAAGCCTGCCTTCTTCATGATCCAGCCGACGATCAGGCCCACGACCACGATGGCGCAACCGACGTACACGAAGGTGGGGTTGTGTCCGGCGAAGGCGATGCAGCCGACGACGAAGCCGACCATCATGACGCCGACCATTGACCATGCGGCCTTGGAGTTGCCGTGTCCGATTTCCTCGGCGTGCATTGGGTCGATCTGGGTGTTGGCGTTAGCCATGGTGGGATACTCCTTCTCACCTCGTGCGAATCGGGATTTTTCCCGATAAATATCTTGGTTTCCATTCTGCCATTCTTTGGGGCGATGGCATGCCATGTTGCGCCGCGTGTGCGCTACCCAGTCGGGTCGTCCCCGCGGGAGAGCGAGTCCCAGCCGGAGATCTCGTCGATTTGCCCGTCCTGCGCCGCGGCAGGAAGCCCGGCCGCGGTGGCCGAGGCGTCTCGGGCGTACTTCCGGGACCCCGTCCAGTGGCGCCCGGCGACGGCCAGCAGCACGGCGTTGGCCACGAGCACCGCCCCCGCCAGCGCCGCCGCCCAGGGCCAGAACGTCACGTCGTAGTCGCCGCCGGAGGTGTTCAACCCGGTGGCCTCGCCGACCTTGGTGGCGGCAGCGAGCACCGGGTCGGCAAGCACCGACACCGCAGCGGCGGCGATTCCGCCGCCGACCAGCAACAGGATCGCGGCGATGACCCAGCGGGCGGCCTTCCCGGCGATCATCGCGGCAAGCGAGCCGGCCAGGGCCACCACGGCCAGGGCCGCCACGGCGGCGGCCGCATCGGAGCCCGCCACCTCGATGAGCGGGATCTTCACGGAGCCGACCTCCGGCTGGACGTTGATCCAGGTCCGGGTGCTGGTGGCCAGCGCCAGGACCGCGCCGGCCAGGCCCAGCAGCATGACGTTCTTCTTGGATCCGCGCCGCGTTTTCTGTTGCCCGCTCATGCCTGGGTGCCGTCCACTCGTGCCGGCGCCATGGTCCCGGCGGCCCAGACCGCGCGCAGCGGGGCGGCCGACTTGTTGATGGTTTCCAGCGCCTCGGCGTCCAGGTCGGAGTCGGCGACGATGCCGCCGCCGGCCTGCACGTAGGCACGGTTGCCCTTGATCAGCGCGGAGCGGATGGCGATGGCCATGTCCATGTCCCCGGTGAAGTCCAGGTAGCCCACCACGCCGCCGTAGATGCCGCGGCGGTACGGTTCGTATTCGTCGAGCAGTTGCAGGGCGCGCGGCTTCGGCGCCCCGGAGAGCGTGCCGGCCGGGAAGGTCGCGGCCAGCACGTCGTAGCCGTCGTGGCCGGGTGCCAGCTTGCCGACCACGTTGGAGACCAGGTGCATGATGTGGCTGAAGCGCTCGACCTCCATGAACTGGGTGACCTCCACGGAGCCCGGGACGCAGACCTTGGAGAGGTCGTTGCGCGAGAGGTCGACCAGCATCAGGTGCTCGGCCCGCTCCTTCTCGTCGGCCAGCAGGTTCTTCTCGTGCTGCACGTCGTCCTCGTAGGTGGCGCCGCGCGGGCGGGAGCCGGCGATCGGGTGGGTGACCACGTGGTCGTCGTTCACGGTGACCAGCGCCTCGGGCGAGGAACCGACGATCGAGTACGCCTTGCCGTGGGCGTCCTGCAGGGTGAAGAGGTACATGTACGGGCTGGGGTTGGTGCCGCGCAGGATGCGGTACACGTCCAGCGGGTCGGCGTGGGTCTCGAGCTCGAAGCGGCGCGAGATGACGACCTGGAAGATCTCTCCGTCGACGATGGCCTCCTTGCCGCGCAGCACCGCCCGGCGGTAGGAGTCCTCGTCCCAGGAGTGGGTCACGGCGTTCATGAGTTCGTCGGCCGGGACGTCGGTGCCGGAGAGCACCGAGACCGGGTTGTCCGCCGCCTCGCCGAGCGCCGCGAGCATTTCGCCCAGGCGCTCCACGGCGTGGTCGTAGGCCCCGTCGACGCCCTCGGAGGTGCCGTTGAAGTTGATGGCGTTGGCGATCAGCGTCAGGGTGCCGTCGGTGTTGTCGTGCACCGCCATGTCGCCGACCAGGTTCATGGCCAGTTCGGGCAGGTGCAGGTCGTCGGCCGGCGGGTTGGGCAGCTTCTCCCAGTGGCGCACTGCCTCCCAGCCGATGAAGCCGACCATGCCGCTGGTCAGCGGCGGCAGCCCGTGCAGGGGTTCGGTGCGCAGGGCGCGGACGGTGTCGCGCAGCACCTCGACCGGGTTGCCCTCAGTCGGCATGCCCGCCGGAGGGGTGCCCTGCCAGTGCGCCTTGCCGTCCAGGGTGGTCAGCGTCGCCGGGGAGTTCACGCCGATGAAGGAGTAGCGGGACCACACTCCCCCGGCCGCCGCCGATTCCATCAGGAAGGTGCCGGGGCGCCCGCCGGCCAGCCGGCGGTAGATGGAGATGGGCGTCAGCGCATCGGCCAGCACCCTCATGGTCACGGGAATGACGCGGCGGTCCGCGGCGAGCGCGCGGAATTGCTCGCGGGTGGGTGTCAGGGCGCCGAGAGCTTGCATGAGCGAAGAATGGTCCTTGCGTGTACGGAGTCGAGCGGGGGAAAGATCAGGAAACGCGGCGGCCCACGACGGCGGGCAGTTCGCGGCCGTCGAAGCACGTGTGGGTCCCGGTGTGGCAGGCCGCGCCGATCTGGTCGACGACCACCAGCAGGGCGTCGCCGTCGCAGTCGAGGGACACGGAGCGGACCAGCTGGGAGTGCCCGGAGGTGTCGCCCTTGCGCCAGTATTCCTTGCGGGAGCGGGACCAGTAGGTCACCCGCCCGGTGGTCAGGGTGCGGCGCAGCGCTTCCTCATCCATCCATCCGAGCATCAGCACCTCGCCGCTGCCATGCTGCTGGACAATGGCCGCGACCAGTCCGGCCTCGTCCTTCTTCAGGGCGGCGGAAATCTGGGCGGACAATTTCCCGTCAACGGAGGCGGGAGCGGCGAAGGCTGGGTTCTGCGACATCCATACCAGTCTAGTGCCACGGGCGGCGAAACCGGTCCCAAAACACCTGCGGGTGGTCCCGGGTGCCGATTTGGTCACACACGCCGCGACAAGGCCGCGCCATTGGGGCCAAATGGCCGCCGGAACGTGTTAGTTTCGAAGTGATGCATTTCGTCCCAGCCTCGCGTGAAGTATTGGCCGAAGTCCTGCTGGCTGCAGGGCCGACGGCCCCCACATTGTGCGCCGGATGGCAGACCCGCCACCTGGCCGCGCACCTGGTCCTGCGAGAGCAGTCGCTGCTGGCCGCCGGTCTGGTCCTCAAGCCGCTGGAGCACCGCATGGAAGTCGAACTTGACCGGCGCGCCGAGCTGGCCAGGGAACGCGATGCCTATGCGGGCCTCGTCAAGGAGTTCCTGCGCGGCGCCCCCAGGTTTTCCCCGCTGGCCAACCCGCGCGTTGACCATTCGGCGAACCTCTCCGAGTTCTTCATCCACACCGAGGACGTGCGCCGCGCCTCCGACCGCTGGGTCCCCCGCGCGCTCGACGCCAAGTACGAGGATCTCCTGTGGGAGGACCTGATTCGCCGGGCCGGGCACTACTATCGCGGCGTTGACGTCGGCATCATCCTGGTGCGCCCCGACGGGCGACGCCACGTGGCCCGCAAGGCCAGCGCCTCGGTTGCCATCACCGGACACCCGGGCGAACTCCTGCTGCATGCCTCCGGGCGGCGCGAGGAGGCCCTGGTGACGTTCGAGGGCGCCGAAGAGGCCATCGCGCTGCTCTCGGTCTCGCTCTAGCCCTTCCCCGGCGACCCTGCCCGGGACACGCTGCCCAAAACTGCCGTGCGCGGCGTTCGGCCCTAGTTGACGGCGGGCAGGCCGATGTCATGTTCCAGGCGGGAGGAGGCCACGTCCTCCTTGTTCTCCTCGGCCCAATCCTTCAGTTCGAAGACGATGCGCAGAAGCGAGTGGCCGCGCGCAGTGAGCTCGTAGTCCGTCCGGACGGGAACCTGCGCGGTGAGCTCCCGGGAAACCAGTCCGTCGCGTTCCAGCGAGCGCAGCGTTGAGGTGAGCATCTTCTGGCTGACCCCCGGAATCTTCCTGCGAAGGTCGCTGTGCCGCTGCCGCCCCTCCGCCAGGGCGAGCATGACGAGCGTGACCCATTTGCCGCTGATGGCCTCAAGCAATTGGCGTGCCGGACAGTCGCCCAAGGAGGCGTTGTAGTGCTCCCGAGCAGCCCGGCGCTGCTGGTCGGCCGTGTGGGACATGTGCTCAACACTCTTCCTGTCCGGTTCCCTGGTGCACGCCGCCATGCCCGGGGGTTGTTCCCAATAGAAATATGCCACATCTTCCCCGCGCCGCGAACCATGGGCCGCGCCCGCCGCCGGTTGCCCCGCGAATGGGAGGGCACCACGGGAAGGCACCCCGACGTGCCGTGGGCACAAAATTGTGCCGTCTTACGCGGGGCCGGGCCCTGCGTCAAGATTAGTTCGGGAGGCGCCCGAGGCCTCCCGAACCAATCCCTGAAAGGAAGCCCATGCCCACCCTCCTCCACGTCAATGCCTCCCCCCGCCATGCCAACAGCGAGTCCCTGGGGCTGGCGAGGCATTTCATCGATTCAGTGCAGGCTGCCGCCCCGGCGGCCCTAGACCTGGTGACCCTCGACCTGTTCGACACCGGGGCGCTGCCCGATTTTGGCCGCACCGCGGCGGATGCCAAAATGGCCGTCTTCTCCGGCGGGGAACAAACGCCGGAGCAGGTTGCCGCGTGGAACGCGGCCCGCGCCGTGTTCGACCAGTTCGCCGCCGCCGATGCCTACGTCTTCAACGTCCCCATGTGGAATGCCGGCGTCCCCTACGTCCTGAAGCAGTGGATCGACATCATTACCCAGCCCGGTTGGAGCTTCGGATTCGATCCGGAAAAGGGCTACCGCGGCCTGATGGAGGGCAAGCATGCCCTCGCCATCCACACCAGCGGCGTTTACGCCCCCGGCTTGCCTGCCGCCTTCGGTTCCGACTTCAGCAGCACCTTCTTTGCCGACTGGCTGGACTTCATCGGCGTCCGGGACGCTGCCCACGTGCGCTTCGCCCCCACCGTCCTGAACGCCGATGTCGACGGCTCCCGCCGGCTCGCCGAGGCCGAGCTGTCCGCCGAAGCCATCGGGTTTGCCGGCAAGCTGTTTGCCACCGGCGCCAAAGAGCTCGTCAGCAGCTGAGTCCGGCCCCGGGCGGCGGCCAGATTTCCGTGAAGCCACCCGCCGCGCGCCCGCCCGGGGCCACCACGTGGATCACGGCCAGCACGGCGCCTGCCGGGTTGGACCCGGTGGCCGCCGGTTCCACCGCAGCGGGCAGGACCGCCGTGGCCCTCCACATATTCCCCTCCCGCAGCACTGCCGTTGGTTCCCCGTTGACGGTCAGCCGCAACTCGGCATCCTCCGGCGCCTGGATTTCTCCCTCGAGCAGCAGCCTGCGGGCGCCCTCGTGCTGGGACTGCGGATCGAATCGCGCGTCGATCCCGATCCGCGGCCCCGCTGCGCCGTCGGCGGCCTCCGCGCGGCACCCCGTCCAGTTGCCGTCACCGGGCAGCCCGGGGGCGAGTGCCGGGGCCCGGCGCAGCGTGCCGGCATCCTCGAAGGCCCAGCCCCAGCCCAGGATCGCGTTGTCGGCGTAGGCGGGGCCGGCAAAGGTCAACCCCACCGGCATGCCGGTGTCTTCCATCAAGCCCATGGCCACGGTGACCGACGGGATGCCGAAGTGGCGCATGGCGTAGTTGCCGTGGGAGAAGAAGACCCCGTTTTCCCAGGCCCGGTCCGCCGAGGCCGGGTCGGTGTCGGCATCCGCGGCACCGACGTCGGCATTGGCCGGGAAAACGACCCCGTCGAGGTCGTGCCGGGCCAGCCAGTCCTCGAAGAGTTCCTTGCGCAGGGTTTCCAGGGCAGTGAGCCCGGCTGCAAACCCCGGCAGCGTTGCCGGGTCGGGCAGGCCGTCGCCCGCCATCGCCACCACGTCGCGGTAGCGGTTCTCGTAGTCCTCGACCTCTTCGTAGCGGTCAGGCAGCGATCCGGCCGGGGCCGGGAAGATCCGCAGATGGTCCACCGCGGCCAGCCGGTTCAGTGCGGGGTCGTTGTTTGCGCGCAGGAACGTGTCCCAGCCGTGGGCAAGGATCTCGTTGAATTCCAGCGTCATCCAGCCCTCCGGCAGGACGCCCAGGGCGCCGAGCTGCTCGCCTCCGGGGATGTTGCCCTCGTATTTTTCAATGACCGGGAAGTCGACCTCGACGACCGTGGCCCCGAGGCCCTCGAGCCGCCTGCGGGCAGCGTCCCAGAGTCCCAGCACGCTGGGACGCACGCGGATGGGGAACTTGGGGTCCTGGCCCAGGTACATGCGCGGCACGCCCAGGCGCTTGCCCTTCAACGCCTCGGCGTCGGCCAACGCCGTGTAGCTTTCGGGGCGGACGGCCGAGGCCGCAGGCAGCTTGACGGCCGCTTGGTCGCGCCAGAAATCCCCGGTGGTCTCCGGATCGTCGGCGACGACCACGTCCAGCACGCGGAACATGTCATCCATGGTCCGGGTGTGCGGGACCACGACGTCGCGCGTGGGGAAGAGCGGCCAGTTGCCGCGGATCGAGATGACCCCGCGCGAGGGGGTGTAGGCGCACAGGGAGTTGTTGGAGGCCGGGCTGCGGCCCGAGGACACGGTCTCCTCCCCCATGCCGAAAACGCCCAGGCTCGCCGCGGTGGCAACCCCCGATCCGTTGGAGGACCCGGAGGCGAAGGCGGCCGCCAGGTAGTTGGCGTTGTAGGGGCTTTCGGCGCGGCCGTAGAGACCGCGCTGCATGCCCCCGTCGGCCATGGGCGGCATGTTGGTCTTGCCCACCAGCACTCCCCCTGCCTCGCGGATGCGGGCAACGGTGAAGGCGTCGTGCGTGGCCACCAGGTCCTTGAGGGCCGGCGAGCCGGCGGCGACGGTGAGCCCGGCGACCATGTAGCTGTCCTTGACGGTGAAGGGCACGCCTTCCAGGGAGCCGGCCAACCCCGCGCGGCGGCGGGCGTCGGAGGCGGCGGCCTCGGCAAAGGCGCCCGGGTTCAGCACGGGCACGGCGTTCAGCCGGACCGAGGACCGGTCAAAGCGCCCGATGCGTGCCAGGTGTGCGGCAAGGAGCTCGACGGCCGTCACTTCGCCGGATTCAAGGGCACGAAGGGTTTGTTCGATGGAAGCGTCGTGGATGGTGAACGGTCTGGTCATGGGAAACGTGTTCTTTCTGGGAAGTGCCCCGCGTCCACGCGGCGCACGGGGGAACCGAGGTGATGCACGCGTGGGCAGCGGTGCCGGGCGAAGGCTCCTGGCCGGGGGTCAGGGCCGTTCCTGCGCCGCGGCGGGGACCCCGGATTGGAACGGCTGCGTGGCCGCCGCCCCTGCGGCCATCGGTTCCTGCTGGGTGATGCAGTGGATGCCGCCGCCGCGGGCGAAGAGCTCGCGGGCATCCACGCCCACGACCGTGCGCCCCGGGTAGGCATCGGCCAGGATGGCCAGGGCCAAATCGTCGTTCGGGTCATCGAAGGTGCACGCGACCACGCCGTCGTTGACGACCAGGTGGTTGATGTAGCTGTAGTCCACGAAACCCTCGGCATCGCGCAAGACGGTGGGGGCCGGGACCTCGATGACATTGAAGTGGCGTCCCCTCGCGTCGGTGGCGCCGTGGAAGGTGGCGGCCAGGTCCCGGCAGATCGCGTGGTCGGGGTGCGCGGGGTTCTGCTGGGAGTGGATGAGCACGGTGCCCGGGGAGGGGATGGTGGCGACGATGTCAACGTGCCCGCGGGTCCCGAACTCCTCGCCGTCGCGGGCCAGCCCGCGCGGCAGCCAGTGCACCTTGGTGGCGCCCAGGATTCGGGCGAACTCCGCTTCCACCTCCTTCTTGGTGGCCCCCGGGTTGCGTCCCGGGTCCAGCTGCACGGATTCGGTGGCCAGCACCGTGCCCTGACCGTCTACATGGATGCCGCCGCCCTCGTTGACCAGCGTCGAGGCGATGCGCGGCACGCCGGCCCACTCGGCGACCCTGGCACCGATCTTTTCGTCCTTGTCCCAGGCGGCCCAATCCTGCGCGCCCCAGCCGTTGAACACCCAGTCGACCGCGGCCACGTCGCCGGCCTCGTTGGTGACGAAGGTGGGTCCGATGTCGCGCATCCAGGCGTCGTTGAGTTCCGCGGTGCGGATCTCGATGTGCTCCTCCAGGTAGCGTGCGGCGATCTCCACGTCGGCCGGGTCCACCACCATGGTGACCGGGGCGAACCCTGCCACCGCGTGGGCGACGTTGGCCCAGGTCGAGCGCGCCGCGTGGGCCTCGGCATCGGTGTCCCCGAGCGTGTAGCCCTCGTGGGGAAAGGCCATCCAGACGCGTTTCTGGGCCGAGGTCTCGGCGGGCATGGTCCAGTTCATGGTGGTTCTCCTGCGCGTGCTTGGTGCGTGAACGGTGCTGCTTTGGGTGCCGAAGGGGAATCGGACCGAGACCACCGCCACGATAAACGAATGTGGTTCGTTTAATTATGGCGTCCAGGGACCCCCTCCGCAAGGGGTAAAACGAACTTGATTCGTTAGAATGGTGCTGCCGGCTTTCCCGCGACCCAGGAGGAACGTTATATGGCCCGCCCGCGCACCCCCAAGCTATCCGCGCCCGCCATTGCCGACGCGGCGTTGGCCCTGGTCGACAGGAATGGCGAATTCACGATTCCGGGCCTGGCGAAGGCCATGGGCGTCAGCCCCTCCTCGCTCTACAACCACGTCGCGTCCAAAGACGACATTGTGGAAATGATGCGCGGGGCGGCCATGGGCGAGATCGAGCTGCCGGAACCCGACGGCGATTGGGTGAACACCTTGCGGCAGATCGCCACCGGCTATATGCGTTCCTATGCCAAGCACCCGAGGCTGATTCCGCTGTTCACCGCGCATACCGTCCGGGACGAGGGAACCCTGCGGGTCTACGACCGGCTCGCCGGTGCCTTCGCCGCCGGCGGCTTCACGGCGGCGGACTCGCTGGCCGCGATCACCGTGCTGGATTCCTTTGTCCTTGGATCTGCCCTTGACGCCGCGGCACCGTCCCAGGTCTGGGAGTCGGCCGACGAGAACTCCGGTGCCCTGAATGCCGCCCTGGAGGCGGGGCTTGCCGTGCCGGAGCGGGCCTGGAGGACGTTCGAATACGGCCTGGAGATACTGCTGGCCGGATTCCGGCTGCAGGGGAATTCAGCACAGCCGCAGGAGCCGGCGACGAGCTCCTGAAGGCATCGGCGCAGGATCCCCCGGGGTTCCATGACACCCAGGCCTCACGGACGGGCGGCGGGCTCCACGCGGTAGTGGTAGCGGGAAACGTTTTCAAAGCCCAGGGATTCATAGAGTGCGCGGGCCGCGAGATTTGATGCGACGACCTGCAGCCACACTCCCGCCAGCTTCAGCCTCGACGCCTCGCCGAGCAGTGCCTGCACCACCGCGCGGCCGTGGCCGCGGGAGCGAAACGGTTCGCGGGTGGCCACGGAATAGATCCCGCCCAGGTTCCCCACCAGGGCCAGCCGGGCCACGGCCTCGACGGCACCATCGACGACCAGCGAGGCGTAGATGGAATCGGTGTTGGCCAGGATGGCCCGGGAGGTGTCTTGCTGCGGGGCGTCGTGCGGTCCCTCGACCTCCCAGAAGGCCTCAAGCCAGGCCCCGCCGGGCAGGCAAGAAAGCTCGATGCGCGCGTCGGTGCCCGGGGGCGGCTGGTGGCCGGATTCATCCAGGGGCAGGAACTGGACCAGGGTCGGCGAATCGAGCACGTATCCCCTGGCGGCGAGGGTCGCGTCGAGGGTGCCCGGCCGGCAGTCGGGGCTGATCTGGAACACCGCCGGCAGCCCGCGACGGGCATAGCGGTTCTCCGCCTCGACGATGGCAGCGGCGACGTCGGCAGGACCGGCCAGCGGGAGCAGCGAGTTGGCCCGGCGGGTCACGCCGTGCGAAAAACGGCACACCCATCCGGAAACATCTTCCGTTTCCAGTGCCCGCCAACCGGCGGACATGGTCTCGTCCAGGGACGCGAGTTTAGCGAACGGGGAAACCGGCTTCACGGATGGCGTCCTTGACCTGCTTGATCATGTCGTCGGGGCCGAAGTGGAAGATCGAGGCGGCAAGCACCGCATCGGCGCCGGCAGCGATGGCCGGCGGGAAGTGCTCGGGTCCGCCGGCACCGCCGGAAGCGATCAGCGGAACGGTGACTTCCGCGCGCACGGCACGGATCATTTCCAGGTCGAAACCGTCCTTGGTGCCGTCGGCGTCGATCGAGTTCAGCAGGATTTCCCCCACGCCGCGCTCGGCCGCTTCCTTGGCCCAGGCCACGGCGCAACGGCCGGTGCCGGTGCGCCCGCCGTGGGTGGTCACCTCGAAGCCGGATTCGACGTCCGGGTTGTCCGTGCGCCGGGCGTCCAGGGAGAGCACCAGGACCTGGGACCCGAAGCGCCGGGTGATCTCGTTGATGACCTCGGGACGGTCGACCGCCGCGGTGTTGATCGAGGCCTTGTCGGCCCCTGCCCGCAGCAGGCGGTCAACGTCCTCCACGGCGCGCACGCCGCCGCCGACGGTGAGCGGGATGAAGATTTCCTCGGCGGTGTGGGCCACCACGTCGTAGGTGGTTTCCCGGTTGCCCGAGGATGCCGTGACGTCGAGGAAGGTGATCTCGTCGGCGCCGGCGGCGTTGTAGCGCTTGGCGAGTTCCACCGGGTCACCGGCATCGCGCAGCCCCTCGAAGTTCACTCCCTTGACGACTCGGCCGTTATCCACATCGAGGCACGGGATCACACGGATCGCAACAGTCATGAAGGATCAACTCCTGGAAAAAGTAGTGAAGAGCGTTGTTCTTCGAGGGGCACTGCGCTTGGTTGCCTTGCTAGATGCGGCAGGCGTGGATGTTGGTGACAAGGATGGCGCGGGCGCCGATGTTGTACAGCTCATCCATGATGTTGTTGGTGTGGCTCTTCTTGACCATGGCGCGCACGGCAACCCAGTCCGAGTCCTGCAGCGGGGAAACCGTCGGGGACTCCAGGCCAGGGGTGAGCCGGGTGGCCTCGTCGACCAGGTCCCGGCGCACGTCGTAGTCGAGCATGACGTAGCGGCGGGCCACCAGCACGCCGGTGAGCCGGCGCTTGAGGACCTCGAGCCCGGCGGGGGCGCGGCCGGTGCGGCCGATGAGCACTGCCTCGGACTGCAGGATGGGATCCCCGAAGACGGCCATGCCGGCTGCCTTGAGGGTGTTGCCGGTTTCCACGACGTCGGCGATGGCGTCGGCCACGCCCAGGCGCACCGAGGACTCGACGGCGCCGTCCAGGCGGACCACGTCGGCGGCGATGTTGTTGGTTTCCAGGTACTGGCGCAGCAGCGCGTCGTAGCTGGTGGCGATGCGCTTGCCCTGAAGTTCCTGCTGGGTCGTGAAGACCCCGGCCGGGCCGGCGAAGCGGAAGGTGGAGGCCCCGATGCCCAGCGGCAGGACCTCGTCGACGTGGTCGTTGACCTCGGCGTCCAGGTACAGGTCGCGTCCGGTGATCCCGACATCGAGGATGCCGCCGCCGACGTACACGGCGATGTCACGGGGACGGAGGTAGAAGAACTCCACGTCGTTGTCGGGGTCGACCATGACCAGTTCGCGGTTGTCGCGGCGCTGGACGTATCCGGCCTCCAACAGCATGGTCGAGGCGATTTCGGACAGGGCTCCCTTGTTGGGAAGTGCTACTCGCAACATGGTGCGGTTCTCTTTTCAGACTTTGTGGGGGTGTTACGGCATAGGACAACAAATTGGTGCTTGTTGGCCACCGCTGCGCGGGAGGGGAAAACATCCCGGATGCGGCGGCTAGAGATGCTTGTAAACGTCCTGCAGAGTCAGCCCCTTGGCAAGCATCATCACCTGGAGGTGGTAGAGCAGCTGGGAGATTTCTTCGGAGGTGGCCTCGTCGGACTCGTATTCGGCAGCCATCCAGACTTCGGCGGCTTCCTCCACGATCTTCTTTCCGATGCCATGAACGCCGGAATCCAGTTCGGCGATCGTACGCGAACCTTCGGGGCGGGTCTTGGCCTTCTCGGAGAGCTCGGCGAAGAGAGTGTCAAAAGTTTTCACATAGTCAGGGTATCTTGGCCCGTTGTCCGCATTCACAACCGCGCCCCCAATGTGACGAAGGACTCGCGGCTTCGGGCGAAGATGACGCGGCCCTGTCCCGGCTTCCGCGCGCCGGGCGCATGCGGCCCGTGTCCACCTGCCGGGCACCGATAAACACGCCGCCGCCCGCTCCCCCGGTACGTGTCCCGCCATGCGGGAACCGGCGGTGCGGGCGGCGGCGTGAAGGGTCCTGCTAGCGGCGGGCCAGCGCGACGGCGGTCTGCAGCCCGGCGCTCATGGCCTCGTAGCCCTTGTCCTCAACCGACCCCTCCAGGCCGGCACGGGCAATGGCCTGCTCCTCGTTGTCACAGGTCAATACGCCGAAGCCCACGGGTACGCCGGTGCGCACCGAGACGTCGGTAAGGCCCATGGTTGCACCCTGGCAGACAAAGTCGAAGTGCGGGGTTCCGCCGCGGATGACCACGCCCAGGGCGATGACGGTGTCGTAGGAATGCGCCAGGCGTGCCGCGGCAACGGGCAGCTCGAAGGTGCCCGGGACGCGGATGACCTCGGGGGTCTTGATCCCGGCGTCGGCGGCGGCGCGCAGGGCGCCGTCCAGCAGGCCGTCCATGATCTGGGTGTGCCAGCTGGCAGCGACGATCACCGCGCGCATGCCGGCTTCGCCGGCGGCCGCCAATTCGCTGGCCCCGACGAGGGGTGCTCCGTGTCCGCTCATGATTTCACTCCTGGGTTGGTGTTTTCGGTGGTTGGCAATTGCAGTGAATGGTTCATCAGGTTTTGCTTGGTGCGCAGGTACTCAAGGTTTTCGGGGCGCGCGGCCACGCGGGTGGGGACGCGTTCGGAAACGGCGATCCCCGCCTGCTCCAGCCATTCTTCCTTCAGCGGGTTGTTGGTGATCAACCGGATGCGTTGGATGGACAGCGCGTGCAGGATGGCCGCGGCCGCGTCGTAGTTTCGTGCGTCGACGGGCAGGCCCAGTTGCTCGTTGGCGGCCACGGTGTTGGCTCCGCCGTCCTGCAGCGCGTAGGCGCGGATCTTGTTGGCCAGCCCGATGCCGCGGCCCTCGTGGCCGCGCAGGTAGACCAGCACCCCGCCGTATTCGTTGATGGCCTCCAGCCCGGCGGCGAGCTGCTCCCCGCAGTCGCAGCGGTAGGAGCCGAACACGTCGCCGGTGAGGCACTCCGAATGCACGCGCACCAGCGGTTCGACCGGCATGGTGCCGTCGGGCCCCGCTGCGCTGAGCGAAAGGTGCTCGGTGCCGCTGCCGCGTTCACGCCAGGCGCGGACCATGAACTCGCCGTGCGGGGTGGGGACCCTGACCTCGGGCCCGCCCTGCACCGCGGCGGCACTGGTGCCCACCGCCGGCTCGGCGTCCATGGTGGCCCGCCAGGCGGCCAGGTCCTCGATGCTGATCAGGGGGATGTTCCACAGGTCGGCGAACTCGCGCAGCTCGGGCAGGCGCATCATCGATCCGTCGTCGTGGACGATCTCGGCGATGACCCCGACGGGCTCCAGGCCCGCGGCCTTGCACAAATCGACGCTGGCCTCGGTGTGGCCGCGGCGCACCAGCACCCCGCCATCGACCGCGCGCAGCGGGAAGATGTGTCCCGGGCGGGTGATCAGGTCGGGACCGGAGGCCGGATCAGCCAGGATGCGGGAGGTCAGTGCACGGTCGGCGGCGCTGATGCCGGTGCTGACCCCGTGTGCGGCATCGCAGGAGACGGTGTACGCGGTGCCCTTGGCATCCTGGTTGTCTTCCACCATGGGCGGCAGGCCCATGGCGTCGGCCCGGTCCCCGTCCATCGGGGTGCACACCACGCCCGAGGAATGGCGGATGGTCCAGCCCATCAGCTCCGGGGTGGCGAACTCGGCGGCGAAGATGATGTCGCCCTCGTTTTCGCGGTCCGCGTCGTCGACGACCACGACGGCCTGGCCGGCAGCCATGGCGCTGATCGCGGCGTCAATGGAATCCAGGCGTATGGAATCGGTGCTCATGATGCGCTGCTTTCGATGTTGTTGAATGATGCAAGACGCTCGGCGTACTTGGCCATGACGTCCACTTCCAGGTTGACCGCGGAGCCGGGCACGCGCTGGCCCAGCGTGGTTTCGCGCAGTGTCGTGGGAATGATCCCGACCTCGAACCACTGCTCCTTTTCGTGTGCGTCCGAGACGTCGGTGACGGTCAGGGAGATCCCGTCGATCGCGATGGATCCCTTCCTGGCCACGTACCTGGCCAGGTCGAAGGGGATGGAGAAGCGGAAGCGGTCCCAGGCGCCCAGGGATTCGTGCTCCAGGAGGCGTCCGACCCCGTCGACGTGGCCCTGCACGACGTGGCCGTCGAGCCGGCCGCCGGCCTGCACGCAGCGTTCCAGGTTGATGTCCTCGCCCCGGGCGAGCGAGCCGATGGTGGTGTGGCGCAGGGTCTCGCCCATCACGTCCAGGGACAGGGTGTCCCCGGCAATGGACGTGGCGGTCAGGCAGACGCCGTTGACGGCGATGGAGCCGCCCAGCTCCAGGTTCTCGGTGTGGTTCGGGGCAGTGATGCGCAGGATGACCGAGTCGGTTTCCGGTGTCGCGTCGATTGCCTCGATGCGGCCCATGCCGCTGATGATTCCGGTGAACATGAGTGGATTCCTTAAAGTGTGTCGGTGCCGGTCGGCATGGGTTCAAGATGGGTGAGCGTGTCGGGGCCCAGGATGCGCACCGCCTCCCCGTCCACGGCGTCCAGGCGGAAGCGCCGGGCGGCCGCGAGGGTGTCGACACCCAGCTCCCCCACGCTGCCGCGGCCGGAGCCCAGGAAGATCGGTGCCTGGTAGAGGAAGATCTCGTCGACGAGGTCCGCGGCCAGGAACGCGGTGGCAATGGAGGCGCCGCCCTCGATGAGGGTGTGGCCGATGCCCCGGGACGCGATCCGCGCCAGGACCTCGTGCGGGTCGCGGGAGCGGATTTGTTCCCAGTTCCCGTCGGCCTTCAGGGCGGCGTCCGCGGGGATGTCCCGCCGCCCCATGACGATGCGCCGCGGCTGGGAGCCGAGGGGCTCGCCGTGTTCGTCGCGGGCGTTCAGCCGGGGGTTGTCGGCCATCACTGTTCCGGTTCCCACCACGATCGCGCCCACCCGGGAGCGGACCTCGTGGGCGTGGAGCAGCGAACGCGGCGAGGTGATCCATTGGCTGGTCCCGTCCTTGGCCGCGATCCTCCCGTCGAGGGTCTGGGCCAGGTGCAGCGTGGTGAAGGGCCGGTTGGCGGCGCGCGCGGCGAACCAGCGGTGGTTCAGCTCGGTGGCCTCGGCCTCCAGCAGTCCCTGGGACACGTTGACTCCCGCCGCGCGCAGCGTCTGCGCTCCCCCGCCGGCCTCCGCGCCGCCATCGGCGACGGCGAAGACCACGTTGCCGATGCCGGCGTCGATGATGGCGCGGGAGCAGGGGCCGGTGCGTCCGGTGTGGTTGCAGGGCTCGAGGGTGACCAGCATGGTCGCTGCGCGGGCCGCCGCCGGGTCGATGGCGCCCAGGCGGTTCAGCGCGTCGGCCTCGGCGTGCGGGGTGCCGGCGCCGCGGTGGTACCCGGTGGCCAGGATCGCCCCCTCCGGGTCGATGATGACGGCTCCGACCAAGGGGTTTGCGCCGCGGGTGCCGCGGCGTGCCAGTTCAAGGGAGAGCCGCATCGCGGCCAGTGCCCGTGAGGATTGCATCAGCCCTTCACCTTCACCCTCGGGTCGGGCATCTCGGTTTCAATGCTTGGCTTGGCGTCGTTCTTGGCCTTCCACCAAATGAAGAACCCCACGAGCGTGAAGCACCCGTAGAAGAGGTACATGAAGGCACTGGCGAAGTATCCGGCGCTGAAGAGCAGCGGCACCCCGACCACGTCGACAAGGACCCAGATCAGCCAGAATTCGACCAGCCCCTTGGCCATGCCGTAGGTGGCCAGCAGGGAACCGACGAAGGTCCAGGCATCGGCCCAGACGGGTGCGTAGGATCCCAGGGCTCCGAAGATCGGGGTCAGTGCGACGGTGCCGATGATCATGATTGCGGCAAGGGACAGGCGCTCGGTGCCGGTGGCCCAGCGCGGGGTGACGGCGCCGGCGCCGGATGCCCGGCTCGATTTCCACCGTTTCCAGCCGTAGAAGGACACGGCGATGAACATGACCTGGCGTCCGGCCTGGCCGAGCAGGTTGGCGGTCTGGTCGTTGCCGAAGATGCTGCCCAGGAACACTGTCAGGAGCAGTATGTTGCCCACGATGCCGACGGGCCACGCCCAGACCTTGCGGCGGATGCCGCCCAGGGCGGAGGCAAGTCCGAAGACGTTGCCCACCACTTCGCGTACGAGCAGCGCGCTGCTGCCTACCGTGATGTAAGAATTGAAAGCTTCAATGAGCCACCGCAGAAAATCCATCGTCCTCCTGTCAAGCCGCGATGGCTCCGGGGGTTCGATACGACGGTTCCACCTTCAGGGCCGACCCACTGGCGAAGGTTCAGGATTCGGGGAAATCGCTTGGATTTCCTTCGGTCCGCGCCTTTCGCACTCGCGAGAGCGCTGGTGTTGCGTGTACGTGCTTCTCCCATCCAGACTTTAACTGTCGGTACCGGAATTTCACCAGTTCAACCAGGCTTCAAGATCCCCGGAGGGATCCGTTTGGCTTGGGTCGCGGACTATAACCGCCGGTTCGGACTTACACCGACCCCGGAGCACGTTGTGTAGTTGTAGCTCTTAGTATTACATGGAAACGGGTGTCCGTGCCGCGAGATTTCGCAATGTGACTACCGCCTCGGCGGGGTCCTCGGTCCCGTACACCGAGGAGCCGGCCACGAAGACGTCCGCCCCGGCCTCGGCCGCGCGCAGGATCGTCTCGCGGGTGACCCCTCCGTCGACCTGCAGCGCGATGGGCAGGCCGGTTCCGTCAATGGCACGCCGGGCCCGGCGGATCTTGGGCAGCACGAGGTCCAGGAATGCCTGCCCGCCAAATCCGGGCTCGACGGTCATCAGCAGCACCATGTCCAGTTCCGGCAGCATGTCCAGGTAGGGCTCGATGGGCGTGGCCGGGCGCAGCGCCATCGCCGCGCGGGCGCCGGCGGCCCGAAGGTCCCGCGCCAGCTTGACCGGCGCGGCGGAGGCCTCGGCGTGGAAGGTGACCGAGGCCGCGCCCGCCTCGGCGTAGCCCGGGCCCCACCGGTCCACGTCGCTGATCATCAGGTGCACATCCAGCGGCAACGCGCTGACCTCGGCCAGCCGCTGCACCACCGGCAGGCCGATGGTCAGGTTGGGCACGAAGTGGTTGTCCATGACATCGACGTGCACCGCGTCGGCGGTGTGGATGCGGGTGAGTTCGCGTTCGAGGTTGGTGAAGTCCGCCGAGAGGATCGACGGGTTGATCTGGCAGGTACGCATGGATTCCTTCTGCTTGCCGGGCGGACCGGCGGGTCTAGGCGGTGCGGGTGAACAGCGCCATGAACATGGCATCGGTGCGGTGGATGTGCGGCCACAGCTGGATGGTGCTTCCCTCGCCCACGGCGCGGGCGGCGGATGCGAGTCCCGGCAGGGCGGCGGATTCGAGGGCCGCCCCGGTGTCCAGCAACCTGGCGTTCTTGTTCCGGGCCAGCAGGTCATCGACCACAGCAACGGTTTCCGCCGGGTGCGGCGAACAGGTCACGTAGGCGACCACGCCGCCCACGCGCACGGCGCTGAGTGCCGCGTCCAGGAGCTCTCCTTGCAGGATCGTCAGCTCGGCGACGTCGCGGGGGCTCTTGCGCCACCGGGATTCGGGGCGGCGGCGCAGCGCGCCAAGGCCCGAGCACGGTGCGTCGACCATGATCCGGTCATAGCCCCCGGCGTATTCGGTTTCGCCGTATTCGCGCCCGTCGCGCACCGAGATCATCCAGGTCTCGGGGTCGATGGCCACCAGGGCCTTGTTGACCAGTTCGGCGCGGTGCTGGGCGGGTTCGTTGGCGGTGAGCTTCGCGCCGTGCTCGGCCGCCAGGGCGGCCAACAGTGCCGCCTTGCCGCCGGGGCCGGCGCACAGGTCCAGCCAGTAGGTGTCCTCGCCGTCATCGGGCAGCGCCACCCGGGCCAGGGCGCGGGCGACCAGCTGGGAGCCGGCATCCTGCACGCGGGTGCTTCCGGCGCGCACCGAGGAAAGCCGGGCGATGTCCCCGCCCTGGTAGTAGGCCGAATCGGCCACCAGGGTCCCGGGCTCCGCGCCCGCGTCAAGGGCCTCGTCCAGCGAGCCGACGCCGGGCAGCGCCACGAGGTTGACGACCGGGGCCAGGTTGTCGGCGATGAGCAGGTCGGTGATTTCGGAGGCGTCGCGGCCGTGGGCCACCAGCGCCTGGCGCAGTGCCCGCACGATCCATTCGGGGTGCGAATGCACCAGGGCCGCCGCCGCGCTTTCATCGGCGATCCCGGCGACGAGTTCCCCGCTCCAGGTGTCAAGGTCCTTCAGCGAGACCTTGCGCAGCACCGCATTGATCAGCCCGGACGCGCCGGCGCCGATCACCATGCGCGCCAGCGACACGGTCTCGTCAAGTGCCGCGTGGCTGGGCACGCGCATGGCCAGCAGCTGGTGGGCCCCCAGGCGCAGGGCGTCGAGGACGGCCGGGTCCAGTTGGTCAAGCGGCCGGTCAACGCAGCGGGCCAGGATCGCGTCGTAGAGTCCCTGGCCACGCAGGGCCCCGTAGGTGAGTTCGGTGGCGAAGCCGGCGTCGCGCCGGTCGAGGCGGTGTTCGCGGATCCGGGCCGGGAGCACCAGGTTGGCGTAGGCGTCGTTTTCGGCAACGGCGCGCAGCACCTCGAAGGCCGTCAGCCGGGCCTGGTCGGCACGGCGGTTGCGCGCCGAGGGCGCGGAGGCACTGAATTGGCGTGGCGCGGATCCCCCGCGGTTGCGGGTGCGTCCGGCGTCGTTGCGACGTTCCTGGCCACCGCCGCGGTTCGGTTCGCTGCGTCGCGGACGGTCGGAACGTCCCTGTCCGAATTCGCTCATGCGAATTTCACCTCATCCACGGTTCCAGACGCGAGCATGCCCCGCGCCCAATCTGCTGCATTCATCATTTTTTTGCCCGGCGGTTGCACCTGGGCAAGTTCAAGTCCGTGCGATCCGGTGCCAACCACGACGCGCGGTTGCTTGCCGCCGGTAATCATTACCTGGCCGGGGGCCAGGGAACCAATGTCCTCGGCGGGCACCGGCGGGCCGATCTTGAACCGCTGCCCCTCCAGTTCCGTCCAGGCTCCCGGATCGGGGGTGGTGCCGTTGATCCGGCGCCGGATGGCCAGCGCCGGGGCGCTCCAGTCGATCCTGCCGTCGGCCAGGGTGAGCTTGTGCGCGTAGCTGCCCTCCCCCTGTTGCGGGACGCCCACCAGGGCTTCGGCGTCCAGGCCCGAGAGTGTCTGCGAGAGCAGGACCGCCCCGGAGACCGCCAGCCGGCCCAGGAGCTCACCGGCGGTGTCGGACGGGTCGATCGCCTCGGTCAGGGTCCCGAAGACCGGGCCGGTGTCCAGTCCCTTTTCGAGTTGGAAGGTCACCGCCCCGGTGATGTCGTCCCCGGCCATGATCGAGTGCTGCACCGGCGCGGCTCCGCGCCATGCGGGCAAGAGGGAGAAGTGTAGGTTGACCCATCCCAGGCGGGGAATGCCCAGCGCCTTTTCGGGGACCAGCCCGCCATAGGCGACGATTGCGGCGATGTCGGCGTCCAGGGCGGCAATCCGCTCCTGGGTTTCCGCGTCGATGCGGTTGGCGTGGATGATCTCGATGCCCAGTTCCGCGGCCCGTGCCGCCACGGGCGACGGGGTCATGATGCGCTTGCGCCCGACCGGGGCGTCCTCGCGCGTCAGCACCGCCACCACGTCGAATCCGTCGTTCACGAGCCGATCCAGCGAGGCCACGGCGACCTGGGGGGTCCCGGCGAACAGAACCCTCATGCCTGGCGCCCGAAGCTCGCGCCGGCGCCGAAACTGGATCCCAGCGCCGAGCTGCGCTTGGTCACGGTGTTCGCCGCGACCGAGTTGTAGCTGGTGTCGCGCAGCTTGCGGAAGGCGTCCTTCTTCAGCTCGCCCTCGAGCCGGTCGATGTAGAGGATTCCGTCGAGGTGGTCGGTCTCGTGCTGCAGGCAGCGGGCAAGGAATCCCTCGCCCTCCACGACCACGGGGTTACCGTCCACGTCAACCCCGGTGGCCCGGGTCCATTGGCGGCGGCGCACCGGGTAGCCCAGTCCGGGGATGGACAGGCAGCCCTCGGTCACGTCGTCCTGGTACTCCTCGCCCAGCTCCAGCACCGGGTTGATCAAGTGCCCTCGGTTCCCGGCGATCTGGTAGGTGAAGACCCGCAGGGAGACTCCCACCTGGGGTGCGGCCAGTCCTGCACCCTCGACGTTTTCCATGGTCTCGTCCATGTCGGCGACGAGCTTGCGCAGTTCGGGCCCGAATTCGGTGACCTCGTCCGCGCGGGTTCGGAGGATTGGGTCGCCAACGATGCGAATTCCTAAGACGGCCATGCGGTCCGGTCTCCCTTCGGCCGGCTGGAATCCGGCAATGTGCTGTGGATGAAGGCGGACGGGCACGGCCAAGCTGGCGGCGCACCTGTCCCCTGCCAACCAGTCTACCGACCGGCTCAGGCCACCGGTGGCGGAGGCGGACCCACTTCCCGTAGTGCCATCCCTGCATCGCCGACCCTCTGGGAGGCGCCCCACACCTGGCGCAGGGACCAAAACTTCGACCAGTACGCGGGCAGGACCTCCGGATTGGCCATCACCGTCTGGACTTCCGTTTCGCCGATAGCCACCCCCAGGAGCATCGGGTCCTGTGAGTATTTCCACGGTTCCCACGTGCCCGCGGCCGGGTCAACGACCATTTCCTCGGCCTTGGCACCCGCGGCAAGCTGCATGACCACCTTGGGATCCAGGGGCTTGACCCGGCCATCGCGGTTGGTGCCGCGGGTCTTGTAGTCGATCAGGCACAGCCGCCCGCCAATGGTGGCCACCAAGTCCAGGGTTCCGGCGTACCCGATGCTTGAGTTCCAGACCGTCACCTCGGCGGCCAGCGGCTGCACCTGGTAGGTTTCCCACCACTCGTCAAAGCGCCCGGCAAAGCCTTCCTCCTTGTTGGCGATGAGGGCTTCGCGGGCCTGGGCAGCCTGGTGCGGCCTTCCCATGGCACGCAACGCTATCTGCTCGCAATATTGGTGCACCCGGTCCCCTCGGGCCGCCGCTAGGTCACGGTAGTCCGCGGCAGCGCTTGAGGCCTGGCGTGCCAGCGCCTTGAGCTTGGCGGAGTTCCCGACGGCGTCGCCCAGCCTGGCGTCCTGCACCACAGCCGTGGCGGCCATGTGACCTATCCAACCGTCCATGTCCATTTTTTCCTGCCCGATGACAGTGGTGATGGACGGAACCTCCGGAAGTGCGCCGATTTTTCTCGAATACATGCGCCCGAATTCGGTCTGTTGGGCCAATGCTGGTGAAGTCATATGAAGATTTTTCCACGTTCCGGCGACGTTTTGCCGCCTTCGGGAGTTTCCGGGCCAGTCAAAAACCGCGGGATCACAAGGATCTTTCCTGCATGTCGGCGCAGGAATGCGCCGATTTGGAACTTTGGTGAAACGTCGTATAGAGTTTTTACTCGTTGGAACGCAGCCAAACGGAACGGAAACATTCCAGGCGGATTGCGCTTCTTTCATGTGGACATAGCTCAGCTGGTAGAGCGCGACCTTGCCAAGGTCGAGGTCGCGAGTTCGAACCTCGTTGTCCACTCGCATTTGTATCACCGGATCGGCTTTGCCGATCTAACCAGGAGGTATTTTACCAAATGGTTATGGTGGGGTGGCCGAGAGGCGAGGCACCGGCCTGCAAAGCCGTTTACGCGGGTTCGAATCCCGTCCCCACCTCGTAGGAATTGTGCAAGAAGTATGGGCGATTGGCGCAGCGGTAGCGCGCTTCCCTGACACGGAAGAGGTCACTGGTTCGAACCCAGTATCGCCCACGAATAATCCGCACCTGGTGTGTTGGTTTTTCACGTGGACATAGCTCAGCTGGTAGAGCGCGACCTTGCCAAGGTCGAGGTCGCGAGTTCGAACCTCGTTGTCCACTCTGAAGATCGGGCCTCAATTCTTTTTGAAGAGGGGTCCTTGTTCTTTGCTGTTTCCCTGTGGGAAACACCCGCAGTACCTGAATGAATAAGTGGATTGCCATTTTGCAGATCGCGAATCCAAGCTATAGTTCAGGTGCAACATCCCATAATGGGCGATTGGCGCAGCGGTAGCGCGCTTCCCTGACACGGAAGAGGTCACTGGTTCGAACCCAGTATCGCCCACGAAGAGTCTATACTTTAGGTATTGATTATTCACGTGGACATAGCTCAGCTGGTAGAGCGCAACCTTGCCAAGGTTGAGGTCGCGAGTTCGAACCTCGTTGTCCACTCCAAAAAGTAGATCGTGTGATTTCTCCAAATCACACGATCTACTTGTTTAACATCCCTCCGCCCTGGGCGCCAGCCCGGCCTATAGGACAAAAAGTGTGTCTGCCCCGGGTGTGTCACCCGGGGCTTCGCCATGTCAGGGCCTGGTTTAGCAGGGTCTTCCGGCCCATCCCTTCCGGGCCCAAAGCCCTTCCTCCGCGCTGTATCCCGTGCCCAGTGTTTCCGGTCCGATCCGTTCCTCCCGGGGCACTTCCCTGGGTGCCGGCTTGAGGTGTTCGGGGCGGATGAGCGTGTGCAGCGGGGCAGGGTTTTCGGTGTGGGTGTAGAGCCACCATTCGACGGCGCGTTTTGCGTGGGCCGGCGGCATGCCTCGGTGGTTGCGCAGCAGGGCGCGCAGGTGCGTGTTGACCCCGCCCTCGATCCGGTTGGTCGTCGACTCGACGCCGACGTCGCTGAGTTCCGGGTGCAGGTAGGTGAACAGGTGCCCGTTCCTGGCCAGGCGCTCCATCAGCCGGTAGGCCTTGCGCAGCCTGTCACAGGTGTACCACCAGGCCTGGCCGGACCGGACCCCGGCGGGGCGGAAGCCGGCAGGTCCCTGCTGGTAGGTGCGCTGCCTGATCAGCTCTCCGTGCTCGGTGTGCCACTGGTTGAGCACCTGCACCCAGGCGGCTGCCTGCTCCGTGGTCCTGAGCCGCGTCAGGGCCAGGGAAATGCGGCGCAGGGCCCGCCCGGCGTCGGTGCGCGGCCGCAGCGTCAGGTAGGTGCGCACGTTGCGCTGGACATGGACCAGGCAGCGTTGGATCCGGGTCTCGGGCCAGGCCCGCGACAGGGCGGAGGCGAGCCCCGAGCCGCCGTCGATGACCACCGCGCGCGGGGCGGGGATCAGTTCCATCAGGGCCAGCCAGGCTGCAGTCTTTTCCGTGTCGCACCACTGCCACCCAATGACATGCCCGTTGGCGATCGCGATCAGGCAGCACCACCCCCGGCCCAGGTAGATGCCGTCCATCTGGACTTGGCCGTGGATTTCCCCGGTCACCGCTGCCGCGGGTTCCACGCGCCAGCACCACTGGGTGGAGCGGCGGAAGGTCCGCCCGCCGCCGGGCCCGATCTCGGCCTGGGAGTCCTTGCCCATCAGCCACTGCACGAACCGGTCAAGCTCGGCCCGCCGAGCCAGGTCTTCCCGCTTGCGCACGCTGCTGGCCCCGCAGTCAACACACCTCCAACGCTGGGTGCCCGCGGTGGTCTTCCCGTTGCGTTTGAGGCGAGATCCACATACTTCACAGTGCTTCGAATTTCCAGAACCATTCACGGTTAATGGCCCAAGGCTATAAGAAACCCCGTTCTGCCGCGCCGGCGTTGGGAAGCAGGCCGCTTACGGACACACTTTCTGTCCTATAAGCCGCCAGCCCAGCGCTGAAGGGACCGCCCCATGGGCCCGCACGGTGGCACGCACCCCGCCCCTGAGGCGTCCGAACATGGCCCCACACAGGGAATTTCAGGGTATCCCGCAACCCCTGCGCTTGCTGCAAGGGGCAGTCCCGGCTTTGTTTTGGTCGAATAGTTGCAAGTCAGAGCGACATCGAGGAAGAAATTCACCTAAATTCCCTTGATTCGGACGCGCCTGCGCATAGGATGAATCGTAGACGGGGCCTTTCCATGCCCCCACTATCGAGAGGAGGTGCCTTTTGTCTATTTTTGACGAGCTGAAGGGCAAGGCCGCAGAACTGAAGGACAAGGCGGCCGAGTTGATTCACGAAAACTCGGACAAGATTGGTGGCGCCATTGACAACGCCGGCGACTTCATCGACGAAAAGACCGGGGGCAAGTTCTCCGAGCACGTCGACAGGGTCCAGGATGGCGTCAAGGACCACCTCAACAAGGATCAAGGCGACGGCGGCACGCCGACCGTCTAGGTCCCTGCCTGGTTTACTAGGACTCTTGCCCTAGGCACGACAAACGGGTGCCGGTACCGCCGTGAGGCGGAACCGGCACCTGTCGTTTGCACGGAAAGAAGCGATTTGACCTCCACCGCCATACCCGGCCCTCCACGGCGATCCGCACTTGCGCAGCCGATCATGGCGGGTCTTGTCACCGCCTTGGTCGGATACACCTCGTCCTTTGCCGTGGTGCTGACCGGGCTCAAGGCCGTCGGGGCGACGGACGCTCAGGCCGCCTCGGGGCTTTTCGCCCTCACCATTGCACTGGCCATTTGTGCAGTCGGTCTGGCGTGGTTCACCAAGCGACCGATCACCACCGCTTGGTCGACCCCCGGTGCCGCGTTGCTGGCCGGGGCCGCTGCCGTGAACTTCGGTTGGAACGAGGCGGTCGGCGCCTTCATCATGACCGGCGTGCTGATTGCAGCCACCGGGGCCATCCCCTGGCTGGGCCGGCTTCTGGCCGCAATCCCCGTCCCCCTGGCCCAGGCCATGCTGGCCGGCGTGCTGCTCAAGCTCTGTCTGGCACCATTTGTGGCGCTGTCCACCATTCCGCTGCATGTCGCACCGGTCATCGTGGTGTGGCTGGTCTTCCTGCGGCTGAGTCCGCGGTGGGCGGTTCCCGCCGCGATGGCCGCGGCACTGGGCATAGCAGGCTTTTCCCTGGGGCAGGCCGGCGCAACGGGAATGATCGGTGACTTGCTGCCGGGCCTCGAGTTCACCGCCCCGGCATTCAGCCTCGAAGCATTCACCGCTATCACCCTGCCGCTTTTCGTGGTCACGATGGCGTCGCAAAACGTTCCGGGCGTGGCGGTGCTGGCAAGCTTCAATTACGAAACGCCGTGGCGCGCCTCCATGCTCGCCACCGGCATCGGCAGTTCCGCGGCGGCATTCCTTGGCGGGCATGCCATTAACCTTGCGGCGATTTCCGCCGCCCTGGCGGCCGGGGACGAGGCCGGCGAAGACCGGTCCAGGCGGTGGATCGCGGCGGTATCGTCCGGCGGCTTCTATGTGCTGCTCGGGCTGGCGTCGGCCGCGATCACGGCACTGGCGACCGCGAGCCCCGAGGGCCTGCTGGAAGCCGCAGCGGGCCTGGCCCTGCTGGGCACCCTGGGCGCTTCCGCCTCCTCCGCCCTGTCGGATCCCTCCAGCCGCATGAGTTCCCTGGTCGCATTCCTGATTGCCGGATCCGGCCTGAGCTTCGCCGGGATCGGCGGGGCATTCTGGGCGTTGGTTGCGGGCCTGGCGCTGCGTCTGCTCATCGAACGCAAGCGCCACTGACCCGGCGCAGGTTCCACCCGCGGAGTCGTTGGCCCCGGGGAATGCACGAAAAAGGCCGTGGCGCCCGCCCCGCTCCCCCTCGAAAAGACGGGGCTTGCGGATTCGGGCAGTCACGGCCTTCATGGCTGGAGTCTAGAGCGCCGGTTCCCCGGTCTGGCCTTCGCGGGCCAGTGCGGTGAGGCGCGAGACGGCCCGGAAGTACTTCTTCTGGTAGCCGCCGGCCATCATTTCCGGGGTGAACAGCTCGCTGAACGGCTTGCCCGAGGCGATGATCGGCACGTCCTTGTCGTACAGGCGGTCGGCCAGCACCACGAAGCGCAGCGCAACGGCCTGCTCGGTGATGGTTTCGACGTTGTGCAGGACCAGCACGTCGGTCTCGGCCAGCAAGGCGCGGTACCGGCTGGGGTGGACCTTGGACATGTGCCCGATGAGGTCGGAGAACTCGTCGACGGCGAAGGTCTTGTCCCCGTAGCGCTCGACGGCGAATTCCTCGATGAAGCCGTCCTCCAGGGGCACCGGCGCGTCGGGCAGTCCACGGTGGCGGAAGTCAACGCCTTCGACGCGGTGCACGTCGAACTGCTCGGAGAGCACCTTGATCTCGCGCTGGAAGTCCACCGCGGCAAAGCGCCCCTCCCCCAGTGCGCCGGGCAGGGTGTTGGAGGTCGCCGCGATCTTCACGCCGGCATCGGAGAGCTCGCGCATGAGACGGGACATCAGCACGGTGTCTCCCGGGTCGTCGAGCTCGAATTCATCGATGCAAACCAGCGAGTAGCCGCTGAGCACCTCGACGGTCTGGCGGAACGACAGGGCGCCGACGAGGTTGGTGTACTCCACGAAGGTGCCGAACGCCTTGCGGCCCGGGGCCAGGTGCCACAGCGAGGCCAGCAGGTGGGTCTTGCCGACGCCGAATCCGCCGTCGAGGTACATGCCGGACTTCTCGACCTTCTTTTTGCCAAAGAGCTTGCCCAGGAAGCCGCCCTTGGAATTGCCGATGGTCGAGGCAAAGTGCTTGAGCTTCGTGACCGCCTCGGCCTGGGTGGGCCAGGCCGGGTCCGGCCGGTAGGTGTCGAAGGACACCTCTCCGAAGCGGTAGGACGGGTGGAAGCCGGCAAGCAGGTCGTCGATGGAGACCGTGGGGGTCCGTTGGGAAAGATGCGTAATCGTGGCCATACGGCGGAACGGTCCTTAAATCTTCGGGTGGTGGTGTGCGTGCGCGGCGCAAAGACACGCCCCCGCCATTTTATGCCCACACATTCGACAACCACTAAAACGGGGGTCGCGCCCTTCAGGCGCCGGCCCGCGGCCCCCGGCGCAAAGGCCGACGCTTGGAGCGAAATATGGCGTCGAATGACAGTGGTTCGCCGCCGGCAGGGCCCCGGATCGCTAGGCTGGAAGCAACACCATTTCCCCGATTTTCTTGTTGCGAGGTCAATTCACCATGAGCCTTCCCATCGATTCCAATCCGTCATTCGCCAACTACGCCCACCCCGAACGGCTGGTCTCCACCGAATGGCTGGCGGCAAACCTGTCCACCGAGGGCCTGGTGATTGTCGAATCCAACGAGGACATCCTGCTCTACGACACCGGCCACATCCCCGGAGCGGTGAAGGTCGACTGGCACACCGAGCTCAACGACGAAGACACCCGCGACTACGTCGACGGCGAGCGCTTCGCCGCGCTGATGGCAGCCAAGGGCATCGGCCGCGACTCCACCGTGGTGATCTACGGCGACAAGTCCAACTGGTGGGCTGCCTACGCGCTGTGGGTCTTCACCCTCTTCGGCCACGCGGACGTCCGCCTGCTGGACGGCGGCCGCGACAAGTGGATCGCCGAGGGCCGGGAGACCACCCGCGAAAAGCCCGTGGCCGTGCCGGCCAGCTACCCGGTCATCGAGCGCGACGACACCGTCATCCGCGCATTCCTGCCCGAGGTGCTGGGGCACTTCGGCAAGCCCATGATCGATGTGCGCTCCACCGAGGAATACACCGGCGAGCGCACCCACATGCCCGCTTACCCGGAGGAGGGCACGCTGCGCGGCGGGCACATCCCGACGGCCGCCTCCGTTCCGTGGGCCAAGGCGGCGGCCGAGGACGGCACGTTCAAGTCCCGTGCCGAGCTCGAGGAAATCTACCTGGGCGAGGCCGGGCTGGCGGCGGGCGACGACGTCATCACCTACTGCCGCATCGGCGAGCGCTCCAGCCACACCTGGTTTGCCCTGCAGTTCCTGCTCGGCTTCGAGAACGTGCGCAACTACGACGGTTCCTGGACCGAATGGGGCAATGCGGTGCGCGTTCCCATCGTCAAGGGCATCGAGCCCGGCGCCGTGCCCGCGGGATACGGAGCCTAGGACCATGAGCGAGATGCCCGCTGCCCTGGCCGAGATCGTCGAGGACTTCCAGTCGGTCACCGAGCCCGAACGCCTGGAAATGCTGCTTGACTTCTCCGAGGAGCTCCCCGAGCTCCCGGCACGCCTGGCCGAGCATCCCGACCTGTTGGAGCAGGTCGTGGAGTGCCAGACGCCGCTGTTCCTGAACATCGAGGTGGAGCCCGGGGGCGAGCACCGGGTCTCCCTGTTCTTCTCCGCTCCCCCGCAGGCGCCGACCACCCGCGGCTTCGCCTCGGTCCTGCACCAGGGACTCGACGGGCTGCCGGCCGCGGAGGTGCTTGGCGTCCCGGACGACATGCCGCAGTTGCTGGGGCTGACCCGGGCCCTGACGCCGTTGCGTTTACGGGGCATGAGTGCCATGCTTGCCCGTATCAAGCGACAGGTCAGCGAGCGGGTTGCCGCTGCCGGCTCCTAGGCCGAAACCATCGAGGAAGTTTGGGCGTCGGCACGTGCCGGCGCCCAAACACGTTTTTGGAGGATCCCGAAAGCCCATGTCCAAGAAGAAGAGCACGCATTCGACCGGCACGCCCGCGACCACGCTGCTGGACCGCGAGTCCGTCCCCTATACGGTTCACTCCTACACCCACGACCCGGCCGTGGACAACTACGGGCTGGAGGCCGCCGAGGCCATCGGCGTTCCCCCGGGCAAGGTGTTCAAGACGCTGCTGGTCTCCACCGGAGAACCCGGGCCCGCGGCCCTGGTGGTGGGCATCATTCCGGTCGACCGGACCCTGGACCTCAAGGCCATGGCCACGGCCCTGGGCCTGAAGAAGGTGGAGATGGCGGACCCGGCGGTGGCCGAGCGCCGCACCGGATACGTGGTGGGCGGCATTTCGCCGCTGGCCCAGCGCAACCGCTTGCGCACGCTGCTTGATGCCGGCGCGCTGGCCCATGAGACCGTCTACGTCTCCGGCGGGCACCGCGGGCTTGACCTCGAGCTGGCCCCGGCCGACCTGCAGCGGCTAACCGAGGCAGAGGTTGCCCACATCTCCCACTAGTTCGCGGCGGCATCCCCGGGACGCGGTGCATCGAGCACGCCCGTCACGAACGCGGCGACCTCGGCCTCCCAGCGCTGCGGGTCGACGTTCCACTCGCGGGTGTGCCCGGCGCGGCTGAAGCGGCGCAGGCCCACCAATTGCGGGCTCAGCTCCGCCAGCTGCTCCGAGGGGCCGATCGGGACGAAGTCGTCGTCCTCGCTGTGCAGGATCAGGGTGGGCATGCGCAACTGGTCGTGCCGCTCGACCCAGTTCAGGATCTTCAAGTCCAGGGGGGCCGCGAGCCCGGTCATCCAGCGTCCCGCCTTGTTGCCCAGCAGCCATTGGCCGAACCTGCCCACGGCCTCGGGGATGCGGTTGCGCTTGGCCTGGTGCGAGAGCACGTCAATCCAGTTGATCACCGGCCCGTCCAGCACCAGGGCGCCGATCCTGCGTGCGTGCCGCGACCTGTCCGCCACCTGCAGGGCGATGGCCCCGCCCATGGACCAGCCGAAGAGCAGGATTTCCTTCGCGCCGTGGTCAAGGGCGTAGTCGATGGCGGCCTCGATGTCCGGCCATTCCGTGGCGCCCAGCCCGTAGCGCCCGTCCACCGCCGCCGGGGCCACCCCGTCGTTGCGGTAGGAGACCAGCAGTGCGCTGAGCCCCAGGCGCTGCAGCGTCGGGACGGCACGCAGTCCCTCCTTGCGGTTGGCGCCGCGGCCGTGGACGCAGATGGCCCAGGTGTCGGCCTCCGCGTCCCCCTTGATGAACCAGGCCGGGGCCATGCCGCCCATGATGGGGATCTCGACGTCGCTGTACGCGACGTCGACGTCCTCCGGCGAGTCATAGACGATCCCGGAAAACCGACCGCGGGCGGCGGCGGCAAGGTCGCCGAAGTAGACCTGCTCCACCTCCCGGGTCACGGTGCCGTCGCCCGGTCGGTAGCCCTTGGGCTCGCCCAGGCGCGCGTGCCCGGTGTCGGCCGAGAAGAACAGCGAGTAGCGTCCCGGGGCGGTGGAATCCTTGTTCGCCGACAGGATCACGTCCCTGCCCTTCTCGGTGGGCACCAGGGCCAGGATCTCCAGGCTCTGGTCCGGCTCCGCGTCGGGGGTCACCACGCGGCGCGCGAAGTAGGCCGCCAGCGCCGAAACACTGCCGGCAAACACCGAGCCGGCCGCCGCTCCGATGCCCACGCCCAGCAATGCCCAGCTCAGTCCCTTGCCAGCGGATCGCGCGCGCGGGGGCTTCGGGGAAAGTTGTTCCTTCATGCCTACCATCATTGCAAACAATGGCCACCGTCTTGTGGTTTTGGCGGGCACCGGATTCCGCGCCCGTGTTGCGCCGGGGGCACGCGGGAATGGGCGCGGCCACATAGGTGTTGTGCGTTGTGTGAGTGATATCCAGCCCCCAGAAGAATCCAGCACCCCCGACATGCCAAGCGTCACCAAGACCGACGAACAGTGGCGCACCGAATTGACCCCCGAGGAGTACCAGGTCCTGCGCAAGGCGGGAACCGAGCGCCCCTTCACCGGCGAGTATTGGGACACCACCACCGAAGGCGTCTATGAATGCCGCGCCTGCGGCCAGGAACTCTTCACCTCCAACGCCAAGTTCGATGCCAACTGCGGGTGGCCCTCCTTCTTCGCCCCGTTGGCGGAGGACCGGGTCCGCTACATCCGCGACTCCACGCTCGGCATGGTCAGGGTCGAGGTGCGCTGCTCCGCCTGCGATTCGCACCTGGGCCACGTCTTCGAGGGCGAGGGCTTCAATACCCCCACCGACCAGCGCTATTGCATGAATTCGGTCTCGCTGCGGCTGAAGTCGAGCTAGCCGGCACCCCGCGGTTTGGGCCCGGGCCCGGGGGCATCGCGATGACCCGGGGCCCGAGCATTCCCCGTGCGCATGCCTTGGTGCCCGCCCCACGGCACTTGCAACAGTATTGCTGATGCTAGAGCCGTATTTCAATCAGCAACCATGACCCCTCAGTACGCTGGAGCCAAGCCAAGTTCCGCAGCATCCGCGCGGCGTGTCCGGCCGTACCGAAAGGGGTCCCCCACCATGTCCCAGGCAACTCTTCCCAAGCCGCTGTCCAACGCGGAACTCGTCACCTCCGGGCCCTGGCTGGCACTGAAGAACGCCGCCACCGAGTTCCAGGGCCTGCAGGGACAGGACGGCTCGGTGCCGGTGGATGCCGACAAGCCGCGCGCCGCGGCCCTGGCGGGAACAATCGCCGAGTCGCTGGAGGCACTGGCCCCGCACTTCCCGCACGATGCCGCCTACTTTCGGGGGCTCGCCGCCGACCTGGACAACTGGTCCCGGGCGGGCTTCGGGGTCCCCGACTTCCTCGACTCCCTGCAGGCGTTCGCACCGCAGCTGGCGCGCGAGGACGGATTGCGCCACCTGGTGCTCTTCCCGATGTACACGCAGAACGGGTCCACCGACAGGTTGCTTGAAGCTGTGCTCGTCGAGGTCATCTGGCCCGAGTTCATCTCCGGCCTGGAGTCCGGGGACTACTCCAACAAGCTCTTCGTCCCGCTGCGCTTCCTGGACTTCACCCCCGGCTATGACACCAACTCGGCGGTGCTCTTCCCCGAATCGGTCGCCATCCGCGAAACGCCCGCCTTCACCTGGGGGGCCATCTTCCAGGACCGCGAGGCGGCACGCTTCCGCCGCGTGCTGAAGTCCGCCGCGGAGATCACCAACCTGGAACTGCCCGCGGATGCCGCTGAAATGCTCGGGGACCAAAGCCTCACCGAGGAGACCTTCGTGATGTGGGACCTGATCCACGACCGCACCCACATGCGCGGGGACCTGCCCTTCGACCCGTTCATGATCAAGCAGCGCATGCCCTACTTCCTGTACTCGCTCGAGGAGCTGCGCTGCGACCTGACCGCCTTCCGCGAATGCGTCAAGATCGCCAACGCGGCCTCCGCCGACGAAACCACCCGCCACCGCGCCAAGCTGGTCCAGTATGCGGTGATCTTCGACCGGATCTTCCGCTTCGCCATCACCGGCACGCGCACCCGCAACTACGACGCCGTGGGCGGCCAGCTGCTCTTCGCCTGGATGCACCAGCACCATGTGCTGCACTGGACCGACACCAAGCTGTCCATCGACTGGGACCAGGTCCCCGCGGTGGTTTCGGCCCTGGGCGACGCCATCGACGAACTGTACTGGCGCTCGATCGACCGCCCGAAGATCGCCCACTGGCTGGCGGCCTACGAGCTGGTCTCCGCAACGCTGACCCCGCACCCGGCCTCCGTCTGGGCCAAGGGGCCCGACGCGCTGCCGCTTGCCGGCCCGCTGCGCGAGACGACCAACCAAGTCCTCGACGACGAGTTCCCGCACTCGATGTTCTACGAGGCACTGGCCAAGAAATTGCGTCCCGTCATCGACTCCACCGTCGGCATCACCGGCACCTCGTCCATCTAGCACACCCGCCGACCCCGGAATCGAAGGCTAGAATCTGTTTCATGGCTGACCTCACTGACTTGAGAGTACTCATTGCCGGGGCGACCAGCGCCTCGGGCGTCGCGGCGGCGCACGCGCTGTGCGCGGCCGGCGCCACGGTGCTGGCCGCCGGCTCCAACGCCGGGCGGCTGGCCGAGCGGCTGCCCTTCGTGCACGGGCGCTACGAGGTCGACCTGGCCAACCACGCGGCGGTGACCGAGCTGCGCCAGCTGATCGATGTCGAGCGAGGCCCCATCGACGGGCTGCTGCACCTGGTCGGCGGCTGGCGCGGCGGCAAGGGCCTGGCCGGGCAGGGCGACGACGACTACGAATTCCTGCACACCCAGGTCGTCACCACGCTGCGCAACACCACCCGGGTCTTCCGCGACGACCTGGTGGCCTCGCGGTGCGGCCGGGCCGCCATCGTCTCGGCCACCGCGGTGGACGCCCCGTCGGGTTCCAACGCCAACTACACCACGGCCAAGGCCGGAGCCGAGGCCTGGATGCGCTCGGTGGCCGCGGAACTGCGCACCGCCCAGTCGGGGAACAAGGAGCACCCGGTTCCCCAGCGCGCCGCCGCCGCCGTCTGGGTCGTCAAGGCGTTCACCGACGCCGCAACCCGCGCGGCGCACCCGGAGCGCGGCACCGCCGGCTTCACCGACGTCGCCACACTCGGCGCGGCGGCCATCGAGCTTTTCTCCGGCGATGCCGACGCACTCAACGGCGCGCGGATCCACCTGCCCACCCGCTAGCACCCCTCTCCCCCATCCCCCCTGCAATCCCCCGTAAGGACCCCATGCCAGTGACTTCCATGATCCACGACCCCTCGGTGCGCGGCTTCGCCTCGGACAACTACTCCGGGATCCACCCCGAGGTCCTTTCCGCCCTGGCCGAGGCCAACGGCGGGCACCAGGTCTCCTACGGAGAGGACCAGTACACCGCGGAGCTCGGACGCGTCATCGCCTCGCACTTCGGCGAGACGGCCACGATCTTCCCGGTGTTCAACGGCACCGGCGCCAACGTCACGGCCCTGCAGTCGCTGCTGCCGCGCTGGGGCGCGGTCATCTGCGCCGACAGCGCCCACATCAACGTCGACGAGAACGGCGCACCCGAACGCATCGGCGGCATGAAGCTGCTCTCCGTGCCCACACCCGACGGCAAGCTCACCCCGGAGCTCATCGACCTCGAGGCCTGGGGCTGGGGGGACGAGCACCGCGCCCAGCCGCTTGCCGTCTCGCTGACCCAGTCCACCGAGCTGGGCACCCTCTACACCCTCGGGGAACTGCGGGCCATCACGGACCACGCCCACTCCCTGGGCATGCGCGTGCACATGGACGGCGCCCGGCTCTCCAACGCCGCCGCCGCCCTGGGCACGGGCCTGGGCGAGATGACCACCGGCACCGGGATCGACATCCTGTCCCTGGGCGGCACCAAGAACGGCATCATGTTCGGCGAGGGCATCGTGACCCTCACCGAGGGCCCGGCCGAGTCGATGAAGTACCTGCGCAAGATGAACATGCAGTTGGCCTCCAAGATGCGCTTCATCTCCGCCCAGCTGCTGGCCCTCTACAGCACCGACCTGTGGCTGCGCTCCGCCGCCCACGCCAACGCCATGGCCGCGAGGCTCTCGGCCGCGGTCGCGGCAACCGACGGGGTGGAGCTGGTGTACCCGACCGAATCCAACGGCGTGTTCGCCGCGCTGCCCAACGCGGTGGCGGACCGCCTGCGCGAGCGCTTCCGCTTCTATGACTGGGACCGCTCCGCCGGCCAGGTGCGCTGGATGTGCTCCTTCGACACCACCGAGGCGGACGTCGATTCCTTCGTCGCCGCACTCACCGAGGAACTTGCCAAGCAGTAGGTTGCCACCGGTCGCCGGTGAGCGGGGGCACAACGCCCTTCCGCTCCCCGGCGTGCCGCAGGCGGCCAAGCCATGGCCGCACTTTAGACTCGCCATGTGACATCAAACGGACCAGTCCAAGCAGTGCCGCCAGCCTTCCTCGAGGCCCTGGCCGCGGTTCGCCGCGCCAGCTGCCGGCGGGAGATCCACCTCCAGGAGATCCCGGCCCCGGCCCGGCTGGCACCCTACGCCCTGGCCCTCTCCGCCGACGTCTATGAACGCGTCGCGCGCAGGACCGCGTCCCCCGCGGAGTCCGCCCCGCCGGCGCACGCCGAGGAACTGGCCACCGGCCGCTTCGTGCTGCTGCACGATCCCGCGGGCTCCGCGCTCTGGGACGGCACCTTCCGCATCGTGACCTACATCCGCGCCCGCATGGAATCGGAGATGGGAAACGACACGATGCTCGGCTCGGTCGCCTGGACCTGGCTGCTGGACGCGCTGAACGAATCCGGCGCCGACTACCGGCAGGCCGGCGGCACCGCCACCCGCGTGCTCTCCGAAAGCTACGGCACCCTGGAGCACCGCAACGAGACCATCGACATCGAGCTGCGGGCCTCCTGGACCCCGGGCGACCACGACATCTCCACCCATCTCGAGGCCTGGGCCGACATGGTCTGCACCTTCGCCGGCCTGCCCCCGCTGCCCAGCGGCGTCACCGCGCTGCCGCACCGCCGGCTCTCCTAGAACCCGCGGCCCCGCGGCCCGGCACATCGGGCCCCGGCGCAATCGGTACTAGAATCGTTAGACCATGACCCGTACCCACCACGCCACGAGCCCCAGCCACAGCGCCGTGACGGACGAATCGTCCGCACCGACGCAAGCCCCGGATCCCGCCGACCCCGTGCAGGAGGCTCCCCCGGAGCCCGTCCTGCTGGACATGCCGCGCGACGGGGTGCCCGAGGTCATCACCACCGAGCCCGGCCTGCGCCGCGCCGCGCGTGCCATCGCCGCCGGCACCGGCCCGGTCTCCGTCGACGCGGAGCGGGCCTCCGGCTTCCGCTACGGCCAGCGCGCCTTCCTGGTCCAATTGCGCCGCGAGGGATCGGGCAGCTGGCTGATCGACCCGGTGCCCTTCGAGAACCTGGATCCGATCCAGGAGGCCATCGGGGACGAAACCTGGATCCTGCACGCCGCCTCCCAGGACCTGCCCTGCCTGCGCGAGCTGGGCATGGACCCGGCACGGCTCTTTGACACCGAACTTGCCGCCCGCATTGCCGGGCTGCCGCGCGTGGGCCTGGGCCCGGCCGTGGAGTCCCTGCTGGGGCTGCGCCTGGCCAAGGAGCACTCGGCCGCCGACTGGTCAACCCGCCCGCTGCCCGAGCCGTGGCTGCGCTATGCGGCGCTGGACGTCGAGGTCCTGGACCGGCTGCGCGAGGAACTGATCAAGATCCTGTCGGCCGACGGCAAGCTCGGCTTCGCCGAGGAGGAATTCGAGGCGGTGCGCACCGCTCCCCCTGCCCCTCCCCGCGTGGACCCGTGGCGCCGCACCTCGGGCCTGCACCAGATCCGCGACCGCCGGACGCTGGCCGCGGTGCGCGCCCTCTGGGAGACCCGCGAGTCGCTGGCCCAGACCCGGGACACCGCGCCGGGCCGGCTGATCCCGGACTCGGCGCTGGTCGCCGCGGCCAGGGCCATGCCCAAGAGCGTTCCGGCGCTGCTGAAGACCCCCGGCTTCCACGGCCGCTCCGCGGCCAAGGACGCCCCGAAGTGGCTGCGCGCCCTGCAGGACGCCGCGACCACCTCCGACCTGCCGCCGAACCAGGTGCCCTCCAACTCCCCGCCCCCGCCCAAGGTCTGGGCGGACAAGGACCCGGTGGCCGCGGCGCGGCTGCAGACCGCGCGGGCCCGGGTGGCCCGCACCGCGGAGTCCCTGAACATCCCCACCGAGAACCTGCTCACCCCCGACACGCTGCGCCGGCTGTGCTGGAGCCCGCCGGCGGAGATTGACCCGGACACCGTCGCGGCCGCCCTGCGGGCGCTCGGCGCCCGTGAATGGCAGATCGAGCTGGTGGGCCCGGTGCTCACCGTGGCGCTGCTGGACCCCGACGAGTTGGCCAGGCGCTGATGAACGGCCGGGCAGGCACCTTCCGCAACCGGGAGGAACCTGCCCGGCTTTTTTCTTGCCCGGGCAGGCGCGGCTTGCACTCTAAGTTACTCACCAGTAGCGTATGGGGTGGATCACATCCCCATCCCGATCACAAGGAGTACCGGTGAGCCCCCAGCCAGTGAACACTTCCAACGCGCGGCAGGTCCGCGACGTCGTCTTCGTCGACGGCGTCCGCACCCCCTTCGGCAAGGCCGGAGAGAAGGGCATCTACCACGGCACCCGCGCCGACGACCTCGTGGTCAAGTGCATCCGCGACCTGATGCGCCGCAACCCCTCGCTGCCCGCGTCACGCATCGACGAGGTCGCGATCGCCGCCACCACGCAGACCGGGGACCAGGGCCTGACCATCGGGCGCACCGCCGCGCTGCTGGCCGGACTGCCCCGGTCGGTCCCGGGATTCGCCATCGACCGGATGTGCGCCGGGGCCATGACCGCGGTGACCACCACGGCCGGCTCCATCGCCTTCGGCGCCTACGACGTGGTCATCGCCGGCGGCGTCGAGCACATGGGCAACCACCCCATGGGCGCCGGGGCCGACCCGAACCCGAGGTTCCTCTCCGAACGCATCGTGGACCCGGCGGCCCTGAACATGGGAAACACCGCGGAGAACCTGCACGACAGGTTCCCCGACATCACCAAGGAACGCGCCGACGCCTATGCGGTGGCCTCCCAGGAAAAGCTCGCCGCCGCCTACCAGGCCGGGAACATCCAGCCGGACCTGGTCCCGGTCGCGGCCCGCCGCCCCGGGGAGGGCTTCAAGCTGCACACCGCCGACGAGCCGCCCCGCCCGGGCACCACCCTGGAGTCTCTTGCCGAACTGCGCACCCCCTTCCGCGCCCACGGCCGGGTCACCGCCGGCAACGCCGCGGGCCTGAACGACGGGGCCACCGCCGCGGTGCTCGCCAGCGCGCAGGCCGCCCAGGAACTGGGCCTGGGCGTGAAGATGCGCCTGGTCTCCTACGCCTTCGCCGGGGTCGAGCCCTCGGTCATGGGCATCGGGCCGGTCCCCGCCACCGAGAAGGCGCTGGCCCAGGCCGGCCTGGGCATCGAGGACATCGGGCTGTTCGAGATCAACGAGGCCTTCGCCGTCCAGGTGCTCTCCTTCCTTGACCACTACGGCATCGAGGACACCGACCCGCGGGTGAACCGCTACGGCGGCGCCATCGCCGTGGGACACCCGCTGGCCTCCTCGGGCGTGCGCCTGATGAACCAGCTGGCCCGGCAATTCGAGCAGGACCCCTCGGTCCGCTACGGCCTGACCACCATGTGCATCGGGTTGGGCATGGGCGGGACAGTCATCTGGGAAAACCCCCACCACGCCGACTACGGAAAGGATGCCTAAGGCCATGAGCCAGAGCACCATTGAAAGCTTCGCAGCCCTCGCCTCGCTGGTACCCCACGAGATCATCACCCACTCCCTGGTCGAAGACGTCCAGTTGCCCGGCGGGCGGACGATGGCGCTGCTGACCCTGGACAACGGGTTCGACCACACCAAGCCCACCACCCTGGGCCCCAACACCCTGCTGGAACTGCACGCCGCGCTGTCCGCGCAGAAGCAGCGCGCCGCAGCCGGGGAAATCCAGGCCCTGGGGCTCACCGGGAAGCCCCACTACCTCGTCGCCGGCGCCGACCTCAACGGCGTCAAGTCGCTGGCCTCCCCGGAAAACGGCGCCGCCATGGCAACCCTGGGCCACGCGGCCTACGACCTGCTGGCCGACCTCGGGGTCCCCACCTTCGCGTTCATCAACGGCGTCGCGCTGGGCGGCGGGCTGGAGATCGCCCTGGCCTGCACCTACCGCACCGTCTCCACCGGGGCCAACGGCATCGGGCTGCCCGAGGCATTCATCGGGCTGGTCCCGGGCTGGGGCGGGGTCTACCGGCTCCCGCGCCTGACCGGGCCCGAGGCCGCAATGACCGTGATGATCGAAAACCCGCTGAACAACAACCGCTCCCTGGACGGCGCCGCCGCATTCAAGCTCGGCATTGCCGACGCATTATTCGAACCCGCCGACTTCCTGGAGCAGTCCCTGCTCTGGGCCGACGGCGTGCTCAGCGGTGCAACCACCGTGCAGCGCCCGAACGCCGTGGAGCCGAACGGCAACCCCGACATCGCCGCACGCTGGGCGGCCGCCGCGGCCAAGGCCCGGGTGTTCGTGGAGGCCAAGACCTCCAACGCAGCACCTGCACCGGCCAAGGTGCTGGAGGTCTTCGAGGCCGGCGCCTCCATCACCCAGAAGGAATCCGCCGCACTGGAAATCGCGGCGCTGACCGAACTGATGCAAACCCACGCGTTCCACAACACCGTGTACGCGTTCCTCGACCTGGTGCAGAAGCGCTCCAAGCGCCCCGCCGGCGCCCCGGATGCCAAGCTGGCGCGGCCCGTGACCAAGGTCGGGGTGGTCGGCGCCGGGCTCATGGCCGGCCAGCTGGCCCTGCTCTTCGCCAAGAACCTCAAGGTCCCGGTGGTCATCACCGACATCGACGCCGCACGGGTCACCTCGGGGCTGGCCCACATCCACGGCGAGGTCGACAAGCAGCTCGCCAAGGGCCGCATCTCCAGCGACGCGGCCAACCGCACCAAGGCCCTAGTCACCGGCTCGGTGTCCAAGGACGCCTTCGCCGACGCCGACTTCGTCATCGAGGCGGTCTTCGAGGAACTGGCTGTCAAGAAGCAGGTCTTTGCCGAGGTCGAGGCCGTCGTCTCCCCCGAGTGCATCCTGGCCACCAACACTTCCTCACTCTCGGTCACCGAGATGGGCCGGGACCTGGCACACCCCGAACGCCTGGTGGGTTTCCACTTCTTTAACCCCGTGGCGCAGATGCCGCTGCTGGAAATCGTGCGCGCCGAGGCAACCGGCGAGGTGGCCCTGGCCACCGCGTTCGCCGTGGGCAAGGCGCTGCGCAAGACCAGCGTGCTGGTGGCGGACGAGGCCGCCTTCGTGGTGAACCGCATCCTGCTGCGCCTGATGGGCGAGGTCGCCAAGGCCTTCGACGACGGGACCGACGCCAAGGTGGCGGACACGGCACTGCGCCCCCTGGGGCTCCCCATGAGCCCGTTCACGCTGCTGGCGATGGTCGGGATCCCGGTGGCGCACCACGTCTCCGAATCGCTGCACGCCGCCTTCGGCGAGCGCTTCCACGTCTCGGGCAACCAGGAGGTGCTCATCTCCCACGGCATCAAGTCGCTCTGGGCACCTGCCGCCGACGGCGGGGAGGAGATTCCCTCCTCCACGCTGAAGCTGCTGTCCTTCGGGAACACCCCGAGCACCGGAGCGGAACTGCTACGGCGCACCCAGGACGCTCTGGCCCAGGAGATCGGGTTAATGCTCGCCGAGGGCGTGGTCGCGGGTCCCGAGGACATCGACCTGTGCATGGTCATGGGCGCGGGATGGCCCATGCACCTGGGCGGCATCACCCCGTACCTGGACCAGGTGGGCGCCTCCGAACGCGTCAACGGCGCGAAGTTCCACCGGGACCGGGGCTGATCCCGCCCCCGCGGCACCGGATGGGCCGCCGGAGGAAGATTCCTGCGGCCCATCCATCGACCTCCGATCGATTCTGCGCGACACTTTGGGTATGAAACAAAAGATCACTCTGCTGCCCACCCGCCGCAGTGTCATTGAGGCCTCGCTGGTTGCCGGCGCGGCGGTGACCTTGGTGTCATGCGGCTCCGGCGACAAGGCCCAGGACCTCCCCGAATCCACCGGCACGGCCACCGACGCGATCGACGCGGCGAAGCTGCCGGTGCAGGGCACCGCCTCCGTCACCGTCGACGGGCGCGGCTACCTGCTCTACCGCCCCGACGAGTCAACCGTCCTGGCCTACACCTCGGTGTGCACGCACCAGGGCTGCAAGGTCGGCACCGGCAGCGGCGAGGTCTTCGAGTGCCCCTGCCACGGCTCCCAGTTCTCCAAGTCCGACGGCTCGGTCGCCCAGGGGCCGGCCAAGAAGTCGCTGGCGAGATTCGCCGCGGCCATCGAGGGTGACAAGGTCAAGATCTACCTCTGATCTGCCACCGCCGCGGGTGTAAGTGACATCGCACCCCGCCTCGGCCCTCCCCGTGCGCGTGCATGGAATGATGGGGTGCATGAATCCACTTTCCTCCCCCGGCACGCGCCGGGCCTTCGTCGGCACCACCGTGGCCGCCGGCGCCACCCTGGCCCTGGCCGCCTGCGGCGACGGTTCCTCCGCGGCGCCGAACAACGTGCCCTCAGCCCCGCCCGAGCCCGTCGGGGCCGGCACCGTCGTGGCGACCACCGCGGAATTGGCCGTTGGCACCCGGCTGGCGGTCTCCGCCGTGCGCACCCGGGGCGAGGAAGCCGGCCAGGAGTCGGGCTTTCTGCTTTTCCGTCCCAACCGCCATACCGTGCTGGCCTACACCGCGATTTGCACCCACCAGGGGTGCGCCGTGGGCGCGAAGGCGCCCGAGGGCGAGGCCTTCTACTGCTCCTGCCATGGCTCCTACTTCCAGCCCGAGGACGGCAAGGCCGTTGCGGGACCCGCACGCGGCGCGCTGGAACGCTTCGCCGCGCAGATCAAGGGCGAGCAGGTCCTGCTCTTTATCTAGGTCCCGCCTTGCCCGGCCCCTCGACGGCAGGGCGGCTATCGCCCGTCGCCAAATCCGTGGGTCATGAAGTCGACGGTCGAGTCATCGAGCCCCGACAGCGAGAGCCAGCCGGCGTCGCTGGGGTCCCCGGGCACCCCGAACGCGGTGAGGCTCGCGCCCCAGCGGGTGCACACCAACTCGTTGTCCGCGTTGACCCAGTGGGTGGCAACCAACAACCCATCGGCCCAGGCCTCAAAGCGCCGGGCGGTGAGGGTGGTGCCCAGCGGGATGGAAAGCTCCTCGGGCGGGCCGACCCGCCGGATGTGCGCATTGGGTTCCGCGGGAGGATGGACCCCGGGATCCAGCGCTTCCTGGCCCGCCTCGTTCAGGCGCCAGTACACCATCTGGTTTTCCGGGTCCTCGATGGCGCGCATCACCATGAGGATGTCGGCAAAGCTCGGCATGGAGTCCACGGGTGAACCCTGTGGTTCCCGGCGCATGAGCCGGGCCTGGTCCATGCTCCGGTCCCGGAACCAGCTCAGTTCCCAGCTATTGGCGGCCGGGTCCAGTCGCACCCGCGACTCGGCCCGGTAGGGTTCGACATCGTCCTCCACCAGGACGCGGGTCAGCAAGACATTCGATTCCAGCTTCCGGTAGAGGACCCCGATCCGCTGCCGGTCGCGAACCAGCACATCCCACCGCTCAAAATCCTTTGGCATGTTTTCTCCCGTGGCTCGTTGGCCCCCAAGAAATCCCACAATACCGGCCCGGAGGGCGGATTCGCCGCCCGGGGATCCGTCCCGCCGCAACAGGAGGGCCTAGGCCCGGATGCCCCCTGGCGCTCCCAGCCGGTGCACGCGGTGCGCGGCGGCGGCCATGAACGCCTCGTCGTGGCTGGCGAGCAGCACGGCCCCGCCGCGCTCCAGCACGGCCCCCAGCGCCATGTACAGCCGCTCCACCCCGTGCGCGTCCAGCGCCTCGGTCGGTTCGTCGAGCAACAGCACCATCGGCTCGCGCACCAACACCGTGGCCAGGGCCACGAGGCGGCGGGCGGAGGCGGGCAACTCGTAGGGGTGGGTGTCCGCCGCCGCGGCCAGCCCCAGCGCATCCAGCACCGCCGGGACGCGGGCCGCCGCCGGGCCGCGCCGAGGCAGGCCGAAGGCGACCTCGCGGTGGACGGTCCGCTCGAAGAGCTGGTCGGCGGGATTCTGCAGCAGCATCCCCACTGACCCGCCGGGGTTCGTTCGATGCACGATTTCTCCGGCGCCGGGGCGCAGCAGGCCGGCGGCGGCCTTGAGCACGGTGGTCTTCCCCGACCCGTTCGGCCCGGTGAGCGCGACACACTCACCGGCCAGCAGCCGCAGGTCCAGGCCGGCCACAACGGGGTCGGCCGAAGCGGCGTAGCCGAGGTCGACGCCGGCAAATTCAAGCAGGAGGGACGCATGGGACAGCGGCCGGCGGTGCGCCGCGGTTGCTGTGCGGGGCGCCACGGCGGTGTCCGCCTCGTGGCAGCTTCCCCCGCGCAGGAACAGCACCCGGTCGGCGCCGGCCGCGAGCCGGTCCCGGGAGCGGGTGAGCAACACCAGCGCGGTGCCTGCGGAGCGCAGCCGGCCGACCAGTGCCGAGACGCGGGCCGCCGCCGCGGCGTCGAGCCCCGCCAGCGGCTCGTCCAGGACCAGCACCGGCGGGGCGTCCAGGGCGAGCGCTGCCAGCGCCACGAGGCGCTCCTGCCCGCCGGAGAGCTTCCCCGGATCGCGGGGCAGCAAGGCGTGCAGCCCCAGCCGGTCCGCGAGCGCGGCGATCCGCTCCCGCATCCGCGCGCGCGGCACCCCTGCGTTCTCGAGGCCGAGGGCCAGTTCCTCCTCCACGGTTTCGCGCACCCCGGAGAGGTAGTGCCGGGCGTCCTGGGGCAGCATCCCGACCTGGCGGGCCCACCCCACCGGATCGATGCGCGGCCCGGCACCGGCGGTGTGGCGGATCTCCTGCCCGGCCAGGTGCAGCGTCGCCTCCAGCCCGTCGCCCCCGTGCCGCGGCAGCATCCCGGCCAGCACGGCGCCGAGCGTGGACTTACCCGATCCGGAGTCCCCCGCGATCACCGTCAGCGATCCGGGCTCAAGGGACAGGTCGATGTCGCGCAGCGTGTCGCCTTCGGCCCCGGAATAGCTGAAGCGTTCCAGGGCCAGCCGCAGGACCGTGTCCCGGCCCGCGCTCATGCCAGCTCCATCCAGGCCGGGGCCAGGACCGCCAGCGGGCCCAGGACGATGCAGGCCAGGGCAATGCGGCGCAGCCGGCGCTGTCCTGCCGAGTCCGGCACGCTGCGCAAGCGGGTGTGCGGCCCGGCGGCCGGGAAGCCGCGCGCGGCCAGGTGGGTGGAGCGGTCCGCGGCGTCCTGCAGGGCCGAGAGGACCAGCGGCACCGAGCGCAGCCTCACGCGCCGCCACCAGCCCAGCGGTCCGGCTCCCGCGGCGGCCCCGCGCAGCGCCTGCGCCTCCCCGATGGCCCGCTGCCGCTGCGCCAGCCGGGGCAGCAGGGACAGCGTGGCCGCCACCAGGTAGCCCAGTTGCGGCGGGGCGCCGGAAAGGTCGACGGCGGCGACGAGGTCGTGCCGGTCGATCAACAGCGTGCACAGCAGCCCGGCGACCACCAGCACGGCGGTGCGCAGCCCCAGTTCCGCGGCAAGCCGCAGTCCCTCGGCGGTGATCCGCAGCGGGCCCGCGGCCGCCAGCACCTGGCTGCCGGCGGTGTCGACCATCCCGTGGATGAGCAGCTGGGATCCCCAGGCGGGTGCCAGGATGGCAGCGGCCAGCCCCGCCAGCCTGCGTGCGCGGCGCGCCCACACGGCCAGCAGCAGGCAGCCCAGCAGCACCGTGCAGCTCAGCCACCAGCGGCCGGCCGCCGTGGTGGTGGCCACGACCGCCGCCGCGAGGGCGAGCACGGTGAAGGGATGCAGCGGCGCGGTGCGGGGCACGGGCACGTTCCTAGCGGGAGCCGCGGCGGCCAAGCACCCGGTAGCGGCGGACGAACGCGAATCCGGCGGTCAGCCGCCCGGGCAGCGCGTAGATGAGCAGCGCGGCGAGCAGGAAGACGATGGCCTTGTCCCCGGGATCCGAGATCAGCGCCTGCTTGGTGACGGCGCCCAGCAGCGAGTCGCCCATCGAGCGGAACGCGGCGACCAGGGCGCCGGTGCCGACCCCGGAGGTCCCGCCGAAGACGAACGCGGCGACGGGTGCGGAGAGCACGCCGACCAGCACGCCGGCGACAAGTCCGGCGACCGGGGCCAGATAGGGGCGGCGCAGCGCGCCGAAGCGGGCGGCGGTTCCGGCCAGGAAGCCGACCAGTGCCGCACCCGCGGCGAAGGGCAGCACCGTCGGGTTGAACAGCGACCAGATGAGCGTGCCGAGCACGCCGGTGGCGGCGCCTGCCCGGCGTCCGGCCAGGAAGCCGACGAGCACGGTGCCCAGCGAGTCCAGGTAGAGCGGGATCATCACGGAGCCGACGAACTGGCCCAGCACGATGTTCAGCGCCAGGGCCACGGGGATCAGCGTGAGGGTGGCGACGGGAAGCTCGGGCAGCACGGCTGCCAGCAGCAGGATCGCGGCGGCCAGGTAGGCGGCGAAGGTGGCCAGGGCGACGCCCTGGCCGAGGCCGTCGATGAGGCCGGCCGGCTGGGCCAGAACCAGGGCGGTGTAGGTGCCCATCAGCAGGAGCACTCCGGCGGCGGCCATCAGCCGGCGGCGCAGCGGGTGCCCGGTGGCGTTCTCGGGCAGGGTCAGGTTCGGTGACATGGGGGGTCATTCCTCGGGTGCGGGTGGGCGCCGCCGGGGATGCCGGTGGCGCCGGGAAGCGGGAACAGGGCCTAATGTCACCTCGGCCCGGAGAACGATTCTAGCCGACGCGGTCGGCGGCCGCTTCGCTCAGGAGGCCGTATCGATCCGCCTGGCCAGGGCACCGAGCCGCGCGACGAGCTCGGCGAACCCGGCTTCCGGGTCGTTCCAGGACACGACGTGCGCGTTGGCCGGCTTGCCCCAGAGCGAGCGGAAGTCCGCCACGGTGGTTCCGATGAGCAGCGGGGAGTCGGTTTCGACGTCCACGGTGGCAGGGGCGCTGCGGTACTCCAGGGTGCCGGCGGCGATCCCGGCCGCAAAGTAGTCGTGCACGTGGGCAATGTAGCCCTGGTCGTAGGCGCGGTGGAACTCGAAGTAGAAACGCAGGGCATCGGAGAGGTAGCGCACCAGCGGGTTCGGGGACGTGCTGCGCTTGCCTTCCGGGTCCCCGGGCAGCACGATCTCGGGTTCGGCGCAGCCGGCGGCGGCGGCCAGGTCGGTGAGCAGGCCCGGGCGCATCTCGAACCGCTCGGTGCTGTCCAGCGAGCACACGACCGGCAGCCTCTCTGCCTCCAGCCCGGCGGCGGCTGCAGCGGTGTAGGCGGCGTAGACCTCGGCGGCGGCATGCGGGTCGACGTGCGTGTTCCACTCCGCGGTCGGGGTGGTGTTGCCCTGGTGGTAGAAGGCCCCGCCCATGATCACCACCCGGCCCAGCAGCCACGGCAGCCTGGGTTCGCGGCGCAGGGCGAGCGCAAAGTTGGTCAGCGGGGCGCTCAGCAGCGCGGTCAGTTCCCCGGGGGCGGCCCGCGCTGCCTCGATCCAGTACTCGACGGCGCCATCCCGGTCCGTGCGCGCGGGGCCGGGGTCCGGCAGCGTGGCATGGCCGACGCCCTGCGGGCCGTGGGTTTCCGGGGTGGTGACCAGCGGGACCGCCAGGGGTTCGCGTGCACCGATGAGCACCGGCACCTGGGGCTGCCCGCACAGCGCCAGCAGCGCCCGGTTGTTCGCGGCGACCCGGTCGGCGTCGACGTTTCCGGGCGTGGAGGTGACCGCCACGATTTCAACGTGCGGGCAGGCGGCCAGGTAGGCCAGGGCGAGGGCGTCGTCGATCCCGGTGTCGTTGTCGACCAGGATCCGGGTGCGCGGGAATGCCATGGCCTAGAAGAGCGCGATCTTGGGCACGGCGGGGAAGATCGCCTCCAGCTCGGCCAGGTCCCCGGCGCCCGGCTTCCAGCCGGCGGAGTCGGCGTTTTGCCGCACCTGTTCGGGGCGGGTGGCCCCGGCGATGACGCTGGCGACCGAGGGCCGGGAGGCGAGCCAGGAGAAGGCGACCTGAAGTTCGGTCAGCCCGCGGGCGGCGGCGAACGCGCCGAAGTCGCGCAGCTGCCCGAAGTCCACGGTGTCCATCAGGTGCCTCCGGGCATGCGTCAGCCGGGAGCCCTCGGGGGCCGTGCCGCCGGAGTACTTGCCGGTGAGCAGTCCGTTGGCCAGCGGGAAGTACGGCAGCAGGCCCAGCGAATAGGCCTCGGCCGCGGGCGCGACCTCGAGCTCGGCGCGGCGGTCCAGCAGGTTGTAGTGGTTCTGCGTGGAGATGAAGCGCGCCCCGCCGGCGGCGCGGGCGGTGAACTCGGCCTCCGCGATCTGCCATCCGGCGCGGTTCGAGTGCCCGCTGTAGCGCACCTTGCCGGAGCGGACCAGGTCATCGAGGGCCGCGAGGGTCTCGGCGATGGGGGTCAGCGGGTCAGGGGTGTGGAATTGGTACAGGTCGATGTACTCGGTGCCCAGGCGCCGCAGCGAGGCCTCCACGGCGCGGACGATGTAGCGGCGCGAGCCGCGGGCACCGAAGTCGTTGCCGTTGGCCCCACCCATGTCCATGCCGAACTTCGTGCCGATCACGACCTCGTCGCGGCGCTTGCCCAGCGCCTTGCCGAGCATGGTTTCCGAGAGCCCGGGCTCCCTGCCGTAGGTGTCGGCCACGTCGAAGAATGTGATTCCGGACTCAAGGGCGGCGTCGATCACGGCGTCGGTTCCGGCTTGGTGCTCGGTTGCGGTGCCGGCACGGCCCAGGTTGTTGCAGCCGAGCCCGACGGCCGAAACCACCAGCCCGGAATTGCCCAAACGGCGATACTCCACAGTGCTCATAAGGATTCATCCCTTCAAATAATTATGCATACGGTGCCACCCGCGCAGGCGCCACCGGCACGGGCCCGTGACCACGGCCCCCGGAAAACTCAAGTATGGCCTGCTTTTCGGGCCGTTGCATGTCGCCCTGCAGTCTTGTCATTGTTCCGCGGAAACTCCCTTGCACGCTATAGGATGGGGAGCATGTCTAAAGTCCTCACCTCCCTGCCCGTTGGCGAACGCGTAGGTATCGCGTTCTCCGGTGGCCTTGATACTTCCGTCGCCGTTGCCTGGATGCGTGAAAAGGGTGCGATCCCTTACACGTACACCGGCGACCTTGGCCAGTACGATGAACCGAATATTGATGCAGTCCCGGGCCGCGCCCTGGAATACGGCGCCGAGGCGGCCCGTCTGGTCGACTGCAAGCCGGCCCTGGTCGAAGAGGGCCTCGTGGCCCTGGCCTGCGGCGCCTTCCACATCCGCTCCGGCGGCAAGGCCTACTTCAACACCACCCCGCTGGGCCGCGCCGTGACCGGCACCCTGCTGGTGCGTGCCATGCGCGAAGACGGCGTGGACGTGTGGGGCGACGGTTCGACCTACAAGGGCAACGACATCGAGCGGTTCTACCGCTACGGACTGCTCTCCAACCCGAAGCTGCGCATCTACAAGCCGTGGCTCGACCCGGCCTTCGTCCAGGAACTCGGCGGCCGCTCGGAAATGAGCGAATGGCTCGTCGAGCGCGACTTCCCGTACCGCGACTCGGCCGAGAAGGCCTACTCCACCGACGCCAACATCTGGGGCGCAACCCACGAGGCCAAGACCCTCGAACTGCTGAACACCTCCCTGGAGTCGGTTGAGCCGATCATGGGCGTGCGCTACTGGGACGAGTCGGTCGAGGTCAAGACCGAAGACGTTTCGGTGACCTTCGAGGCCGGCCGGCCGGTCGCCATCAACGGCGTGGTCTTCACCGACGCCGTTGCCCTGGTTGACGAAGCCAACAAGATCGGTGGCCGCCACGGCCTGGGCATGAGCGACCAGATCGAGAACCGCATCATCGAGGCAAAGTCCCGCGGCATCTACGAGGCCCCGGCCATGGCGTTGCTGCACATCACCTACGAGCGCCTGCTCAACGCCATCCACAACGAAGACACCGTGGCCAACTACCACGCAGAGGGCCGCCGCCTGGGCCGCCTGATGTACGAGGGCCGCTGGCTGGACCCGCAGGCACTGATGCTGCGCGAGTCCCTGCAGCGCTGGGTCGGCTCCGCCGTCACCGGCACCGTCACCGTGCGCCTGCGCCGCGGCGACGACTACACCGTGCTCGACACCGTGGGCCCGAACCTCAGCTACCACCCGGACAAGCTGTCCATGGAGCGCGTGGGCGACTCCGCCTTCGGCCCGCTGGACCGCATCGGCCAGCTGACCATGCGCAACCTGGACATCGCCGATTCCCGCTCGCGCCTGGAGCAGTACGCGAACCAGGGCCTGCTGGGCGAGAAGACCGTGAAGCTGGTCGGCGAGCTGGAGGCCGGCGGAGCCTCGGCGATCGTCGACGCCGAGGCTGTTGACGCCGACGAGCTCGCAGGCGACCGCGCCCTGGAGCGCGCCGCCTTCGATTCGGGCACCGACTAAGTAGCAACACCGGCGGCCTGTTGAGGCGGCCATGGCGGGCGGGATCCTTTTGCCGGGACTAATCGGCGAGGGACCCCGCCCGCTTTTTCATCCCCCGGCCACGGCTTGCTAGACTCCGGTCCATACGCCGAGATCGGAGAATCCTTGACCAGGAACGCCGCACGCCGCCAACTCTGGAACGCTGCACACGTTGAGCGCGCCGTCCTTGCCGAGGACCTCGCCACGCTCGAGGACTCCCAATGGGCCACACCCTCGCTGTGCGGCCGCTGGAGCGTCAGGGAAACCCTGGCCCACCTCACCGCCGCGGCAAGCATCGGACCGGCTCGTTGGTTCGGCAGCGTCCTGGGTGCCCGGTTCGACTTCGGCCTGCACAACGACAGGCGGCTGGCCGAACACCTCGGCGCCACCCCGGCCCAGACGCTCGAGGGCTTCAAGGAAATCATCACCAGCACCACCGCGACCTTCGGTCCGGACGAGGCCTGGCTGGGCGAGGTCATCATCCACTCCCAGGACATCCGCCGTCCGTTGGGGATCGCGCAACGAGTAGGAATCGAGGCAGCAACGGCCGTTGCCGGCTTCCTGGCCAAGGGCGACTTCACCGTCCCCAGCAAGACCAACGCCGCAGGATTGCGCCTCGAGGCCACCGACGGCCCGTTCGCGATCGGCGACGGCCCCCTGGTAGCCGGCACCACCATGGCGCTGGTGATGGCCATGGCCGGACGCGGCGCCTATTGCGACGAGCTCACGGGCCCCGGCGTCCAGGCCCTGCGCGCCCGCTGCCTCCCGCCGCCAGGCACCGGGACGCAGGATCGCAGGGCCTGAGGAGCCCCGGGCAGCACGATGCCCGGCAACGATTCCTCGCTGCCGGGCATCGGGTCGGGGTTGCTAGGCCAGGGTGAACGGCGCCTTGGCCGGCAGCGGGTAGGCCTGCCTGGCCTTCTCGACGTCCTCGAACGGCGCGGTCGCAATCGACAGCTTGGTGAAGTCCAGCTTGGCCTCGCGCAGGCACGTCTTGATGGCAGCAACTGCCTTCTTGGGCTCCGGGGAGAGGATGCGGATGTTCAGCTTGTGCGGGGCGTAGTCGGAGGACTCCACGGTGCCCAGGCCGCGCCAGGCCAGGTGGCCGACGAGTGCTTCCTTCGCGGTGGTTTCCAGGTACTTGTCCCTGTCGGTGCCGGTGGCGGTCTTCAGCGCGTACTGCACGATGACCCACCCCTGGTCTTCCTCGGCCAGCGGCACGAAGCCGTCCTCCTGGCAGGCCTCGGTGAACGCCGCCAGCAGTCCCTCGGCCGTCGCCGCGGTGACGTCCTTGGCGGTCTCGGTCTTGGACTGGTGCCCCACGGTGCCGTGGTTCACGACGAACTGGCCGAGCTCCTCGCCCTCGTAGGTGGAGAACCAGGCCTCGCGGAAGTACATGGTTCCGTCTTCGTCGCGGCGGTAGGTGCGGACTATTGACATGCGGTGGTGCTCCTTAGCGGGATGATGCGTCTGAAAATGCGGTGCGGCCGCGGACCAGCCAGCCGGTCGCGGTGCCGTCGTAGGGGGCGCGCGACTCACTGAGGGAACTAAGCAGCGCCCTGGCCTCGTCGCCGATGGACTCCACGAGTTCCCGCGGATAGTCCATGAGGGCGGCGTGCTCCGCGAATTCGTCCTCGTCGTCAAGGAAGATCCCGCGTGAGCGCGAATCTATGACATCGAGGTCCATGTCCACGGAGTTCGCTTCCCACCCGCCGCGGGAAAGTTCCCGCCAGCCGATCTGGGTGGACAGGTCCAGGTACACGCGGAAGTCCTCGGCGGGGTCGTCGTAGAAGGTGCCCAGCCACTGCCCGGCGCGCGGAACCAGGCACACCGCGTCGGTGTCGGCCCAGTGCCCGTGGCCCGGGCGCGAGACCAGGGAGCCGGCGGGCTGGTAGATCCAGTGGCCATGGGCATCCGCGCCGAGGTAGCGCCCGGGAACCACCCAGTGCGGGGTCCCGTTGTATTTCCAGGCGCGCACCACCACCAGGTCCCCGGGGACGGCCCCGGCCGGGTCCCGGGGCAGGTTCGCGGGCACGGGCGCTGCGGCGCTCACAGCTGCGGGATCTGTCCGGTGGGCATCTCGGCCCCCGGCAGCGGACGGGCGAAGGGGACCTTGGTGCCCAGCACCTGGGCCAGGGTGTCGTTCGCGATCCGGTCGGCGGTCAGCCCCACCCGCTCCATGACCTGGTCGCGGGTTCCGTGGGCGAGGAACTCGGTGGGCAGGCCCACCTCGTTCAGGGCGGTGTCGACTCCGGCGGCCCGCATTTCCTGGCGGATGCGCGAACCCACGCCGCCGGCGCGGACCCCGTCCTCGACGCAGACCACGATGCGGTGGCGGGCGGCCAGGCCGATGATGGAGCGCGGCACCGGCAGCACCCAGCGCGGGTCGACCACCGTGACGGTGATGCCCTGGGCGTTCAGGCGCGCGGCGACGTCCAGGCAGAGTTCGCTCATGGCACCCACCGAGACGATGAGCACGTCGCGTTCCTCGCCGGAGCCGAGCTTGGCCAGCACGTCCACCCCGTCGTGCAGGCGCTGGATCGCCACGATCTCCGCACCGACATTGCCCTTGGAGAAGCGCACGACCGAGGGTGCGTCGGAAATGGCCACCGCCTCGCGCAATTCCTCGCGCAGCCGCACCGCGTCGCGGGGGGCTGCGAGGTTCAGGTTGGGCACGATCTGCATCAGGGCCATGTCCCACATGCCGTGGTGGCTGGGCCCGTCCGGCCCGGTGACCCCGGCACGGTCAAGCACGACGGTGACGCCGGCCTTGTGCAGGGCGACGTCCATGAGCAGCTGGTCGAACGCCCGGTTCAGGAAGGTCGCGTAGACGCAGACCACGGGGTGCAGGCCGCCGAAGGCAAGGCCCGCGGCCGAGGTCATGGCATGCTGTTCGGCGATTCCCACGTCCAGCACGCGTTCGGGGTGCCGCTCGGACATGGTCTTCAGGCCCACCGGCTGCAGCATCGCGCCGGTGATCGCCACGATGTCCGGGCGCTCATCGGCGATGTCGGCGATCTCCTCGCCGAAGACCGAGGTCCAGGAACGCGCCGAGGCCTTGGAGACTGGTTCGCCGGTCTGCGGGTCGATGACCCCGACGGCGTGGAACTGGTCGGCCTCGTCGGCGCGGGCCGGGGCGTAGCCGCGGCCCTTTTCGGTCAGTGCGTGCACGATGACCGGTCCGCCGAAGTTGCGGGCCTGCTGCAGCGCCTGATCGACGGCGGCCTGGTTGTGCCCGTCGATGGGGCCGATGTATTTCATGCCCAGGTCCTCGAAGAGGCCCTGGGGTGCCCACCAGTCCTTGATGCCCTTCTTGGTGGCATGCAGGGACTTGTAGGTGAACTGGCCCACGGGGCCGGAGTCCTTCAGGCGGTTCTTCAGCCTGTCCATGGTGTTTTCGTAGGCCGGGTGCGTGCGGAACATGTCCAGGCGCTGGCGCAGCCCGGCCAGTTGGTCGGCGAGGCCGCCGATGGTCGGGGCGTAGGAGCGGCCGTTGTCATTGACCACGATGACCACGCGGCGGTCCTTGTCGGCGGCGATGTTGTTCACTGCCTCCCAGGCCATGCCGCCGGTCAGGGCGCCGTCGCCGACCAGGGCCACAACGTAGCGGTCGGCTTCCCCGGTGAGCTTGCGGGCGCGGGAGATCCCGTCGGCCCAAGACAGCGAGGAGGAGGCGTGGGAGGACTCGACGATGTCGTGCACGGACTCGGCACGTTCGGGATAGCCGGAGAGCCCGCCGGCCTGGCGCAGCGTGGAGAAGTCCTGGCGTCCGGTCAGCAGCTTGTGCACGTAGGACTGGTGCCCGGTGTCGAAGATGATGGAGTCGGTGGGTGAATCAAAGACCCGGTGGATGCCCAGGGTCAGCTCGACCACGCCGAGGTTGGGGCCCAGGTGGCCCCCGGTGCGGGCCACGTTCTTGATCAGGAAGGAGCGGATTTCCTTGGCCAGCTGGTGCATTTTAGCCGCGTCCAGGCCACGCAGGTCCCGCGGTTCCTTGATGGTCGGGAGCAGTGGCACGGAGGCATTCCTTTCGCAGTGGCAAATACCCGTTCAATCTTACCGCTCGTCCCTTGCCGCCGGGCACCATGGCGGTGCACGCCACAATGTCCCGCCCCACCCCCCGCGGGTGTTGGCCCGGCGGGGCCGCCCTTGCGTAGGATCATGTTGTGGGCAAACCACGTCCTTCAGCACCCCCTACCGCGACCAAGGATCCCCAGCGCCATGAGCACTTCGCACCCCCGGACCCCCTCGGTTCTCTTTGTCTGCAACACCAATGGAGGCAAGTCCCAGCTGGCCGCGGCGCTGCTGCGCCAGGCGGCGGGCGATGCGGTGGCGGTGGAATCCGCCGGGCTCATTCCGGCCCACCGCATCAACGAGCTTGCAGCCTCGGTGGTTGAGGAAGTCGGCGCCGACATGCGTGCCGAGGTCCCCACCGCGTTGACCGAGGAGGCGCTGCGCGCCGCGGACCGGGTCATCATCGTCGGCGGGGCGAAGGTTCCCGGGCTCGAGGGCGTCGCCATGGAGCGCTGGGTTCCCGCCGAGGCCCCCGCTGGCCCGGCCACCGAACGGGAGCGCATGGAATTCCTGCGGGATGACATTGCCGCTCGGGTGGCGGCGTTGAACGATGAGCTCGGGACCGCAACCGTTTAGTCGCCATTGTCCCGGAGCCGCACTTCGAAGCCGTCGCGGGCCGGGCATCCACGAATGAGGCCGCCCCCCCGCTCTCCCCCGGGCCAACGAACGCCGGGAACACGCCACGGTGGCCTTGGTGATGGCACAGGTCAGTGCCCGGCGGCGCCGTCGTCCCGGTCCACCCTTCCACCGCCGGTTCCGTCCGCCCTCCTTGGCTGGCGGGGATCGTCGGCCGGGTCCCGTGGTGCGACGGAGCCGTCGAGATCCCGGCCGTCCCCGGGTTCGGCATCCGGGTCAAGCGATTGGGCCCTGGTGGCCTGTTCATGGGCGCTGGCGCGTGCCGACTGGGCGTCCGCGGTCTGGTTGCGCGCCTCTGCCTGCAGGCGATCCGCGTCAACCTGGGCCTGTTTGGCGTCTGCGGCCGCCCGGGCGGCCTTGGCCTCGCTCTCCCGGGCATTGAGCTCGTCGTCTGCCGCCGACTCGCGGAGGGTTTCCGCCCGCTCGTGGTCCTTCTCCTTCTTCCGCCGCTGGCCAAGGAAAAACACGAGTCCAAGGGGACTGCCAAGACGAGAACGATGATGACGATGGTCCACACCAGCTGGCCTGAATCCATGATTTTCGACCTCGTTCCAATTGCAGCAATGGGTGTGGGACCAGTAAAGCCCAAAACAGGAACGGCCGCCATGGATATGCCGCCGCCCATCGCGCTGCCCCGAGGCGAACTCTTGTTTCCCGCGATTCCCTGGACGTTGAAGAAGCCAAGGGCGCCAAGGCCGGGTTAAAGACCGCAAGGGCGGGCCGTTCCGGATTTCTCCGGTACGGCCCGCCCTTGCGAGCGTGGATCTGGCGCTAACCGATTAGTTGGCGGAGATCTGACGCAGGACGTATTGCAGGATGCCACCGTTGCGGTAGTAGTCTGCCTCGCCCGGGGTGTCGATGCGCAGGACGGCATCGAAGGAGACGCTCTTGCCGTCTTCCGCCACGGCGGTGACCTTCAGGGTCTTGGGGGTGGTGCCGTTGTTGAGTTCGGTCACTCCCTCGACGGAGAAGGTCTCGGTGCCGGTCAGGCCCAGGGTCTCGGCGTTTTCGCCGGCCGGGAACTGCAGCGGGAGAACGCCCATGCCGATCAGGTTCGAGCGGTGGATGCGCTCGAACGACTCGGTGATGACGGCCTTGACGCCCAGCAGCGCGGTGCCCTTGGCAGCCCAGTCACGCGAGGAGCCGGAACCGTATTCCTTGCCGCCCAGGACGACCAGCGGGGTGCCGGCTTCCTTGTAGTTCTGCGCAGCGTCGTAGACGTAGGCCTGCGGAGCACCTTCCTGGGTGAAGTCGCGAGTGAAGCCGCCCTCGACGTTGTCCAGGATCTGGTTGCGGATGCGGATGTTCGCGAACGTGCCGCGGATCATGACCTCGTGGTTGCCACGGCGCGAGCCGTAGGAGTTGAAGTCCTTGCGGTCCACGCCGTTGGCCAGCAGGTACTGGCCGGCCGGGGAATCGGACTTGAAGGAACCCGCCGGGGAGATGTGGTCGGTGGTGACCGAATCGCCCAGCTTCAGCAGTACGCGCGCACCGGAAATGTCCTCGACAGGAGCCGGGGTTGCCTGCATGCCCTCGAAGTATGGGGGCTTGCGGACGTAGGTCGAATCCTCGGCCCACTCGAAGGTGTTGCCTGCCGGGGTGTCGAGCGCCTTCCAGCGGTCGTCGCCGTCAAAGACGCCCTCGTAGCCGCGGGCGAACATGCCCTCGTCGATGGAGGAATCGATGGTCGCCTGGACCTCGGTCGGGGTCGGCCAGATGTCCTTGAGGAACACCTCGTTGCCGGCCTCGTCGGTGCCCAGGGAATCGTTCTCGAAGTCGAAGTCCATGGTGCCGGCCAGGGCGTAGGCGATGACCAATGGCGGGGACGCCAGGTAGTTCATCTTCACGTCCGGGTTGATGCGTCCTTCGAAGTTGCGGTTGCCCGAGAGCACCGCGGTGGCGGAGAGGTCGTGGGCCTGGATGGCCTCGGAGATCTCAGCGTCCAACGGGCCGGAGTTGCCGATGCAGGTTGCGCAGCCGTAGCCCACGATGAAGAAGCCGAGCTTCTCCAGGTACGGCATGAGGCCGGACTTCTCGTAGTACTCGGTGACGACCTTCGAGCCCGGGGCGACCGAGGTCTTGACCCACGGCTTGGCCACGAGGCCCTTTTCCACTGCCTTGCGTGCCAGCAGTGCTGCGGCAAGCATGACCGAGGGGTTGGACGTGTTGGTGCAGGAGGTGATCGAGGCGATGGAAACCAGGCCGTGGTCGATCGAGAAGGACGTTCCGTCGGCCTTGGTGACCTCAACGCTGGTCGACGGGCGACCAATGTTCAGCTCGTCGGCTGCGCCTGCGGCGTAGTTGTGGATGTCCTTGCGGAACTGCTCCTTCGCGCTGGAGAGCTCGATGCGGTCCTGGGGACGCTTCGGGCCGGCGATGGAGGGAACCACGGTGGACAGGTCCAACTCGAGGAACTCGGAGAAGCGGATCTCGCGGCTCGGGTCGTGCCACAGGCCCTGCTCCTTGGCGTAGGCCTCGACGAGGTCCACGTTCTCCTGGGAGCGGCCAGTCAGGCGCAGGTAGTCCAGGGTGACATCGTCAATCGGGAACATGGCCGCAGTGGAACCGAATTCCGGGGACATGTTGCCGATGGTCGCGCGGTTTGCCAGCGGAACCTCGGCAACGCCCTGTCCGTAGAACTCCACGAACTTGCCCACAACTCCGTGCTTGCGCAGCATCTCGGTGATGGTCAGCACAACGTCGGTGGCGGTGGCGCCGGCGGCGATCGCGCCGGAGAGCTTGAAGCCCACCACGCGCGGGATCAGCATGGAAACCGGCTGGCCGAGCATTGCTGCCTCGGCCTCGATGCCGCCCACGCCCCAGCCCAGCACGCCCATGCCGTTGACCATGGTGGTGTGCGAGTCGGTGCCGACGCAGGTGTCCGGGTAGGCACGCAGCACGCCGCCGACCTCGCGGGTCATCACGGTGCGGGCCAGGAACTCGATGTTCACCTGGTGCACGATGCCGGTGCCCGGCGGGACGACCTTGAAGTCGTCAAACGCGGTCTGGCCCCAGCGCAGGAACTGGTAACGCTCGCCGTTGCGCTGGTACTCGATCTCCATGTTGCGCTCGAGCGCACCGGCGTTGCCGAATGCGTCGATCTGCACGGAGTGGTCGATGACCATTTCGGCAGGTGCCAACGGGTTCACGCGGGTGGGGTCGCCACCCAGGTCCTTGACGGCCTCGCGCATCGTGGCGAGGTCAACGATGCACGGAACACCGGTGAAGTCCTGCATCAAGACGCGTGCCGGGGTGAACTGGATTTCGGTGTTGGGTTCGGATGCGGGATCCCACTGGCCCAGGGCCTTGACGTGGTCCGCGGTGATGTTCGCACCGTCTTCGGTGCGAAGCAGGTTCTCCAACAGAACCTTGAGGCTGTACGGAAGGCTTTGCGCACCTTCGACGGCGTTCAGCCGGTAAATTTCATATTCGTTGCCCTTGACGTCCAATACGCCCTTGGCACCAAAACTGTCCACATTGCTCACGGGGACTCCTCTCGCCGGATTCTTCATCTTCGTTGCACGCCCACAAGGAAATCCAGTTAGGCGATCCTAACTGAGTTTACCTGTGGTTTATTGCGGCAGAGCTATAGACAGTCTATCCCCCGCCGCCCCTACAACCCCGCCAACCCGACATTTTCGAGCCGGACGGAGTCACATCATCGCCTAGTGGCGGACAAAGAGTCCCACGGTTTCCATGTGGTGCGTGTGCGGATAAAGGTCGATGACATCGACCTCTTCCAAGCGGAACCCCGAGGCCATGAGATCGGCCGTGTCACGGGCAAATGATGCAGGATCGCAGGAAACGTAGGAGATCTTCTTAGCGCCCGAGCGCACCATCGCGGAAACGGCGGTCTTGCCTGCACCGGTGCGCGGCGGATCAAGCACAATCGAATCCAGCTTGGCCTTGCGCGTATTCAATTCCCGCGACAAGGTCTTCTCGACCCGCCCCTGGGAAATGATCGCCTGCGGGAATTCGCGCAGGTTCTTGACCGCGTCCTTGCTGGTTCCGGGGGCGCCCTCGATGGACAGCAGCATGCCGTCATCGCCCACCGCCTTGGCCAGGGGGGCGCTGAAGAGACCTGCCCCGGCGTAGAGGTCGGCGATGCGCGTCCCGTAGCCCGGCGCCAACTGGCTCATCACGCGCTCGACCAGGGTGACCGGGGCCAGGCGGTGGATCTGCCAGAAGCCCTCGCCGGTGATCCGGTAGTCGTGTCCGGCCACGGCCTCCGAAAGCCAGGTGCGCCCGCGCAGGCGCTGCAGCGCGCCGCGGCCGTCGGCCACCGAGCCGCCGACCTGTGTGACGGAGGCCGCGGAAACCCCTTCCGGCAGGCGCTTGGCCGCACGCCCGGCGGCCCCGGCGACGGTGCCGTCCTCGACGAAGAGCACCAGCACGCCGGAGTCCTCCCCCGAGCCGACGGCAACCTCGACGCGGCTGATGCCCACCAGAGGCAGCTCCCAGAGCTTGAGCTCGTTGATCTTCGGGTGCGCCAGCGGCATTTCCTTGACCGGTACCAGGTCGTTGGAGCGGAAGGGGCTCATGGCCAGGCGGCCCTTGGCATCGACGGCGAACGCCGTGCGGGTGCGCCAGCCCAGCGCGTCCGCGCTCTCGCCTTCGGGGGCCCGCACCGAGGTGAAGCCGTGTTCGGCCGCGTTGATGCCGCCCAGGCGTGCCAGCTGCTCAACGAAGATCTGGCCCTTGATGTCGCGCTGAGCCTCCAGGGAGATGTGCCCGAACTCGGCGCCGCCCACCGGCAGCGCACCGCGTGCGGCGGCGTGCAGGGAGTCGGCCTGGGTCCAGAAGTGCGGCACCCGGTGTTCGGAGGCCTCGTGGACCTCGACGACGTCGCCGCGCCAGAAGCGGGCCTTCTCGCCGTCGTCGCGCACGGCGACGGACACCAGCTCGCCCGGGATGCCGTGGCGCACGAAGATCACGCGGCCCTCGTGTCGGGCGACGGTGTGGCCGCCGTGGGCCGGTGCGTCGAGGCGCACCTTCAGGATGTGTTCTGCGGGGCTCATGGCTTGTCTTTCAGCTTGGAAATCGGGGGTGATGCCGGAGGTGTCTTGGTCTTGGGGCCGGCCGAGCCCTCTTCGGTGGGTCCCAGGAAGGTCGAGACGTCGGAGGAGGCCAGGCGCCAGGGCACCGAGGCCACCACGACCCCGGGCTCGTAGTGCAGGCGGTTCTTGATGCGCATGGCGGTCTGGTTGTGCACCAGCTGCTCCCACCAGCGGCCCACCACGTATTCGGGGATGTAGACGACGATCAGGTCGCGCGGCGAATCGCGCTTGATCGAGCGGATGTGCTCGATCAGGGGCGCGGAGATCTCGCGGTAGGGCGAGGCCAGCACCGTGATCGGCACCGGGATGCCCAGGGCCTCCCATTGCCTCAGCGTCGCCTCGGTGCGTTCCGAGTCCGCGTCCACCACGATGGCATCCAGCTTCGAGGGGCGCGCGGCGCGGGCGAAGGCCACGGCGCGCAGCACCGGCTTGCGCAGCGTGGAGACCAGCACCAGCGCGTGGACGCGGGCCGGCAAGGCGGTGGCGGAGTCGTCCCCGCCGATGGCAAGTTCCTCATCGACCTGCACGTAGTGCCGGTGCAGCGAGTCCATCATGAGGAACAGCACCGCGATGCCCAGCACCGCAAGCCAGGCGCCGTGGACCAGCCGCGTGCCCAGCACGATGACCAGCACCGCGGCGGTGAGTGCGAAGCCCGCCAGGTTCAGCAGCCGCGAGCGGTGGATCCGGGCGCGCACGCGCTTGCCCGGGGTCTGGGCCAGCTCCCTGCCCCAGTGCCGGATCATGCCCAGCTGGCTGAGCGTGAAGGACACGAAGACGCCCACCACGTAGAGCTGGATCAGGGTCGGCACGTGGGCATCGAACACCCAGATCAGCACGATGGCGGCAATGGACAGGGCCAGGATGCCGTTGGAGAACCCCAGCCGGTCCCCGCGGGTGCGCAGCTGCCGCGGCAGGTAGCCGTCGGTGGCCAGGTGGGAGGCGAGGTTGGGGAAGGAATTGAAGGACGTGTGCGAGGCCATCAGCAGCACCGCGACGGTCAGCGCCAGCACCAGGTACAGGCCCAGCGAACCGGGACCGAAGATCGCCTCGGCCAGCTGCCCGAGGACCGGGTGCTGGATGTAGTCGGCCGGGATCGGCCCGCCGTCCAGGCGCAGGCCGGTGGCGGGGTCCTCGACGACGTGGACCCGGGCGGCCCGCGCCAGGTACATGGTGCCCAGGGTCAGTGCGCCGGCAAAAAGGCCCAGCAGCAACAGCACCGTCGCCGCGTTGCGGGCCTTGGGCGCGGCGAGGGTGTGGACGTTGGAGATCGGGACCTCGACGCCGGTTAGCGCGGCGGATCCGGTGGAGAAGGCGCGCAGCACCAGCAGCACCCCGGCCAGGCCGGTGAGCCCGTGCGGGTAGTCGGGATCGGGAACGACCTCGAAGCCTGCGCTGGGTGCGCTGCCCAGGGTACCGGTGGCGGCAAGGATCCCGCCGGCGGCCAACATCACCAGGACCACGCCGATGAACAGGTAGACCGGCGCGGCGTTGCCGATCTTGGACCTGCCTCGCCCGCGCAGGTTCAGCACCGTCAGGACCACCACCCCGGCCGTGGCAATCCATGCCTGGCTCCCGGCCATCGCGGGGAACGCGGCAACCACGTAGTGCGAGGCCGAGGAAATCGACACCGCCACGGTGAGCACGAAGTCAACCAGCAGTGCCGCGGCCACCGTGGTCCCGGCCCGCGGGCCCAGGTTGACCGAGGCGATCTCGTAGTCGCCGCCGCCGGAGGGGTAGGCCTTCACGGACTGGCGGTAGGAGGCGATGATGACCAGCATCACCACCATGACGGCCAGGCCCACCGAGGGCGAGAACGCCATGGCGCCCAGCCCTGCCAGCGCCAGGGTGAGGATCACCTCGTCCGGCGCATAGGCGATGGAGGAGAGGGCGGAGGCGGAGAAAATCGGCAGCGCAAGGCGCTTGCGCAGCGGGGCCTGCTTCAGGCGCTCGGTCCTGAAGGGGCGCCCCACCAGAATCCGCTTCAACGCGTCGAGGAATGAAAGCACGATCCAAAGCTAGCCCCCTTTGCCCGCACCTGTCATACACCACACCGTCGGCGGCGACGTGAAGAATCACGCATCGGGGACCCGAATCGTGAAAGACTGGTGCACGAACCGTGCCGCGGAGGACCGCAGGCAGCTCGGTGGGAACCAAAGGATGGATCATGGCGCACTTCGTCATCATGGGCTGCGGACGGGTGGGAGTGACCCTTGCCCACACACTCGACGACGCCGGGCACTCGGTGGCGATCATCGACCAGGACGACCGGGCCTTCCGCCGCCTGCGCCGCAGCTTCTCCGGCCTGAAGGTCTCCGGGGTCGGCTTCGACAGGGAAACCCTGGAGCGGGCGAAGATCTCCGAGGCCTACGCCTTTGCCGCGGTTTCCAGCGGCGACAACTCCAACATCCTGGCCACCCGGGTGGCCCGCGAGACCTACCACGTCCCGCACGTCGTGGCCCGGATCTACGACCCGGGACGTGCCGAGATCTACCAGCGCCTGGGCATCCCCACGGTGGCGGCGGTGCGCTGGAGCTCCGACCAGGTGTTGCGCAGGATCCTGCCCGAGCACTCGCTCCACGGGGACTACCGCGAGGCCTCGGGCCGATTGTTTCTCGGCGAGGTGAACATCCACGAGGGCTGGTACGGCTACGGACTCGAGGAGCTCGAGGCCGCCGCCCCGATCCGCATCGCCTACCTCTCGCGCTTTGGCGAAGGCGTGCTGCCGGTGCCCGGCATGCGGCTGCAGCAGGGCGACATCGTCCACGCCATGATGCCGGTGGACGCCGGCAAGGACATCGAGAAGGTCCTCTCGGCCGCCCCCAAACCAACCACGGAGCAAAACGCGTAATGAAGGTCATGATTGCCGGAGCAGGGTCGGTGGGCAGCTCCATCGCCAAGGAATTGATCAGCCACGGGCACGAGGTGCTGCTCATCGACGAGAAACCCGAGGTGGTCTCGCGCGCCGGGGTGCAGGGGGCCCGCTGGCTCTTCGGGGACGCCTGCGAACTCTCGGTGCTCAAGGAGGCCAGGCTCGAGGAGGTCGACGTGGTGGTCTCCGCCACGGGCGACGACAAGGTGAACCTGGTCGTCTCCCTGCTGGCCAAGAGCGAGTTCGGGGTCGGTCGCACCGTGGGCCGGGTCAACAACCCGAAGAACGACTGGATGTTCGACGACGCGTGGGGCGTTGACGTCGCGGTGAGCACCCCGCGGCTGATGACGGCCCTGGTCGAGGAGGCCGTGGAGGTCGGCGACCTGGTGCGGCTGATGACGCTGCAGTCGGGCGTGGTCTCCATGGTGGAGTTCACCGTCCCGCATGATTCGACGATGATCGGGCGCACCATCGGCTCGGTGCCGTGGCCGGCCGGGGCCACGGTGGTGGCGATCCTGCGCGACGACGTGCCGCTGGCACCCAGCCAAGACGACGTCATCGAGGGCGGTGACGAGTTGTTCTTCGTGACCACGATCGTGGCCGAGGACGAGCTGCGCACCGTGTTGCGCGACGCGCGCGTCGATTCCTAGCGGCATCGGGCCGCCTCCGGGCCCCTCCCCCGCCGCGCGGCGGCCGGGCGGAAGGGCCGGCTAGGCGCGAGGTCCCGGCGTCGGCCCGGCGGTCGTTGCCTTCTGCGGCCGGGAGATCATCCAGGCGATCCACAGTCCGGCCGCGTAGAGCGGCACTCCCATGGCCAGGCGCGCAGCACCCAGGGCCGGGACATTGTCTGCCAGGTACAACGGCACCTGGACGGCCAGCCGGGCGGCAAAGACCGCCACCACGATCCAGGTCGCCCAGGCATACTGCCGGGCGCGAAGCCGGTGCTCCCGCCATTGCATGTTTTCCGAGCGGATGAATCCGAAGATCACGCCCATCAGCGGCCAGCGGACCAGGATGGAAACGACCAGCGCGCCGCCATAGGCCAGGTTCGTGTAGAAGCCGGGGACGTAGTAGTCCTTCGCCTCCCCGGTGACCCGGGAGAAGACCGCGCAAATGGCCACGCCCGCCAGGCCGGTCAGCGCCTGGGCGAGGGTCCCGCGGCGCACCAGGCGCAGCACGGTGAACACCAGGGCCACGGCGACCGAGGCGATCAGCGCCGTGTTGAGTTGCTGCCACAGCGTGAAGATGACCAGGAAGACCAGGCCGGGCAGCAGCGACTCGACGAGCCCCCGCACCCCGCCAATGGTCTTGAGCACGTCGATCTGGCCGTCGTCGCGGCGTTCGATGCCGGCGTTGGCGCCGATGCGCCGGGCCACGTCCTCGGCACCGGGGCCGTGCTCCTGCGGCTGGGGCGTTTCTTCGTTGTGCTCGCTCATGGCGTTCGGTTGTCCTTGGGGCGACTCGAGGGTGTGATTCGGCGGTGCGCGGCGCTAGCGGGCGGTGCGCTCGGGGAGGATCTCGTAGCGCGGGTTGAAGACCGTGGGCACCAGGTCGATGGGCGCGACCATGCCCTGGTAGCTGATCCGGGAGCCTGCCACGAGTCCCGGGACCCGGCGCTGGCCCACGAAGACCAGCCGCAGGTGCGGCACCGCATTCCGGCGGCCCCCGGGCGGGGCCGGGTGGTCAACGACCGTGACGGTGAAGGCCGGGGCCTGCGCCGGGGGAAGGATCGTCATCGATTCGACATAGCCGCGGTGGGAGATGCGCCCGCGCACCGGAAGCTCCGCCAGCGACGCCAGCGGCTGGATTCCCTCCCCCGCCGGTTCGCCGGGCTGCTTGGCGGCTTCGTCCCGGGGGGCCTGCGGCCGCTTGGCCTTCACCGGTTTGTCCTTGGGCAACGGATCAGCCGATCTGCGTGATTTCCGGGCCGCGTTCGGGACGCTCGGTGCCGGGCTGCTGGTCCGCGTCCGGCCGGGCCAGGGCCCCGGAGGGCACGGTCAGCGGCAACAGCTCGGTGGGGGGCATCGGCGTGTCGCCGCGCACCACCACGACCTGGGCCAGGGCGTCCTCCATGGTCTTGGACTCGGCCGTGTCGGTCAGCGCGGCCCCGCCGATGACGGCGCGCAGGAACCAGCGCGGCCCGTCGATGCCCAGGAAGCGCAGTGCCACGTGGCCCTGGCGTCCGTCGGGGGCCGCCTGCGGGACGCGGGCGAGCAATTCGTTGCCGAAGCGGCCGGGCACCATTTCGGTTTCCCCGCCCTGGTCGGCGATGCCGGTGGCGATCTGCGTGGAAATGCCCGGCCACAGCTCATCGGTCTTGGGGGCGGCGAAGACCTGCAGCTGCATGCGCGAGCCGCCGATCTCCAGGGCCACGGCGATGACGCGCTGCGTGGATTCCTCGACTTCCAGACGCAGCTGCAATCCGGGAACCGGCTTGATCAGCAGGGCGCCCAGGTCCAGGTAGCCGTCGTGGTCCTCGAAGTCGTCCCCGTCGAACGGTCCCCCGGTGCGTACCGGCGCGGTGCGCGCGGAATCCGCGGCTGCCGCGGGGCCGCCCCGGGGTGCGGCCTCAGGGGCGTCCGCCGTAATGTCGCCCGCGGCCTGCCCGGGCTTGCTGGAGGCGGCGGCGTTGAGCCCGGCGATGGTCTGCTCGGGCTGCGCTTCGGCGCCGGCCTTCTTCTTGCGCTTGAAAATCATGGAAGTTGCCTTCTTGCTGTATCGACCGTGAGATTTCGGTGGTCGGCCCTAGTGGCTGCTGTTTGCGGTTTCAAAGCCACCGGTGGAACCAAAGCCGCCGGCGCCGCGCGAGGAGTCGTCCAGGTCCTGGACCTGGATGAAGTGGGCCCGCTCGACCTTCTGGATCACCAGTTGGGCGATGCGGTCCCCGCGCTTGAGCACGATCGGGGTGGCTGCATCCGTGTTCAGCAACGTGACCTTCAACTCACCACGGTACCCGGCGTCCACGGTTCCCGGCGCATTGACCACCGTCAGTCCGTGCTTCGTGGCCAGGCCCGAACGCGGGTGGATCAGCCCCACGTAGCCCAGGGGCAGGGCCAGGGAGACACCGGTGGGCACCAAGGCCCGCTGCCCCGGCGCCAACGTCACGTCCTCGCGGGCACACAGATCGGCACCCGCATCGCCCTCGTGTGCATAGCTCGGGACCGGGAGGTCCGGATCAAGCATTTTCAGGGCGATATCGACTCTCGATTCGGACATGTATTTTCCACTCCAGGGGGTTCGGGATTGAGGTGCCGGCCGCGTCGCGGCCTCTGCCGTTCCCCATTAACTCTAGTCCCTTGCGCGCCTGTGCGCTGGCCGGGAGGCGACACCCAACCGCCTATGCTTGTGGGTATGGCCGAGAACCCTTCACCACAGCACCCTGCCCCCGTCCACTTCCGCGAAAGGCTCTGGCCTTCCTGGTGGATCTGGGTCGTGACGCTGGGCCTGGGCGCCACCGCCGCCGTCGCATTCATGCCGGTGGGCATCGGCTGGGGCGTGGTCGCCGGCATCATCGCCCTGGGCCTGATTGCCTTTGCCCTGGTCATCAGCACCCCGACGATCGAGGTCCGCGATGAAACCGTGCGCGTGGGTCGTGCCACCATCGAACGCGAGTTCATTGGCGACGTCACCGGATACCGCGGGGCGGCCGCCTACCACCAACGCGGTCCGGGCCTGAACGGGATCGCCTACATGTGCATCCGCGGCTGGATCGACCCGGTGGTGCGCATCGGGATCACCGACGAGCGCGACTCCACTCCGTACTGGCTGACCTCGACCCGGCGGCCCGAGGAGCTCACCGCGGCCCTGGGCGGGGTCATGGTGCAGTACCGCGAACCGGTGGAGAGCAGCGAGGCGGAAGCCGGCAGCTCCCCCGACGCCACCGACGAACCCGGCACCGCATAGGCCACCGCGCCCCGCAGGAATTGCCACAACGCCCGCCACCCGTTTCGGGTGGCGGGCGTTGTGGCGTGCGCCGTGCGCGGTCAGTGCCCGCGCACGGCGCCTAGCCCTCGCAGTCGGTGCAATAGAGCAGGCCGTCCTTCTCCAGGGCGATCTGCGAGCGGTGCCGCACCAGGAAACAGGAGGCGCAGGTGAACTCGTCCGCCTGCGCCGGCAGCACCATGACCGCAAGCTCTTCGCCGGACAGGTCGGCACCCGGCAGCTCGTAGCTGTCGGCCAGGGCCGCCTCGTCTTCGTCAATGAGGTTCGAGGCGTTGGTGTTGGTGTTGCGCTGCGCCTTCAGCTCGGGCACGGCCTCGGGCTTCTCATCGTCTTCGGCATGCTTCCGAGGTGCATCGTAGTCGGTTGCCATAATTGCTGCTTCACACTCCGCTTGGTTCAAGCTGTTGTTCGTATCGGGTCGCCCCGGGGTCCGGTTCCGGCCCCCTGGTCAACCCACGCGTATGGATGCGCTTATGATTCAACGCAGAATGACGCATTTTTGTGCCCGGTCGGGAACCGACTGTTCATCATTGCATCTTCGGGTCCAAAGGCGGGATTTTTTACCCGGTTTAACCGACTTTTCCGCAGCTCCGTGGGAATAATCATGAAGCCGGTCCGCGCCACACCAATGCACCTCTTAGGTAATTGACCCTGCAGGTGGCAGAGTTTTAGTCACAACACGACGGTTTGTGGAGGATAGTCATGCGTCAACTCCGACTGGTGGGAATCCACGAGAACGGTGAGAGCCTGCACCTGAGCAGCGATGACGGGAACAGCTACGTGCTGCCCGTCGATGAAGCGCTGCGCAGTGCATTGACTCGAGCAGCCCGGGCCGATCGTTCGGAGGCCCAGGCCGCGCCGTTGTCGCCTCGCGACATCCAGTCCCGGATCCGTTCCGGTGCCACGGCGGAGGAAGTGGCGGCCATTTCCGGCATGTCCCTGGAGCGCATCATGCGCTACGAGGGCCCGGTGCTGGCCGAACGCGAATACATTGCCTCCCAGGCACGCAACGTGGAGGTCTCCGCCCCGCAGACCCACGACGGCTACCGCAGCATTTTCGGCGAGGAGCCGGCAAACCTCGGCGAGATGGTCGCCTACCGCATCCACTCCCTGGGCATTGACAACGAATCCCTTGCCTGGGACGCCTGGCGTGCCGCCGATGGCTCCTGGGAGGTCGTCGCCCGCTTCGACCTGCCGGAAACGGACGCGAGCATCGCCCTGGACTCGGGCGCCGAGGAATCGATGGCGCGGTGGTCCTTCCACCCCAACCGCAAGTCGCTGCAAAACGCGAACCGCTGGGCACAGGTCCTGAGCGAACTCGAGCCGCTCGACGCGCCCGTGGGCGCCCGCCGCCTGACCGCCGTCGCCGACGACCCCTTCGACATCGAGGCGGACGGGGACGACGTCGACTTCGAGGCGGCAGTTGCCGATTCCGAACAGCTGCTGGACGCGCTCAGCGCCCGCCGCGGGCAGCGCCTGGGGATCGATGAAGAGGGCGACGATGCCCTGGCCGCGATGCTGTCGCGCTCCCCGCACCCGGACGACGACCCGCGCCTGGCCGGCCCCAAGCCGCAGGACGACGGGCTGCCCAGGCTCTACGACGGCGTCAGCACGCGCACCACCTCCATCTCCCTGGTGCCCAACCTGCGCCCGGAGGCCCCGGAAGCCGGGGAAGGACCCGAGGATTCCGAGCCCGCCACCGACGAGGAGGCCGGCGGCAAGAAGAAGGCCAAGCGCTCCTCGGTGCCCAGCTGGGACGAGATCGTCTTCGGGCGGCGCAACAACAACGACTGATCCCCGCGGCGACGCCGCCGGCGCGGAAAAGGCCCGGTCCGGCAAGGATTTCCTTGCGTGGGCCGGGCCTTCGCTTTGCCGCGCTACTGCCTGCTGCGCTACTTCCGGGATCCCGGGCGCGCCAAGGTCAGCAGCGGGACCTCGCACTCGGCGCGGGTGAGCGAGCCGTGCTGGCCGATCATGGTGAAGGCCGCCGGCTTGACCCGCCGCCCGTCAAGGAACGCGATCTCCTCCGCGGCCAGGATGAGCAGGTCGCCGATGCGTTCGCGCACCGCGTCGTCCACGGGGCCGAAGAGTCCCAGGTCGATGGCTTCGTCGCGGCCCAGCACCCAGGCCTTGGCACCGAAGCGTTCCCGCCAGGCCTCGGCCACCGCCTCGCGCTGCGCCGGCGGGGTCTGGGCGGCGAAATGCAATTGCACCCCGCGCGGCTCGCCGGCAGTGAGTTCGACCCCGTCCACGAGCTCCGGGAACTCGGAGTAGTCGATCCGCCATTGCTCGTCCACGTCGACCATCCCGTGGTCGGCGGTCAGCAGCAGCAGCGTGCCGGCCGGCACCCGGGCCGCCAGGGTGCGCATGACCGAGTCAAGGTCCTCAAGTGCGTTGCCCCATTGCGCCGAGTCCTTGCCGTAGCGGTGCCCGGCCTTGTCCAGTTCGTTGAAGTAGCAGTAGACCAGGGAGCGGGGATTTGCCGCCAGGATCTCGCAGGTGGCGCGCACCCTGGCGTGCGGGGATTCGGCGGCCGTGAAAACGGGTCCGCGCAGTGCGGCCTTGGTCAGTGCCGAGTCCTTGAATTGGGACAGGGACACCGTGGCGGTGTGCACCCCGGCGGCTTCCGCCCGCTCGAACACGGTCGGGTGCGGCTGCCAGGAGACCGGGTCCAGGTCCCTGGGCCAGCCGCCCAGCTGGTTCACGACCCGGCGGCGCACCGGGTCCACCACGTCGTAGCCCACCACCCCGTGCTGCCCCGGCGGCAGGCCGGTGCCCATGGAGGTCAGCGAGGCCGCGGTGGTGGAGGGGAATGACGCGAGCAGGGTCTGCGAGTTTTCCATGAGCTTGCGCAGGAACGGGGCATGTCCCCCGCGGGCCTTGAGCAGGGCCTTGCCCAGTCCGTCGACCATCACCACGGCGATGCGGTTCGCCGCCGGAAGCCCGAGGGCGTTTTCAAAGCCCTCGACGCCCAGGGCCGCCGCGGCGCTGGGCAGCAGCTCGGCGATGGTCCTGCTGCCATAGGGCGGGGCCGCCGGCAAGGCGGTGGCCGGGGTTCTGCGGGTGCTGGTTGCCACGAGGCCGTGTTCTCCCTTGTGGCCTTAGCCCTGGTGGGTGTTTCGCCCGAAGCGCGAGCCGACCCGTCCGCGCACCTCGGCGGCCGGTGCCGGCGCTGCCGCGGGCCGTGCCTCAGTGCCGCGGGGGGCCGAGGCCCGGCGCATGGCCTTGGCAAAGCTGCGGGCGGCGGTCACTGCCTTGACGCCGTCGGCCTCGGCGCTGACGCGCAGCACCAGGTCCTCCTGCTGGGAGGTTCCGGTGTAGCCGTGGTCGGCGTCGCACGCGGGGTCGGCACAGCCGGCCGGTGCCAGGTCGATGCGCTGGGCACCGGCCCAGGCGATGCCCAGGGTCAGTTCCTTGACCATGTCCCCGCTGCGGTAGTTCTGCGGCTGGTGGTAGACGTAGCTGGTGGCCACGGTGGTGACCTTGGACAGCTGGACCAGCTCGGTGGAGACCTGGGCCATGACTTCCTTGCCCTTCTCGTCCAGCTGCTGGTCATCGACGTGGGCCACCAGCAGCACGTCCTCCGCCAGCACCAGGACGGTGATGTGCCGGTGCACCTCGTGCTGGTCGAAGTGGGTTTCCAGGTGCACCAGGTGGGCGCCGGTTGCCCGGCCGTCGAGGGCCTCGTCGATGATGTCGGCAACCATTTTGGGGTAGAACCCGGCACGGTCGAGGTCAGCTTGCAGGTCGGGGCCCGTGGCCGAAGAAAGGGGGGTCATGCCCTCCAGTCTACCCAAGGGCGCGAATCGGCTGGTTCCGCCCGGCGCGGCACCCCGCCCGCGGGCACGGGGTCACTGGCTCATGGCACGGCGTGCGGAATCGGTGCGCTGCTCCGGGTTGCCCAGCCACAGCTCGACGGCCAGCACGGTCGTGCCGTCGGCGGCGGCCATCACCGGGTTGATTTCCAGCAGGGAGACCTCCGGGTGGTTGTCCTTCAAGGTTGCCACGCGGTTCAGCAGGTCCTCCAGGGCACCCAGGTCCACGGCCGGCAGCCCCTGGTAGCCGCGCAGGCGGGCGGCGGCCCGGGGTGCGCCCACCAGGTCGGACAGGTCGGTATTGGTCAGCGGCGGGATGCCGTGGGCCCAGTCGTCCAGCAGGTTCACCGCGTCCCCGGCCAGCCCAAAGGAGACCACCGGACCCAGCAGCGGGTCCTCGACGGCACGGATCACACAGCCCTGGCCGGCGGGGGCCATCGACTGGACCTCGAGGTCCCTGGCCGCGTACGGGGCCAGGACCTCCCGCATGTGCCCGATGTTCGAGCGCAGGGAAGCCTCGTCGGTGATGTTCAGCCTGACGCCGCCCAGATCCAGACGGTGGCGCAGGTGCTCGTCGCGGGCCTTGAGGGCCACCGGGAAACCGAGCCGGGTTGCCGCGGCCACCGCCTCGTCGCTCGTGTCAAAGCGCGCCGATTCGAGGACCTGGATCCCGTAGAGGCCCAGCAGCTGCGCGGCCTTGGCCTTGGGCAGCCGCAACAGCTCAACCCCCTGCACCGACGCCAATGCATCCTCGATGAAGTCCTCGGCGGCCGCCACGTTGATGCCGGCCGGCTCGGTGACCTCGCCGTGTTCGCGGGAGCGCCACGTCGCGTAGCGCACGACGGCCGCCAGCGCGTTCACCGCCACGCCCGGGCTGGAGTAGCAGGGCAGCTCGAGGGCGTGCCCCTGCGGATCCGTTCCGGCATCGAGCAGGCCATCGGCCCGGCTGGCGGCATCGATGATGCCGGGGAAGACCGCGACAACGGTTTTCCCCGCCGCCGCGGCTGCCTCGCGAATGCAGGTGGCCAGGACCGCGGTACCCAGCCCGGGCGTGGGCAGCAGGGTGACGATGGCGCAGTGGACCGCGGGGTTTGCCAGCGCACGGTGCAGGGCGGCGGCGAGGCGGGGCAGCGCCTGCGACTGGCCGTCCTCGAGCGTGATCTCGGCATCCGACACCACGACGTCGAGGCGGTTCTGCTCCGCCGCGTCCGCCACCACGGAGGCCAGCGCATCGGAGTTCGAGAGCACGGCGAGCCCGTTGCCGGCCGGCAGCACCTGGGAGGCAACCACCTGGGCGATTTCCATCAATTCCTCGTTGGTGCGGACCCGGATGACCCCGGATTGGCGCAGCATCGCATCCACCGCCGCGGTGGGCGCCTGGGTGGTGCGCACCGCATGGCCCGGGGGCAGCCGCAGCCCCATGACATCTGACTTGGCCACAATGACGGGCTTGGAGTGCGAGAGCCGGCGGGCAATGCGGGAGAACTTGCGCGGGTTGCCGAAGGATTCGAGGTACAGGCCCACGGCGCCGGTGCCGGGGTCGTCCTCCCAGAACTGCATGGCGTCGTTGCCCGAGACATCCGCCCGGTTCCCGGCCGAGACGATCGAGGAGACCCCGACCCCGCGACGCACCGAGGCCGCATAGAGCAGCACCCCGATGGCGGCGGACTGGCTGAAGAGCCCCAGGCTGCCGTGCTTGGGCATGCCGGGGGCCATCGAGGCGTTCATGGACGTTGCCGGGTCCGTGTTGACAAGGCCCAGGGATGCCGGGCCGATCACGCGCATGCCGTTGCCCCGTGCCAGGCGCACCAGCTCGCGCTGGCGCAGCAGCCCGGCCTCGCCGTCCTTTTCGAAGCCGCCGGTGGCAATCAGCAGGCCCTTGGCCCCGGCGCGCGCGCACTGCGTGATGACCTGGTGGATCTGGTCCTGCGGCACGGCGACGACGGCGAGGTCGACGGGGCCCGGGACCTCGGCCACCGTGGCGTAGCTGCGCATCCCGCCGAGTTCGAAGGCCTGCGGGTTGATCCCGTAGACGGGTCCGGTGAATCCGCCCTCGATGATGTTGTGCAGCAGGGTGTGGCCGATGGTGCCCCATTCGCGGCTGGCTCCGATGACCGCGATGGAAGCCGGGGCCAGCAGGCCGGCGAGCGATTTGGCCTCGGCGCGGTGCTCGCGGGATTCCATCACCGCACGGGACTTCTCCGTGGGGTCGATGGGGAACTCGAGCATCACCACGCCCTCGTCGAAGTGCCGCTTGACCGCGTACCCGGCCTCGGCGAAGACCGTGAGCATCTTCCGGTTCTCCGGCAACACCTCGGCGGAGAAGCGCTCGATGTCGTTTTCGCGCGCCGCGGCGGCCAGGTGCTCGAGCAGGATCGAGCCCACGCCCATGCCCTGGTAGGCGTCGGAGATGTTGAAGGCGACCTCGGCGTCCGCGGGGTCATCGAGCCTGTCGTAGCGACCCACCCCGATGATGTCCTCGCCCCGGATGACCACGAAGGCGACCCTGTCGACGTGGTTGACCTCGGTGAAGCGCTTGAGCTCTTTGGCGGTGAGCGAGGATTTGTACGTAAAATAGCGCATGTAGACCGAAGCCTCGGATTGTCCCCGGTGCATTTTTTGCAAATTGTCGGCGTCACCGGGTTGAATCGGGCGTAGATGTGCCGTGGATCCGTTTCGCAGGACAACGTCCGCTTCCCAATGGGACGGATATTCACCGGGTTTACGACCATCCACCATAGGCTTAGCCTAGCGGTCGGCGTTGCGCGAGCACTTGGATCGACGCGCCGGAACCGCAGCACGAGATGAAACCCGACCTTGCCCAAGGTCGGGCATCAGTACCGAATCGAGGATTCACACCAAATATGGCGCGCAAAAAGCCCGAACCACTGCCCGCAGACTTCGTGGAGCACATCGTTGACATCGATGTGACCAAGGAAATGGAGGGATCCTTCCTCGAGTACGCCTACTCGGTGATCTACTCCCGCGCCCTGCCCGATGCCCGCGACGGGCTCAAGCCGGTGCAGCGGCGCATCCTGTACATGATGTCCGAGATGGGCCTGCGCCCGGACAAGGGGCATGTGAAGAGCGCCCGCGTGGTCGGCGAGGTCATGGGCAAGCTGCACCCGCACGGCGACACCGCCATCTACGACGCGATGGTGCGCATGAGCCAGGGCTTCGCGCTGCGCCTGCCGCTGATCGACGGGCACGGAAACTTCGGTTCGCTGGACGACGGGCCGGCGGCCCCCCGCTACACCGAGGCGCGGCTTGACGCCTCCGCCGTGGCGATGACCGCGAACCTGGACGAGGACGTCGTGGACTTCGTCCCGAACTACGACAACCAGTTCATGCAGCCCTCGGTGCTCCCCGCCGCCTTCCCGAACCTGCTGGTCAACGGCACCACCGGCATCGCGGTGGGCATGGCCACCAACATGGCCCCGCACAACCTCGGCGAGGTCGTCGCCGCGGCCCTGCACCTGATCGCCCACCCGGACGCCGACCTGGCCGCCATCATGAAGTTCGTCCCGGGCCCCGACATGCCCACCGGCGGCAAGATCGTGGGCCTGGACGGCATCCGCGACGCCTACCGCACCGGACGCGGCACCTTCAAGACCCGCGCCAAGGTGGAGCTGGAGCAGATCACCGCCCGCCGCGCCGGCCTGGTGGTCACCGAGCTGCCCTACATGGTCGGCCCGGAAAAGGTCATCGAGAAGATCAAGGACGCGGTCAACGCCAAGAAGCTCACCGGCATCGCCGACGTGGTCGACCTCACCGACCGCAACCACGGCCTGCGCCTGGTGATCGAGCTGAAGAACGGGTTCAACCCCAACGCGGTGCTGGCGGCGCTGTACAAGTTCACCCCGATGGAGGATTCCTTCGGCATCAACAACGTGGCCCTGGTCGAGGGCCAGCCGCGCACCATGGGGCTGCTGGAGCTGCTCACCGTCTACGTCGAGCACCGGCTGCTGGTGGTGCGCCGGCGCACCGCCCACCGGCTGGCGAAGAAGCTTGACCGCCTGCACCTGGTCGAGGGCCTGCTCATCGCGATCGTCGACATCGACGAGGTCATCGCCATCATCCGCTCCTCGGACGAGACGGCCCAGGCCCGCGAGCGCCTGATGGCCATCTACGACCTCTCCGAGCTGCAGGCCAACCACATCCTGGAGCTGCGGCTGCGCCAGCTGACCAAGTTCTCCCGGCTGGAGCTGGAGAAGGAGGCCGAGGAGCTGCGCGCGGCCATCGAGGAGCTGAAGGCGATCCTGGACTCCGACACGCTGCTGCGCGAAGTGGTCTCCGGCGAGCTGGCCGAGATGGGCGAGAAGTTCGCCACCCCGCGCCGCACCGTGCTGCTGGAAACCGAGTCCGGCTCCCCGCTGAAGGGCACCTCCATGCCCGCGGTCGCGGGCACCGGCAAGGCAGCGCCGCTGAGCCTGGAGATCGCCGACGACCCCTGCCGGGTGCTCCTCTCGGCCACCGGCCAGGTGGCGCGCACCGGATCCGCCGAACCGCTGGACGGCGCCGGGGCACGGGTGAAGCACGACGTGCTTTCCTCCGTGGTGGCCACCAGCGCGCGCGGCGAGATCGGCGGGATCACCTCCACCGGCCGGATGCTGCGGCTGCAGGTCGTGGACCTGCCGATGCTGCCCCCTGCCCACGGCTTCCCGCAATTGACCGGCGGGGTGAAGGTCGACGAGTTCGCCCAGCTGGCCAAGGGCGAGAAGATGGTCGCACTGGTGCCGCTGGATGCCGTCGTGGCCCTGGGCACCGCCAACGGCGTGGTCAAGCGGCTGAGCCCGGACTACCCGCTGAACCGGGACGAGTGGGAGGCCATCACGCTCAAGGACAAGGACACCGTGGTGGGCGCCGCGGTGGGGCCTGACGGCGCCGACCTGGTCTTCGCCACCCGCGCCGCGCAGCTGCTGCGCTTCGCCGCCTCCGCGGTGCGCCCGCAGGGCCGCACCGCCGGCGGCATGGCCGGCATCAAGCTGGGCGCCGATGACAAGGTGATCTTCTTCGGCGTGGTCCCCGCGGACGCCCAGGCACCGGTCTTCGTCTCCATCGCCACGGGATCCAACACGCTGCCGGGCACCGCCTCGCACTCGGTCAAGGTCACCGACTTCGCCGAGTACCCGGCCAAGGGCCGGGCTACCGGCGGGGTGCGGGCGCACCGCTTCCTGAAGGGCGAGGACCACCTGGAGCTGGCCTATGCCGGCGCCGGGCCGGCCCGGGCGTCCTCCGCCGCCGGCGTGGTGCGCGCCCTGCCCACCGAGTACGCCAAGCGCGACGGCTCCGGGGTCCCGCTGGCCCAGGGCATCGACCTGCTCGGCGGCACCCCGGCCTCCGAGGGAACGGATGCGCAGGATGCCCCGGCACCCGCGGGGCAGCTGCCGCCGCCCGGCTCCTCCGGGCGCGCGCCGCTCGCAGCGCCCACCGAGGACAGCGTGCCCTTTGCCGATTCCGGGGCGGTCGAGGTCGAGGCCGCCCGCCGGGTCGCCATCCAGGACTCGCTGCTGGACGGCTAGCAGCGGCGAACCGCCAACCGGCGTGGTCCGGGGCCGCCCCGGACCACGCCGGCATCCCCGGCCGGGTCCTGCGGGCCATGGACCACCGGGCGTTTGATCCCCGAGCGAAAGAGGAACCACATGATCCAGGAACCATTGGTCTTCGTGGGGATCGTGCTGTTTGCCGTGGTCTTGGCCAGTTCCGTGGGCCAGTGGTCCACGCGCCGGCCGAAGCGGGACCGGATGAACCCCGAAGCGATCCGCCAGCCGAAGGTCCTGGCCGTGGCGGGCTGGCTGGTTGCGCCGGTCGGGCTGCTGCTCGTGCTCTCCGCAATCGCCGGCACCTCCGACCCGGAGGACCGCATGCCGATGCTCATCATCGGCATCTTGCTGCTCGCCACGGCTGCATTCCTGGTGGCCACCTACCTGAACTCGTACATCGTCATCCGCGATGACGAGATCATCCAACGCACCATCTTGCGCCGGCTGCGCACCATCCGCTACGACAACATCGACAAGTGCCGGAGGCTCCGCAACGGCCCGGTGCCGCTGCTCAAGCTGTGGGGCTACGACGGGGTCGTGATCCGGTTCCAGGCTTCCGCCTCCGATGCATCCCCGGTTCTCGCCGCCCTCAAGCGACGCCAGACCCCCGGCGCCTGAGGGTATCATTCCGGGCTCATGCCGGCACCGCGACCCGGTGCGCCGGATCCGCCAGGTCCAGCACCGCGTCGCCCAGGGCGGCGACCGCTGCGTCGTGGGTGACCAGCAGCACCGCCTGCCCGGTGAGCGCGGCACGCAGGTCGGCCACGAGCTCCACGGCCTCGTCCGCACCCAGGTGGGCGGTGGGCTCGTCCAGCAACAGCACCCCGGCCCGGGCCACCAGGGCGCGTGCCACGGCCAGGCGCTGGCGCTGCCCGCCGGAGAGGTGGTGGCCGCCGGAGCCGATCCGCGAGTCTAGCCCCGCCGGCAGCGTGGCGAGCCAGGAACCCAGTCCCACCCGGGCCAGCACCGCTTCCAGCTCTGTGTCCCCGGGCTGGTCCCCGGTGTCCCGGCCCAGGGCCAGGTTGGCGCGCACCGAGGAATCGAAGAGGTGCGCTTCCTGCGGGCACCAGGAAACCCGCGCCAGGTCCCCCGCGCGTGCCGCCGCCCAGGGACCGCTCCCGCGCCGGGCCTGCAGCGTTCCGGCCAGCGGTTCCAGGGCGCCGAGCATGGCGGCCAGCAGCGTTGACTTCCCCGTTCCCGAGGGCCCTGTCACGCAAACCCAGCGGCCGGGTACCAGCTCCACGTCCAGGCCCCTGAGCACCGGGCTGTTGGCCACCCAGCCGATGTCGGCGCCGCGCAGGCGCATCCCCAGGGCACCGGCGGTGTCCGCCGGCGCTGTGCTCGCGTCAGTGCCCGCGCCGGAGGGGGCCGGCTTTCCGTCCGCGAGGTTTGACCAGACGCGGCGCAGCACCGCATCGAGCTGCGGCAGCTGCTGGATGGCGATGGCGGTGTTGGCGATCGGCTCGCCCAGGGCCAGCAGCAGCAACCCGGCGACGGCCGCCTGCTCTCCCCCGGTGCCCACCGTCATCACGGCCAGCACCGCCGCCGTGGCGGACAGCAGCGCCGCGCCGCCCTGGGCCAGCCCGGCGCCGCGTGCCGCAGCCCGCAGCGATGCCGTGGCGGCGGCGTCCTGGTCGGTGAACCTCTCCAGCGCGCGTTCCGCTGCCCGGTTGGCGCGCAGGTCACCTGCCGCGCGCAGCAGCGTGGGCACCCGCGTGCCGAGCCACATGCGGTGTTCGGCCACCTCGGTGGTGCTGCGCTTTTCCACGGCCAGCACGGCCAGCGGCAAGCCGATGAAGGCCGCCGCCCCCAGGCCGAGGGCCAGCGGCAGGGCTGCGGGCGCCCAGAAGCCGATCCCCACGGTGACGGCAGTCCAGGTGGCGATTCCGGCCACCGGCGGCACCAGGACCCGGGGCACTGCGTCGCGCACCTCGTCGACCTCGGCCACCAGGTGCCCCAGCGCCGCGCCCGAGCGGGTGATCCTGCCCCAGCTGTGGGGCCGGGCCACCAGTGCATCCCAGAGGCGCTGTCGCAGCGTGGAGGCGAAACCCATGACCGCGTCGTGCACGCGCAATTGTTCGGCATAGCGCAGCACCGCGCGGCCGATGCCGAAGGCGCGCACGCCCACGATGGCAACCATCAGGTGCAGCATCGGGGGCTGGTGGCTTGCGGAGACGATGAGCCAGCCGGAGATCCCGGTCAGTCCGGCGCCGAAGATCGCGGCGGCCGCGGCCAGCAGCAGGCCCGGGACCATGCCGTGGCGCAGCCACGGCATGGAGCCCAGCAGCCGCCAGTGCGCGGCCCGCGCGCCGGTGCCCCGGCTGTGCCCCTGGCGTTCTGCGCCCGGGATTCCGGGAGCCGCCGGGGATTTTGGGCCCACGGAATCCGGTGCAGGCTCTTCGGCGGCCGATTGCCCGGCGGCGTGCCCGTCGCGCAGCTGCGTGGCCAGGGCACGGTCGTGGGTGGCCACCAGCAGCGCGCATTGCCCGCGCAGGGCACAGAGGGAACGGCGGATGCCGGAGGCGGATGCCTCGTCAAGGTGCGCCGTCGGCTCGTCGGCCAGCACCAGGTTGACCCGTGGATCGGCCGCCACCCGGGCGAGCACCCGAGCCACGGCGAGGCGGCGCAGCTCGCCAGGGCTGCAATCGACCAGGTTCCGTGCCGCCAGGTGGGAGATGTTCGCCTCGGCCAGCACCGAGTGCAGCATCGCCGCGGAGAGTTGCTCCCCGGCGTGCAGCCGGATTTCCTGCTCCACGGTGGCCTCGGTGAACAGCGGGTGCTGGGAAATGTATGCCATGCGGGAGCGGTCCACCCTGATCCGGCCGGTGGTCTCGGCCCCCGGCTCGAGCTGCCCGAGGACCGCATGCAGCAGCGTGGTCTTTCCGCTCCCGCTGGCGGCATCCAGCACGTGCGCGGATCCGGCGGCCAGCGCCAGGTCCAGCTCCCTGACCACCGGTTCGGTGCGTTCGGCGTGCCGGATGGAGAGGTTCTCCAGCTCCAGCACGCGGGAGGCCGAGGCGGGTGCCGGGCCGGCGGTTTCGCGGGCGCCGGCGGGATCCGACCCGATGAATCCCTCGCTGCGTTCCAGGGCCTCGACCCCGTCCTCCGAGGAGTGGAAGGCCGCTCCCAGGGCGCGCAGCGGCAGGTAGCATTCGGGGGCCAGGATCAGGGCCACCAGCCCGGCCTCCAGGCCCATGTGCCCGTAGACCAGTCGCACGCCGATGAACACGGCAACGACCGCCACCGAGATGGTGGCGATGAGTTCCAGGGCGAGGCCGGAGAGAAATGCGGTGCGCAGCGTCTTCATGCTGGACTCGCGATAGTCCTCGGATACCCGGGCCAGGGCGCGGCCCTTGCCCTCCGCCCGGCGCAGGCCAATCAGGGCGGGAAGTCCCTGGGCCAGTTCCAGCAACTGGTTCGAAAGCCGGTCCAGCCCGGCGGCGGCCGCCTTGATGCGGTCCTGGGTGTGCAACCCGATCAGGATCATGAAAACCGGGATGAGCGGGACCGTCAAGACGACGACCAGCGCGGAAACCCAGTCGGCGACCAGGATCCGGACCCCGACGAGGATCGGGATGACCAGCGCCGAGACCAGCGCGGGAAGGTACTTGGTGTAGTAGTTGTCCAGCCCGTCCAGCCCGCGGCTGGCCAGGGCCGCCAGCGCGCCGTGGCCGGGGTCGGTGGCCGCCGCCCTGCCCTCCAGGCCCGCGGCCAGGAGCCGGGCACGCAGGTGTTCCTTGGCCCCGAGCCCTGCCCGCTGGGCAGCGAATTCCGTGCCCCACACGGCCGCGGCCCGCAGCATCGTTCCGCCCAGGCCGAACACCAGCAGCCGCTGGACATCGAGGTCGATTCCGGCCGCCAGTTGGCTGATCGAGGTGGCCAGGGCGTCGGCAACCAGGACCAGGCCGGCGGCCTTGAGTGCGGCGAGTCCGGCCAACAGGGCCAGGACCTTCCGGGAGCCGGTCCCGGCGGGAAGAGCGGGTTTCATGGCGGGTTTTCTTCTCCTGGCTCCGTTTAGACGATCGGGGTCACGTTGTGCGCCTCGGGGATGTGCTCCTCGGTGACGCGCTTGCGGAACACCCAGTAGGTCCAGGCCTGGTAGGCCAGGACCAGCGGCAGCCCGAACGCCGCGACGATGCTCATGAGCTTGAGCGTGTAGGGGGTCGAGGATGCGTTGGAAACGGTCAGGTTGAAGGCCGCGTCGATGGTGGAGGGCAGGACGTTGGGATAGGCCGCCGTGAATATCGCCGCAACACCGGCCAGCAGGAAAACGCCCAGTCCGATGAATACCAGGCCCTCGTTGTTCCTGCGTGCCCGGAACCAGGCGAACAGCAGTGCGCCCACCGCCAGTCCCAGCGGTGCCAGGGCCACCACGCTCCGGTTCAGCAGGACCACGGCCACGGCCCAGGCCGCCAAAGGCGTCAGCGCCACCGGCAGCCAGCGCGCTAGGAGCCTTGCCGCCCGGGCACGGATGTCGCCGTCGGTCTTCAGGCCCAGGAAGGCCAGCGCGTGGATCAGGCAGAATGCGACGACGGCGAGCCCGCCCAGCACTGCATACATGTTGAACCAGGCGAATGGTCCGCCGACGCGGTCGCCGTTGGCGTTCAGCGGGAGCCCGGTGGTGCTCAGGGCGAGCATCGCCCCGACGCCGAAGGCTGCAATAAAGGAGCCCAGGAAGATGGCCCAGTCCCAGGCGTTTCGCACGGCAAGGGTGTGGGCCTTGCCGCGGTATTCGAAGGCCACGGCGCGGAAGATCAGGGCCACGAGCACCAGGGTCAGCGGGACGTAGAGAGTTGAGAAGAGCGAGGCGTACCAGTACGGGAAGGCCGCGAAGGTCGCGGCGCCGGCGGTGATGAGCCACACCTCGTTGCCGTCCCAGACGGGGCCGACGGTGTTCAGCAGCACGCGGCGCTGCTTCTCGTTTTTGGCGAAGGTCTTCATGAGCATCCCCACGCCCAGGTCGAATCCTTCAAGGAACAGGTAGCCGCCCCAGAGCACGGCTATCAGGATGAACCACAGGGTGGGCAGGAAATCCACGGTCAGAGTCCTAACTCGTAAGTAGTCGGGTCAGTAGGCGAAGGACAGCACGTCGGTGTCCTTGTCGCCGTCATCGGGGTGTTCATGCAGTTCGGGCATGGCCGAACCGATTCCGCCGCGGACGTACCGGATCAGCAGGACGACCTCGACGACCAGCAGGAACGCATAGATCGAGACGAGGGCGATCAGCGAGAAGAGCATCTCCCCCGCGCTGACCCCCGGGGAGACAGCGGCGGCGGTGTACATGAACACCTGGTCGATGCCTTGAAAGCTGGGATTGGGGGCGACGACGAATGGCTGGCGACCCATTTCGGTGAAGATCCATCCGGCGGAATTCCCGCCCAGTGGGGCCAGGATTCCGAGGACGGCCAGCCGGGACATCCATTTGCTGTGCGGAACGGTTCCCTTGCGGGTCAGCCACAGGGCCACGGCGGCGGCAACCGCCGAGAGCCCGCCCAGGGTGATCATCAGGCGGAAGCCCCAGTAGGTGACCTCCATGACCGGCAGGTAGTTGATTTCGCTTCCGGCGCGTTCCCCGTACATCGGGTCATCCGGGAGGTGGGTGCCGTACTTTTCCTGGTACTCGGGCAGGAGGGTGTTCACGCCCTTGACTTCGGTCGTGAAGTTGTCGTGGGCGAGGAATGAAAGCAGCCCCGGGATTTCGAAGACTCCGACGACGTTGTCGCAGGTCGTTGCCCCGCCGCCCCGCAGGTCGCTGACGGACAGGAGCGAGAATCCCGTCCCGTCGTGGCATGCCGCCTCTGCCGCCGCCATCTTCATGGGCTGCTGTTGGATCATCAACTGGGCCTGAGCGTGGCCGGACAGGGCAACCCCCATGAAGGAAACCATCGCAACGGCGGCGCCGATGCGCAGGGACTTGATCCAGACCTGGTAGTCGACCTTGTCGCGGTTTTTCCCCAGCGTGTCTGATTCCCCGACGATGACCTTGCCCGCGGCGTCCACGGAGTCGATTCCCGCCTGGCGGCGCTTGTAGAGGTGGAACCAGGAGATGCCCAACAGGAACCCGCCGGCCACGGCGAAGGCCCCGAAGATGGTGTGCGGGAAGGTGACCAGGGCGGTGTTGTTGGTAAAGACCGCCCAGGCATCGACCATCGTGGCTCGGCCGTCGACGATTTCGGTGCCCACGGGGTGCTGCATCCAGGAGTTGGCCACCAGGATGAAGTAGGCCGAGAAGATGCTGGCCAGCGAGGCAATCCAGATGGTGGCCAGGTGGATGCGTTTGGGCAGCCGGTCCCAGCCGAAGATCCACAACCCAAGAAGCACGGATTCCAGGAAGAAGGCCAGCAGCGCTTCCATGGCCAGGGGTGCGCCGAAGACGTCGCCGACGAAGCGGCTGTATTCGCTCCAGGCCATGCCGAACTGGAATTCCTGGACGATGCCGGTGGCCACGCCCATGATGAAGTTGATGAGGAAGAGCTTTCCCCAGAACTTCGTCATGCGCAGGTATTCCTCCTTGCCGGTGCGGTGCCACGCGGTCTGCATGACCGCAACGGTGAGACCCAGGCCGATCGTCAGGGGAACCATCAGGAAGTGATAAACGGTCGTGATACCAAATTGCCATCTGGCAATTTCCAGTACATCCATGCCAAGCCCTTCAGTCCAGAAATTCGCGGCGTCGAGGCGAACCCGCGCCCCAAGTTCTACGATCCGTAGAACTCCTTTCTACTCACTGTAGAACATTTGGCCCCGACGCGGTAAACTGGTGCCAACGGGAAGCGTCCACGACGGGGACCGTTGGCCCCTGCGTTAGCTGCACGGGTCTTGGAACACTTTGTTAGGAAATGAGATTGGCCACTCTTGGCGACCTTGAACGCGCAGTAATGGAACTCCTTTGGGATGCCGAATCCCCGCTCACGGCCAATGAACTTCGCGACCAACTTGCAGCACCCGGCGACGTCGAGGGCAAGGAACTTGCCGTGACCACCGTCCTGACGGTGCTGGCGCGGCTGGAGAAGAAGGGCCTGGTGGCGCGCGAGCGCGACATCCGCCCGCACCGCTATACGTCGGTGACAAGCCGTGAGGACCACACCGTGTCCTTGATGAACGAAGCCCTGGGTACCGTGCTGGATCGCGAAGCCGTGTTGGCTCGCTTCATCGGCGGCATTTCCGCCGAGGAAGCACAGTCCTTGCGCCTGCTCCTCGATACACCACGTAACGCCTAGCGACGATCGGCACGGTCACCAAACGTGCTGCTGACGTCCTATCTCCTGGCGGGGCTGGCCATTCTTCTGGCATGGCCCATACCCGTCGCACTCTCGCGCGCACGCTGGACGGCCCGATCCCCCTTCGTCGCGATGGTTGTTTGGCAGGCCATAGCATTGGCCGGCGGCCTGTCCATGATTGGTGCGATGCTTTTTTGGGGCCTCGAACCATTGGGAGATTCCCTTTTGGGAGCCCTGCACGGAGGGCTGAGGCTTGTCCTCGGTGATCCAGACGTCCGGTCTCCGGGAACCATCCACGTCTTTGCCTTGAGCACCGCGGCGCTGCTGGGTTTCCATCTGGTCCTCACCTTGATCAGGGCCGCCTGGCGCATTACCCGCCAGCGGGCACGACACCGGCACATCCTTTCGCTGCTCAGCGAGAAATCCACCGCCAATCCCGGCACCTTGGTGTTGGACCACGAAACCCCCATTGCCTATTGCCTGCCGAGCTTCACCGGTTCCGTCACGGTTCTTTCGCGCGGCCTGGTCCAACGGTTGAACGAGGATGAACTTCGGGCGGTTCTTGCCCACGAAAAGGCGCATCTTGAGCAACGCCACGACCTGCTGTTGCTGGCCTTTACCTCTTGGAATGACGCCCTGCCCTGGCTGCCCACCGCGAAGCACTCGCTGGCTGCGGTCCAGGAACTGGTGGAGATGCTCGCCGACGACGCCGCCCTGCGCGTCGTCACTGCCCCCGTTTTGCTGCGTGCCCTCTTGACTGTCGCCACCGGTGCCCTGGGGGAACCGTCGGAGCGGGAGAATGCTGTCCTGCCCGGCGCGGGGACCGGCGGAGCACCGACCGAAGAGCTTTCATCGCATCGCCTGCGACGGCTGTTGACCCCCGAGAGGCCGCTCTCCGCCACGATGCGCACCCTGGTTCTCACGGCCGCGCTGCTCCTTCTGGCGTTGCCGACCACCATGTTGGTGGCACCGGGGTTTTTCAGCTAATCCTGCCGAGGTCCCTCGTGCGCTCATCGCCGGCCGTCGCCGGACACGCCAATGGCCGGCAGATGCCCCCGGAATTCAATATCCCTAGGGTGCACCCGCCGGCCATGTCGTTTTCCCGCTACGCGTCGATCCGGTCGCGTTCGAGGCGCTCGGCCCCGGAGATGATGAATTCCTTGCGCGGCGCTACATCCGAACCCATCAGCAGGTCAAAGACCCGCTCGGCCGATTCGGCGTGCTCCAATCCCACCCGGCGCAGCGTGCGGTGGCGCGGATCCATGGTGGTTTCGGCCAACTGGTCCGCATCCATCTCGCCCAGGCCCTTGTAGCGCTGGATGGGTTCCTTGTAGCGCTTGCCGGCCTTTTCCAGGGCGGCCAGCACCTCGTGCAGCTCGTTTTCCGAGTATGTGTACACCATTTCATTGTCCTTGGCCCCGTGGTTGATGACCTCGACCCGGTGCAGGGGCGGCACCGCCGCATAGACCCGCCCGGCTTCCACCATGGGGCGCATGTAGCGGAAAAACAGCGTCAGCAGCAGGGTGCGGATGTGCGCGCCGTCGACGTCGGCGTCGGTCATCAGCACGACCTTGCCGTAGCGGGCCGCGGAGATGTCGAAGCTGCGCCCCGATCCGGCCCCGACCACCTGGATCAAGGCGGCGCATTCGGCGTTGGAGAGCATGTCGGCAACCGAGGCCTTTTGCACGTTGAGGATCTTGCCGCGGATCGGCAGCAGCGCCTGGAAGTCCGAGGACCGCGCCAGGCGGGCGGTCCCCAGGGCGCTGTCACCCTCGACGATGAACAGTTCGGTCTTCTCGGTGTCGGTGCTGCGGCAATCGGCCAGCTTGGTCGGAAGCGAGGAGGTTTCCAGCGCGTTCTTGCGGCGCTGGGTCTCCTTGTGGACGCGCGCGGAAATGCGCGACTTCATCTCGCTGACGACCTTCTCCAGCAGCATCGCCGCCTGGGTCTTGTCGCCCTTGGCCGTGGAGTTCAGCTTCTCCGTGAGGCTTTTCTCGACCACCTTGGCAACGATCAGGCGCACCGCCGAGGTGCCGAGGATCTCCTTGGTCTGCCCCTCGAACTGCGGCTCGGCCAGCCGCACCGTCAGGACGGCGGTCAGCCCGGCGCCGACGTCGTCCTTCTCGATCTTGTCGTTCCCCGCCTTGAGCTTGCGGGCGTTGGCCTCGATGACCTTGCGGAAGGTCTTGAGCAGGGCCTGTTCGAAGCCGGTCTGGTGTGTTCCGCCCTTGGGGGTGGAAATGATGTTGACGAAGGAGCGCAGGTTGGTCTCGTATCCGATCCCCCAGCGCAGGGCGATGTCCACCTCGCAGGTGCGTTCGACTTCGGTGATCCGGCTGTGTCCGGAGTCATCGATGACCGGCACCGATTCCTTGAAGGTCCCCGAGCCGTGGAAACGCCAGATGTCGGTGACCGCCGCGTCATTGGCCAGGTATTCCACGAATTCGGAAATGCCGCCATCGTGGTGGAAGACCTCCTCGTAGGGGCCGTCCTCGCCCAGCGTGCCGGCCAGGCCGCGCTCGTCACGCAGCGTGATCTTCAGGCCCGGCACCAGGAACGATGTCTGGCGGGCGCGTGCCTGCAGTTCGGTGTAGGAGAACTTGGCGTCGGGCGTGAAAATCTGTCGGTCGGCCCAGTAGCGCACGCGGGTTCCGGTCACGCCGCGCTTGGCCTTGCCCACCACGTCGAGCACCGAGGCGGTGGAGAACGGCTCGAAATTGGAATCCGGCTTGGGCTTGCCCGCGTCGGCGAAGCGTCCGGGCTCGCCGCGGCGGAACTGCATCCCATAGGTCTTGCCGCCGCGGTCCACCTCGACATCGAGCCGGGACGACAGCGCGTTGACCACGGAGGCGCCCACGCCGTGCAGGCCGCCCGAGGCGGTGTACGAGCCGCCGCCGAACTTGCCGCCGGCATGGAGCTTGGTGAAGACGACCTCGACGCCGGAGAGCCCGGTCTTGGGTTCGATGTCCACCGGGATCCCGCGACCGTCGTCGTGGATCTCCACCGAACCATCCGGGTGGAGGCTGACCTTGATGGATTGTCCGTGGCCCGCCAGCGCCTCATCGACGGAGTTGTCGATGATCTCCCACAGGCAGTGCATGAGTCCGCGCGAATCGGTGGAACCGATGTACATGCCCGGACGTTTGCGTACCGCCTCGAGCCCTTCCAGGACGGACAGGTGTCGGGCGTTGTAGTCAGTGCTTTTGGCCACGGTGATAGAACTCCTCAAAAACGTCGGAACGACGCTAACCACAATAGTCTCTGGCCCCGCCATTTCGCTGATGCGTGCCGCCAGTGAGCGGCAGCTCACCCCCGGATGGGCTACGCGGTCAGCGAAAGAGCGAACTTTCAAGAAGAAAAATGCCGCGTTGCTGGTTGTATTGGATACACATCGAATGAAGGAGGTCATCATGACAACGACCGCAGTAACCCGAGAGCTGAATGCCCTTGATCGTTGCGACCGGTGCGGTGCACAGGCTTTTGTGCGTGCGGTATTGGAGACCTCCGGTGGTGAGCTATTCTTCTGCGGACACCACGCTCGCGCGGTAGAGGAAAAGCTGCGCCCCTTGACCAACGAATGGCAAGACGAAACAGCGCGTCTCTACGAGAAGCCTGTTTACGACGACGAGGACTAATACGGTCGCCAGCCTCTTGCTGAGCTGACTGACGAGCGGGACCCCGGCAACAAGCCGGGGTCCCGCTGTCGTTTGGTGAACACTCAACGCGAACTGGAGACTCACGGCTTAAACGCGAGGTGCCGGTGTCCCCCGCGGACTTGCTGGGGAAAACACCGGCACCTGCATCGGGCCCTCGGGCCGAACTCCTAGTCCAGGTAGTCGCGCAGGACCTGGGAACGGGAGGGGTGACGAAGCTTGGACATCGTCTTGGACTCGATCTGGCGGATGCGTTCACGGGTGACACCGTAGACCTTGCCGATTTCGTCAAGGGTCTTGGGCTGGCCGTCGGTCAGGCCGAAGCGCATGGCCACGACACCGGCTTCGCGCTCGGAGAGCGTGTCAAGCACCGAGTGGAGCTGTTCCTGCAGCAAGGTGAAGGACACCGCGTCGGCGGGGACAACGGCCTCGGAGTCCTCGATGAGGTCACCGAATTCGGAGTCGCCGTCTTCACCCAGCGGGGTGTGCAGGGAGATCGGCTCGCGGCCGTACTTCTGGACCTCGACGACCTTTTCGGGGGTCATGTCCAGTTCCTTGGCGAGCTCCTCCGGGGTGGGTTCGCGGCCCAGGTCCTGGAGCATCTGGCGCTGCACGCGGGCCAGCTTGTTGATGACCTCGACCATGTGCACCGGGATGCGGATGGTGCGGGCCTGGTCGGCCATCGCGCGGGTGATCGCCTGGCGGATCCACCAGGTGGCATAGGTGGAGAACTTGAAGCCCTTGGTGTAGTCGAACTTCTCGACCGCGCGGATCAGGCCCAGGTTGCCTTCCTGGATCAGGTCCAGGAAGAGCATGCCGCGACCGGTGTAGCGCTTGGCCAGCGACACCACGAGGCGGAGGTTGGCCTCGAGCAGGTGGTTCTTGGCGATCTTTCCGTCGTGGACGATCTGCTCGTAGTCCCAGCGCAGGCGCTTGTCCATCTTGCCTTCGTCGGCGGCGAGCTTCTCGTGGGCGAAAAGGCCGGCCTCGATGCGCAGGGCCAGATCGACTTCCTGCTCGGCGTTCAGCAGGGCGACCTTGCCGATCTGCTTCAGGTAGTCCTTGACCGGGTCGGCGGTGGCGCCGGCGACCATGACCTGCTGCTGCGGGGCGTCGTCTTCGTCTGCGGTCAGGACAAAGCCCTTGGAGTTCTCGTCTACCGCGGGTGCCTTGGGGGTCTCGTCGGCATCGTCGGCGTCGGTTTCAGCTTCTTCGGACTCTACGTCCTCATCGGCCTTGGCACGGGACTTTGCAGGAGCGCGCTTCGCAGCAGGCTTCTTCGCGGTGGCGGCCTTTGCGGCAGCCGGCACGGCAGCTGCCTTATCCGTAGTTGCATCCTGCGGATCGGCGGCAGCATCCGCTGCCTGGCCATTGGTGGTCGTCTCAGAAGACACGAAATACCTTTCTCACGGTTCGTCCGCGATGCCACCTACCGGTAACACCACTATGACCCTGTCAAGTCCGCGTCCCGCCGAATAACGGCGAGTCGGGATCCAGGGTCCAATTAGTTGAACGCCTTTTTCCCGCCATTTGTTCCCATCGAACCAACTCGATGGTGCCGGCTTGATAGCCATGGAACACGAACCCAACCGGGTCTGTTGGTTAACAGTGTCTCACGTTTCAGTGTCACGGAGATTCATCGGGAACGTGTTCCGACGAATTATCTGCCACGGGGTCCCCCGCCGGGCTCAGGCGCTGAGCCGTCCTTCCAGCCGGAGCCGCCATGCGCGTGCCGGGTCCGCCACCCACGACGGCATTTCGCCCGATTCCACCAATTTGCCCATGAGCTGTGCGAGCCGGTATTCCGGATCGTTTTTCAGCGCCGATCCAAAGAGCCTTAGCGCGGAGCTCCCCTTTCCCTTGGCCCAGTTCACCCAGCCCAGCAGGCACAGGAGCGCGCAGGCCTCCTCCCCTTCCGCAACGCCGAGCAGGTCGCGGCAAAGGAACCACAGGCGCTCAATCCTGTCCCAGTCGGGGGTGCATGGCGCCGTTCCCAGCAGGAAGTCGGAGAAGTCCTGCGATGCCCGCCCGAAGTCGGAGGCGCGAGAGACCTCTTTCAACGCCTCGAACGCGCGCAGGGTTCCGCGGCCGGCCAGGTAGGGAAGGATGTCGCGAATCATGCGGTCGCTGAGCGAGAGCAGGAGCGAAGCGCACAATACGTCGTCGGACCGCAGCCGGCGTTCGGCGACGGCCGGATCCGCATCCAGCAGCCCGGCCCAGTCCTTGACCAACGACTCCCGCGGGACGGATCCGGACAGTTCCCGGGCCAGGATTTCCTGGTTCATCCTGACCGCGGACTTGTTGCCCCATTCGGCAACGCCGCCGCCGTCCCAGATTTGTTCCTCGGGTGCCGATCCGGCGACAACCATCCGCAGGTGGGTCTCCGTCAGCGCGAGGTCAGGCAGGTCGAATCCCTCACTGGGACAGCAGTTCTCGCTGAGGCAGAAGTAGCTGTGCCAGCGGTTGGCACCCACATACCAGGCGTCCCGCACCTGGATTCCCGAGTGCACGAGCTCGGGGGCCAGCCGCTCGACGAGTTCGTGCTTGGGCAGGGAATCGTGGCTCCCGCCGGGGACCTGCCCGGTGTAAACGGCGGCAAAGACGGCGGTTGCGTCCGGTACCTTGTGCACCAGCTGAACCAGCTGTTCGGCCCATTGGGCCGCCGTCGCGTTGCTGCATTCCGTTCGCGGCAGGTCAACCCGCAGCGTGGCAGCCAGGCACGAGCCCTGCATGATCAGCAGCACCACGGCATTGCGGGGGTAGAACCCCAGGGCGTGGGGAATGTAGGCCAGCACCTCTTCGGGGCTGGCCAAGGAAAAGTTAGACGCTGAGGGTGTAGTAGTCATGCACCCCATGCTGCGCCCGGCCCAGGGCCGCCGGGAGGCGACCATGGTTTCATGTGGATACCGCCGACCGGGGCCGGCCCGGCGTCCTGCGGCGTGTGCGGAGCAGTCGCGTTCCCGGCTGCGGCCAGACGCGCGGCAGCGGCCGGCGCTACTCGATTTCGGTGCGCCTGGACATCTCCCGGGCCGAACGCGGCGGGTACTCGCCCCGCAACGCCATGCCGCGGCGCGCCTTGTTGCGGGTGAGGATCATGCCGACCACGCCACCGAGGATCACGACGAACTGAAAGGACAATGCCCACCGGAACGCGTCAAGGGAGTACAGCTCGGCGCCGGGTCCCGCCGCCTTCTGCTGGAGGTCAAGCAGCCAGCCCACCACGTACACGGTGACCAGTGCGGCCAGGAACCCGCCGACATTCACGATGCCGGTGGCGGTGCCGATGACATGTGGCGGGTTGAAGGTGCGGGCGAAATCAAACGCGATCATGGAAGCCGGGCCACCCAGCGCAACGGACACGATCAGGACCACCAGCAGCCACATTGGTGCCTGCCCGGGCCAGAGCAGCACAACGATCCAGCTCAGGGCGATCGCCCCGATGACGTTGAACGCAATCGCCGAGCGCCGTTGCGGATGCCGCGCCACCGCCGCACCGAGGACGGGTCCGGCTACCAGGGCGACGACCACGAAGATGGAGAGCAGCCCCGAAGCGGTGGCCGGGCTGACTCCCTGGCCGGAAACCAGGAAAGGATACCCCCAGGTCAGCAGGAAGACGTTGGTGGTGAACTGGGTGGTGAAGTGCGTCCAGAAACCCAGCCTGGTCCCCGGTTCCCGCCAGGCGTTGGAAAGCAGCACCCTGGCCCGGGCCGGTGCCCGCGGTGCCTCGCTGCTGCGCGGGCCGTTGCTGATCAGCACCAGGGCAAGGGCAAATCCGAGCACCGACAGCGCCGCCAGGGAAAGGAACGCCGGAGTCCAGCTCCACAGGTGCAGCAGGGCAACGAACGGGATCAGCGAGAGCAGCTGGCCCAGTTGGCCCACCATCCCGGTGGCCTGGGTGAGCATCGGGATGCGGTAGCCGGAAAACCAGATCGGCAGCAGCCGGATGACCGAGACAAACGTCATCGCATCGCCCGCGCCGACGAAGAACCGCCCGACCAGGCCTGCACCGACCGAATCGGCCATGGCAAGCAGCAGCTGGCCGACCATCATCAATGCCGCGCCGCCGGTGATCATGGCCCGCGGCCCCCACCTGTCCACCAGGATGCCGACAGGAATCTGCAAGCCCGCATAGACAACCAGCTGCACCACGGAGAACGTTGCGAGGATCGAGGCGGAGGCGTCAAACCTGTCGGTGGCCTCCAGGCCGGCCACGCCGAAGCTGGTCCGCTGGGTCACCGCGATGAGGTAGGCCGTGATGCTGACAATCCACACCACCCACGAGCGGGCGGAGTCCAGGTGTTCGGCCTTGGTCACTAGGAATCCTTGGCGGCCGTGCCACCCTGTTCGGGGAAGCCGGAGAGGAACGCCTCGACGGCCAGGGCGAGTTCGTCGCCGTCGGGGACCTCCGCATCGGGCGTGACCAGCAACGAGCGACGCTCGACATCGGGGACGTGCTGGTCAAAGCGTTCCTCGAAGTTTTCCACCATCCGGGCGACGTCGGGGGTGGCGGCAACCTGTTCGGCGATCTGCGATTCGAGGTTGCGCCCGGCCTCGCGCAGGCGGTCGGTGGGCAGGCCCAGTTCCATGGCGGCACCGACGTATTCCAGGACGCCCACGGCAACCTGGGGGTATTCGGCCTCGGAGAGGTAGTGGGGCACGTGGATGGAGTAGCCCACCGCGTCCCTGCCGGCCTCGACCAGGCGGACCTCGATGAGGCTGGCCAGGCTCGCCGGCAACTCCGCCGTCGGGGTCCAGGTGGAGATCCCGTCGATCAGGTCCTTGCGGTTGCCGTGTGCAGTGACACCCAGCGGGCGCGTGTGCGGAACCGGCATCGGCACGGCATCAAAGGAGACGGTCAGGCGCACGTTGAAGGCATCGACCAGCGCAATGACCGCGGCGGTGACCCGTTCCCAGGCCAAGTCCGGCTCGGTCCCGGTCAGGAAGAGGAAGTTGCGCTCCAGCCCGTCGGTGAGCCGGTAAAGCTCAAGGCGCGGGGCCTGATACGCGGCGAAGTGGTCGCCGAGGAAGGAAATCTGGGGGCGCCGTTCGCGATAGTTGACGAGCTGGTCCGTATCGAACGAGGCGATGAGCTGAGGATCCAGCGCATCCAGCAGCTCGGTGCGCACTTGGGACAGCGCATGGCCGGCATCGGCGTGGCCGCGAAGGCCGATGAGCAGGTCAAGGCCCTGAAGCTCGAGTGCATCCAGGTCGAGGTCTTCGAACCTGATCAGGGAATTGTGGTCAAGCATTGCCGCTGCTCCTTTCGGGTTGCGTCGCTGGGTTTCACCGGCCACCACCTGCGCCCTGGGTTTGACTCAGGATGGCCACCGGTCCCCGGGCGAGGCCGGATCGGGGCAACGCCAACTGCGGGGAAACCATGGAACGGGTGCGGGCCGGATGATCCCAGTCGGGATTCGTTCGGTCGCGTACTACTGGGGGTCAACCCCAATGGCAGGCGTTTTCTTCCCGTGGCCCGCAACCAATTCTAGGCCGCTTGCCAGGCGAATGCGCTGTGGGATCGGTCTCAGCGATACGATCGGTAAAGGCCAATCGGCTTTTGCGTCCCGGCGACCCCGGAACGCGGCCGCCATCCCGGCCCCTTCGATGCATGCGCATCTGACGTGCATGCACAGAAACCTATGAAGAGGAATCGTTCCGTGATCAACTCCATCGATCTCAAGCTGACCGCCGTTTCGACCGACATCAAGCGCATCGGCGCGGACGCACTGGTTCTCGGTGTCGTCAAGGGCACCGATGGTCCCGTCCTGGTGGCCTCGCCCTTCAGCGCCAAGGTCACCGAAGCCCTCCAGGGTTCCCTGTCCGGCCTGAACGTCACCGGCGCCGCCGACGAACTTGTCCGCATGCCGGCCCCCGCCGAAACCAAGGCCCTGGTCCTGGCCCTCGCCGGCCTGGGGTCATTCGAGGAATCCACGCTGAGCGCGGAGGCGCTGCGCCGCACCGCGGGCTCGGCCGCGCGCCAGCTTGCCGGGCTCTCCACCGTGGTCTTCGCCCTGCCGGCGGCCACCCTCGAGCAGGCCGCCGCCGTGGCCGAGGGGGTCGCGCTGGGCGCCTACCACTTCAACAGCCACCGCTCCACCCCGGCCGCCAAGCTCCCGCTGACCGAGGCCATCATCGCCACGGCGGCCTCGGCGGATCCGGGCCTGCCGGCGGCGCTGAAGCGTGCGGCAATCCTGGGCCGCGCCGTCCGCGCCACCCGCGACCTGGTCAACGTCGCGCCCAACGTGCTCTACCCGGCGTCCTTCGCGCAGGAAGTCAAGGACTCGACCAAGGGACTGCCGCTGAAGGTCACGATCCTCGACGAGAAGAAGCTGGAGAAGGACGGCTACGGCGGCCTGATGGGCGTCGGCGGCGGGTCCGATCGCAAGCCGCGCATGATCAAGGTGCAGTACGCGCCGGCCAAGGCAACCCGGCACCTGGCGCTGGTGGGCAAGGGCATCACCTTTGACACCGGCGGCATCTCCATCAAGCCGGCCGCCGGCATGCACGCCATGAAGTGCGACATGGCCGGGGCCGCCACCATCTTCCAGGCCATTGTTGCAATCGCCGAACTCAACCTGCCGATCACCGTCACCGGCTGGCTCTGCCTGGCCGAGAACATGCCCGGCGGCGCCTCCACGCGCCCGGGCGACGTCATCACCATGTTCGGCGGCAAGACCGTCGAGGTGCTGAACACCGACGCCGAGGGCCGCCTGGTGATGGCCGACGGACTCGTGGCTGCCAGCGCAGAAAAGCCCGACGCCCTGATCGACGTGGCCACGCTCACCGGTGCCCAAATGGTCGCCCTGGGCCTGCGCACCGCCGGAGTCATGGGCGACGAGGCGCTGCGCAACGCCGTGGTCGCCGCCGCCGGCAAGGCGGGCGAGGCCGCCTGGGCCATGCCGATGCCCGAGGAACTGCGCCCCACCATCGATTCGCAGGTCGCCGACCTGGCCAACATCGGTGAGCGCATGGGCGGGATGATGACCGCCGCGGTGTTCCTCAACGAGTTCGTGGGCGAGGCCAACGGGGCCAAGATCCCCTGGGCGCACCTGGACATTGCCGGCCCGGCCTTCAACGAGCAGGCCCCGTACGGCTACACCCACAAGAACGGCACCGGATCCTCGGTGCGCACCCTGGTGGCGCTGGCGGAGGAAATGGCCTCCGCCAGGTAGGCCGCGGGCACAGTCCCCGGACCCGATCTTTTCTACTCTCCGTAGTAGAAATGCGCGCAAGCACGGCGGCGGCGCCCCCTCGGGCGCGCCGAATCGCCGCCGCCGCTGTGCGACCGGTCACAGGTACGCGCAATCTGCCTCACCGTATGTGGCCGAGCGCGTTTCGGGGGGCTAAGGTAAACCTGATAGATCACTAGCATGACCGTATTTTCGCGCCCGTTGAACCGGGCGCGCAGGTACACCCAAACAGACCCCTGGTCGACCACGACGTCGGCCACAACTCATAACGAGGGAGCGTTCACGTGGCCGAATCGGCAGCAACGCAAGAATTCGACATCCTCATTCTCGGTGGCGGTTCCGCCGGCTACTCGGCAGCATTGCGCGCCGTCCAGCTGGGGTTCACCGTTGGCTTGATTGAAAAGGCCAAGCTCGGTGGCACCTGCCTGCACACCGGTTGCATCCCCACCAAGGCGTACCTGCACTCCGCCGAATTGGCCGAGAACGCTCGCGAAGGCGCGAAGTACGGCATCAACACCACCCTCGATTCCATCGACCTGGGTGCAGTGCGCAGCTACAAGGACGGCATTGTCGCCGGCAAGCACAAGGGCCTGACGGGTCTGCTGAAGATGAAGAAGGTGACCGTTATCGAAGGTAACGGCCGCCTGGTCTCCCAGGACACCATCGACGTTGACGGCGTGGCGTACAAGGGCAAGAACATCATCCTCGCCACCGGTTCCACCTCCAAGACCATGGGCATCGAAATCGGCGGCCGCGTGCTGACCAGCACCGAGGCACTGAACATGGACACCCTGCCCAAGAGCGCCATCGTGCTCGGCGGCGGCGTCATCGGCGTCGAGTTCGCTTCCGTGTGGAAGTCCTTCGGCGTAGACGTCACCATCGTTGAGGGCCTGCCCTCGCTGGTCCCGAACGAGGATCCGGCGATCATCAAGAACCTGGAGCGCGCCTTCAAGAAGCGCGGCATCAAGTTCAACACCGGCGTCTTCTTCGAAAAGGTCGAGCAGGACGCCAACGGCGTCAAGGTCTCCCTGGCCGACGGCAAGACCCTCGAAGCGGAGATCGTCCTCGTGGCCGTGGGCCGCGGCCCGGTCACCGAGGGCCTGGGCTACGAAGAGCAGAACATTCCGATGGACCGCGGCTTCGTGCTCATCAACGAGCGCTGCCACACCGGCGTGGGCAACATCTACGCGATCGGCGACATCGTCCCGGGCGTGCAGCTGGCCCACCGCGGCTACCAGCACGGCATCTTCGTCGCCGAGGAAATCGCCGGTCTGAACCCGGTGGTCGTCGAGGACATCAACATCCCGAAGGTCACCTTCTGCGAGCCGGAAATCGCTTCGGTCGGATACTCCGAGCCGGCCGCGAAGAAGAAGTTCGGCGACGACCAGATCGAAACCACCGAGTACAACCTGGCCGGCAACGGCAAGTCCTCGATCCTGGGCACTTCCGGCCTGATCAAGATGGTGCGCGTGAAGAACGGCCCCATCGTGGGCGTTCACGGCATCGGCGGGCGCATCGGCGAGCAGATCGGCGAGGCACAGCTCATCGTGAACTGGGAAGCCTACCCGGAGGATGTTGCGCAGCTCATCCACGCACACCCGACGCAGAACGAATCGCTCGGCGAGGCCGCCATGGCCCTGGCCGGCAAGCCACTGCACGGTTAGTCACATTTGCTTCACCGGGCATGCGTTCCCCCGCGGTACGCATGCCCGGTGCACTAAGCTCGGAGGCACTGACCTCCCACGGGATGTGCGGGAAACCGCGGATCTCTCGCACACAAATTTTTTAGATTTTTAGGAGAACGGGAACAAGATGTCTGAAACCGTGAACTTGCCCGCCCTGGGTGAAAGCGTCACCGAAGGCACCGTTACGCGCTGGCTCAAGCAGGTCGGCGACCGCGTCGAGGTCGACGAGCCGTTGCTGGAGGTCTCGACCGACAAGGTTGACACCGAAATCCCCTCGCCGGTCGCCGGCGTCATCGAGGAAATCCTCGTGGCCGAGGACGAGACCGCCGAAGTTGGAGCCGCATTGGTTCGCATCGGTGATGGCTCGGGCTCCGGCTCGGCACCCGCCGAAGCTGCCCCGGCCGCAGAGGCACCGGCCGCACCGGCCGAGGCCCCGGCCGCAGCTGCACCGGAGGCACCGGCACCCGCCGCCGCACCGGCTGCTCCCGCCGCACCGGCGGAAGCCGCATCGGGCACCGAGATCACCCTCCCGGCACTGGGCGAGTCCGTCACCGAAGGCACCGTCACCCGCTGGCTCAAGGCCGTCGGCGAAGAGGTCGCCGTTGACGAGCCGCTGCTCGAGGTTTCCACCGACAAGGTCGACACCGAGGTTCCGTCCCCGGTCGCCGGCACCCTGTTGGAGATCCGCGTTCCGGAAGACGAAACCGTTGAGGTCGGAGCCGTCCTGGCGATCGTCGGCGCCGCGGGTGCAGCAGCACCCGCAGCCCCGGCCGAGGCCGCACCGGCCCCCGCCGCCGAGGCCGCTCCGGCCCCGGCAGCTCCCGCAGCAGCTCCGGCTCCCGCCGCCGAGCCCGCTCCGGCCCCGGCAGCTCCCGCTGCAGCACCTGCCGCCGCCCCGGCTGCCCCGGCCGCTGCCCCTGCCGCTGCTCCGGCCGCCGGCAACGACGGCTACGTGACCCCGCTGGTTCGCCGCCTGGCCAACCAGAACAACGTCGACCTGGCGACCGTCACCGGCACCGGTGTCGGTGGACGCATCCGCAAGCAGGACGTCATCGACGCGGCCGCCGCCGCAACGACCGCTCCGGCCGCCGCCACCTCCACGGCTCCTGCCGCGGCACCGGCAGCCAAGGCAGCGGCACCCGTCGTGGCCTCCTCGCTGCGCGGCACCGTCGCCAAGGCACCGCGCATCCGCCAGGTCATTGCCCGCCGCATGCGCGAGTCGCTGGAAATCTCCACCCAGCTGACCCAGGTCCACGAGGTCGACATGACCCGTGTCGCCAAGCTGCGCAATGCCGCCAAGAACGAGTTCGCGGCCGTCAACGGCTCCAAGCTCACCTTCCTGCCGTTCATCGCCAAGGCCGTGGCCGAGGCGCTGAAGCAGCACCCGAAGCTGAACGCCGAGTACGACGAGTCCAAGCAGGAGATCACCTACCACAACGCCGAGCACCTGGCGATTGCGGTTGACACCGACAAGGGCCTCCTGGTTCCGGTCATCTCCAACGCCGGCGACCTGAACCTTGCCGGCCTGGCCGGCAAGATCGCCGACGTGGCAAAGCGCACCCGCGACAACAAGATCGGTCCGGACGAACTCTCCGGCGGAACGTTCTCGATCACGAACATCGGTTCGGTCGGTGCGCTCTTCGACACCCCGATCATCAACCAGCCGCAGGTTGCCATCCTGGGCACCGGTTCCATCGTGAAGCGCGCTGTCGTCGTGTCCGGCGTCGACGGCGACGACACCATCGCCATCCGCCACATGATGTACCTGTCGCTGACCTACGACCACCGCTTGGTCGACGGCGCCGATGCGGGACGCTTCCTGCAGACGCTGAAGGCACGCCTTGAAGAAGGCGCATTCGAAGCCGACCTGGGCCTCTAACCCCGGTTAGCCACTGAAGGGGACGGTCACCGCTGAACGCGGCGGCCGTCCCCTTTGCTATGTCGTCGACCACCTTCGGACGGCCGGATTCTGTGCGGTGTGCAGTTTCCATTAGGCTGGCTGGCATGACCTTTTTGCATGCATTCCTCGTATTCCTGCACGTCCTGGGTGCGGCGGCGCTCGTTGGCGGCTGGCTCGCAACATTCAAGACCCCGACGGTGAACGTCTGGCAATGGTATGGCGCCATCGCCCAGCTGGTAACCGGCCTGTTGCTGGTCGGCCTGGCCGAAATGGGTGACGGGCCGGTCAACCACGCCAAGATCGCCGTCAAGCTCCTGCTGGCCATCGGCGTCTTCGTCGCAGCCCTTCTGGGCCGCCGCAAGATCAAGAACGGCCTCGAGGTTCCGACCGGCCTGGCCCACGGCACCGGCGGCACCGCGTTGATCGCCATCGCCGTGGCGACCCTCTGGGTCTAGCCACCGGCGCACCGCCTGCTCCGGCAAGGCACAGGTGGACAGGGGCGGCGTGCCATCGGGATTCCCGGTGGCACGCCGCTTCGCCGTTTAACCAGGTCCTTTGGTTCGGTTGCCCCGGGCCATAGGATGGCCGTGGAGGCGTTCGCCTCCATCCCGTTGCAGATTCAAGGAGTTGTCACCATGGCAGTCACCACCAGAAGCGCAAGCACCGTTTGGACCGGGGACCTGGCTTCCGGGTCGGGGGAAACCACGTTCGAGACCTCGGGCATCGGCACGTTCCCCGTCACCTGGCGTGCCCGCACCGAGGCGTCCGAGGGCAAGACCAGCCCGGAGGAATTGATCGCCGCGGCCCATGCATCGTGCTTCTCGATGGCACTGAGCAATATCCTCAAGCAGGCAGGACACGTCGCCGAGAAGCTGGAAACCTCGGCAGAGGTCGACTTCGACACCAGCGACGGAGCCAAGATCAGCGGCATCCGGCTGTCGCTGAGCGCCACGATCCCGGGCATCGATGCCGCGGAATTCCAGAAGCACGCAAACGCCGCCAAGGAGGGCTGCCCGGTCTCCGCCGCACTGGCGGCCGTCCCTTCCATCACCCTTGACGCCCACCTGAACTAAGCTGCCGGACTGCCGGTGTGGGCGCCGTGAACTCGGCCCACACCGGCCCCCGCGCCTCACCGGACCGGCGATACCTGCCACATGCGCCATGCGCCATCCAGGTGCCGCAGGACCATGCGGACCCTCTGGCGTTCGGATTCCCTGGCACTCACGATGACGGCTCCCTCGCTGTCCACATAGCGATAGCCTCCCTGAACGCTGGTGGCCTCGATGGCCGCCTCCCCCGGATTGGCTCCGGGGAGGACGGCAACATCGCTCAGGCGCGTCTCCAGGGCCTCCAGCCGCAGCCCCAGCTTCCGCATGCGTGCCACGACCTTTTCATCCGCTGCAAGCGCCGGGGAACCCGCCGCATGGACCTTCCCCAATTCCTTGAGGCTTCCGGCCATCAGGCCCCGGTCGCGGCGGGCGGACAAGTCGGCCGCCACCAGCACCAGTTCTCGGCCCGGATCCGGGGTCGCCTCGGGAGCCGTCGGCATGAGCTGCACAGGAGCTTGCGGCGCCCCTGCCACGGCAGGCTCGTAGGCGTCGTTGAGCGTGCTGGAAGCCACCGCGGCCAGTGCCACCGCCAACAACCCGAGGGCCACGGCCGCGGCAATGCGGCGATTTCCGCGCTTCAGGCCGTGGATCCGATGTTGCCTGGCCCAGCGTTCCTCCCCGCCGGGCTCCTGCTTCGGTGACGGCGGCCTTGCATCGCCCTCAAACACGGCCCGGAGCCGCCGCGGCACAGGCCTCCGCTGGGCCTTGATCTGGGCCTTGCGTTCCTTCAGCATTTCCCTGTCCGCCGCCGAGGGGCTGCCGGCGCGTCGCACCCCGCCCAGAAATCCTGCGGCGGCGGGGGCTTGCCGGGTGGTGAGCATATGCTTGAGCGCGTCTGGTTCAATCGCAGCGCTCAGCTCAACGGCCTCAGGATCCCCCGCGACAAAGATCCGCTGCCCAAACTGGGCCGCACTTGGTCGCCGCTCCGGATCCGGGTCCAGCCCCTGCTCCAGCAATTTAGCGAATTCGTCGTTCACCTCCGGAACCATGGCGCCCAGCGGAACCCTGCTGTTCGTGGCGTTGGGGGGCCTGCCAGTCAACAGGTACCACGCACAAGCGGCCAGGGAATAGAGATCCCGCGCCGGTTCCAGCCCTCCTGCACCCGGGCCTAAAACCGATTCGGGGGCGCGGAATCCCTGGGTGCCGTACTCCCCCGGGGTCTGGCCCACAACACGATGCGTACCGAAGTCCCCAAGTTTTGGCTTGCCTGCCGCAGTGAAGAGGATGTTGCGCGGGCTCAGGTCGCCGTGGGTCAGCCCCCGTGCGTGCAGGAATGCGAGCGCCTCGGCGATCGGTGCCATTACGGTGATGGTTTCCCCCACGTTCAGCGGTCCGCGTACCGACACCACCTGGGCCACGGATCCGGCGGGGCAGTATTCCATCAAGATGCCCGGTCCGAGGGAGGTCTCAAGCAACCCGAACGATTGCACAAGAAACTCGTGCACCAGCTGTAGCGCCTCGGACTCGACGACGCTTTCGGGAGCGTCGCCGCCGGGGATCTTTACGACCATTTCCTTATGCGTCGTGTTGTCCTCGACGACCCACACGCTGCTGCCCGAGCCCTCATCCAAGTGCCGAAGTACGCGAAATCCATCGATTCGCGGGAATGGCAATGGCTCTATCTGGGATTCCATGGTTCTGTTCTACGCCCAATGCAATTCCGGTGCTCAAGTTATCCACAAGCAACAATGGGTAGCGGATTCGAGGGCGCCCCGGGAAGCGCGTACTGTTGTCGCCATGACCATCAAATTCGAGCGAATTGGCCATGCCCCCGAGCTGGTCGATTACCGCGTTGCATGGGACATGCAGCGCCAGGTACACAATGACGTGACCGAAGGGAATTCGGGGCCCGTTGTTTTCCTCCTGGAACACGCGGCCGTTTACACGGCCGGCCGCAGAACGGAACCTGAAGACCTGCCGGTTGACGGCACCCCGGTGATCGATGTCGATCGCGGAGGCAAACTCACCTGGCACGGCCCCGGCCAGTTGGTGGGGTACCCGATCGTCCGCCTGTCCGACATGAAGGGCATCCGGGAATACGTCTCGATTCTCGAAGAAGCCCTGATCAACGTCGCAGTTGGCTACGGCATTGCCGCTACCCGCATCAAGGGCCGCAGCGGTGTGTGGGTTGCCGGGACGGACGGCGGCCAAGACCGCAAGCTTGCCGCGATCGGGATCCGCGTCGACCACGGCGTGACCATGCACGGTTTCGCCCTGAACTGCTCCAACGACCTGGCGCCCTATGCACAGATCATCCCCTGCGGAATCACCGACGCCGGCGTCACCAGCATCAGCCTGGAAACCGGAACCACCGTCACCCCTGCCGATGTCCTCGACCGCGTTGAGCAGGAGCTGGATGCCTTGTTGAGCCCGATCGTGTCGTTGACAGCCACAATCCCCGAAGGAGCCCGTTCATGAGTGCCGCACCCGAAGGTCGCCGCCTGCTGCGCATCGAGCAGCGAAATTCCGAAACACCGGTCGAGCGCAAGCCCGAGTGGATCAAGGCAAAGATCAACATCGGCCCCGAGTACGTGGGCCTGAAGAAGCTGGTCAAGTCCGAGGGCCTGAACACCGTCTGCGAAGAGGCGGGCTGCCCGAACATCTTTGAATGCTGGGAAGACAAGGAAGCAACCTTCCTCATCGGCGGCTCGGAATGCACCCGCCGCTGCGACTTCTGCCAGATCGACACCGGTAAGCCCCAGCCCATTGACCGCGCCGAGCCGTTCAAGGTCGCCATGAGCGTGAAGAAGATGGGCCTGCGCTACGCCACCGTCACCGGCGTTGCCCGCGACGACCTCGCGGACGAGGGCACTTGGCTCTACGCCGAGACGGTGCGCCGCATCCACCAGCTGAACCCCGGCACCGGCGTGGAGCTGCTGATCCCGGACTTCTCCGGCAAGCCCGAGCACCTGGACGAGATCGCAGCGTCCGCCCCCGAGGTGTACGCGCACAACCTCGAGACGGTTCCCCGCCTGTTCAAGTCCATCCGCCCCGCGTTCCGCTACGACCGCTCCCTGGATGTCATCTCGCAGGGCCGTGCCAACGGCATGATCACCAAGTCGAACCTGATCCTCGGCATGGGCGAAACCCGTGAGGAAATCACCGAGGCCATCAAGGACCTCGTGGATGCCGGCTGCGACCTGCTGACCATCACCCAGTACCTGCGCCCCACCGAGCGCCACCACCCGGTCGAGCGCTGGGTCAAGCCGCAGGAATTCGTGGAGCTGCAGCAGGAAGCCGAGGAATTGGGCATCCTGGGCGTCATGAGCGGGCCCCTGGTGCGTTCTTCCTACCGCGCCGGTCGTCTCTGGGCCGCCGCCATGCGCAAGAAGGGCAATGCAATCCCGGAGGCCCTGGCGCACATTGCCAGCTCCGGCGACACCCGCCAGGAGGCTTCTTCGCTGGTCGGCTCCTAGCCGGTTCCGGATCGCGTAGAATTAAACCACTATGGCCAAAAACACCGATAACGCCTCGTCCGAGGCTGCAAGTCCGAAGCGCGGACTGTTCTCGCGCAAGCCGAAGGCCGAAAAGGCCAACAAGGAACCGGGCCGGCTGAAACAGCTGGGCCAGGTCTTCCAGATGACCCGCAAGAACGACCCCATGGTCGTCTGGCTGATGATCCTGGCTGCCCTCGGCATCCTTGTTGTGGGCCTGATCATTGGCCTGCTGATCAACAACTGGATCACCGCCGTGCTGATCTCACTGCCGCTCGCCCTGCTGGCGGCAACCATGATCCTTTCCCGACGCGCCGAAAAGGCTGCCTTCACGCAGCTTGAGGGACGCCCGGGAGCGGCCGGCGCCGCCATGAGCGTGTTGCGCCGCGGCTGGATCCTGAAGGACGAGCCGGTTGCAGTGAACCCCCGCACCAAGGACCTGGTGTTCATGGGCATTGGCCGCGCAGGCGTCGTACTTGTCACCGAAGGTCCGAACACCCGTGTTCGGACCCTGGTCGACGCCGAGCGCAAGCGCATGGGTCGCGTGCTTCCCAACGTTCCGATCCACGTGATCAACGCCGGAAACGACGAAGGGCAGACCCCGCTTGCCGAGGTCGGCAAGAAGATGAAGAAGCTTCCCAAGTCGATCACCAAGCTGGAGATCAGCGCCGTCGACAAGCGCTTGAGCACCCTTGGCAGCGCAAAGCTCCCGATTCCGAAGGGCATCGACCCCAACCGGGCCCGTCCGAACCGCAAGCAAATGCGCTGACGCCAGGGCACGAATTCCGTTAACGTACAAGGGCGGGTGTTGGAACCATTGGTTCCAACACCCGCCCTTGCTTAATGCTGCCGCCCGCTGCGTCCGGATGATCCGGACCGATCAGATGCGCACCAGGATCGTCTTGCCGATCCGGTCGTGATAGCCGCGCTGGTCCGAGTCGCTAAACAGGACCGGGATGACCAGGCAAAGCAGCACGGTGCGCACGACTCCCGTCAGGGGCTTCACCGCAGTGCCGTCCAGGCCCTGGACCTGCATTCCGAAGACGCGATGGCCGATGGAGTGCCCGGTAATCCCGACAAACAGCATCTGCGTGGCGGCAAAGATGACCAGGTTGGCGGTGGGGTCCGACTTGAAGAAGAACATGGAGATCAACATCGCGATCCCCCAGTCCACCAACAGTGCCGCGACACGCCGGCCAATGCGGGCGACGGATCCGGGCCCCTTTTCCGGGCGGCCCAATTGCTTGCCGGGCCATTCTTGGTTGCTCATTTGCGGCGGGCCCTCGAGCCACGAGCCAAAGTCTTTTCTTTCCACTCCCCCAGCCTACCGGGGCAGGTCGCGTCCATCCGCGGCCGGGGACGGGATTTCGCACGGGGCGCAGACACACCTCGCACAAGGGGCGCATCGAGTGTGATCTAACCGACATCGCATTCGCGGTATTCGCCGCCTATGTAACGTAATGGAAACAATAGAGACACAGGAGAGTAATCGCTAGGGTCTAGTGTTGATAACACAGGAAGAAAAACGTTGGCATACGTTTTACGGCACGGCACGCAAGCCGTCACAGCAGAAATCCCACACAGGAGTCCCTGACCATGTTCAAGAGTCCAGAAGAAGTCATCGCATATATTGCCGAAGAAGACGTCAAGTTCGTTGACATCCGCTTCACCGACCTTCCCGGCGTCCAGCAGCACTTCAACGTCCCGGCCCGCACCGTCGACGCAGATTTCTTCCTCAACGGCCAGCTCTTCGACGGTTCCTCGATCGCCGGCTTCGCCGGCATCGCCGACTCGGACATGCAGCTCATCCCCGACGTGACTTCCGGATTCGTTGACCCGTTCCGTCTGGAAAAGACCCTCGCGTTCAACTTCTCGATCATCAACCCGCGCACCGGCGATCCGTACCACCGCGACCCGCGCGGTGTGGCAGAGCGCGCCGAGGCCTACCTGTCCTCGACCGGCATCGCCGACACCGCCTTCTTTGCCCCCGAGGCCGAGTTCTTCATCTTTGACAACGTCCAGTACGAGTCCAAGCCGCAGGGTTCCTTCTACAAGGTCGACTCGATCGAGGCTCCGTGGAACACCGGCAAGAAGGAAGAGGGCGGCAACCAGGGTTACAAGACCCCCTTCAAGGGCGGTTACTTCCCGGTCTCCCCGACCGACAAGCAGGCCGACCTGCGCGACGCCATCTGCCTGGAACTGGAAGCAGCCGGCCTTGAGGTCGAGCGCAGCCACCACGAGGTCGGCGCAGCCGGCCAGGCCGAGATCAACTACAAGTTCAACACGCTGACCCACTCGGCCGATGACATCCTGAAGTTCAAGTACATCGTCAAGAACGTGGCCGACGCCTGGGGCAAGTCCGCAACCTTCATGCCGAAGCCGATCTTCGGTGACAACGGCTCGGGCATGCACTGCCACCAGTCGCTGTGGGCCAACGGCGTTCCGCTGTTCTACGACGAGAAGGGCTACGCCGGCCTGTCCGACACTGCCCGCTGGTACATCGGCGGCCTGCTGAAGCACGCCTCCGCAGTGCTGGCCTTCACCAACCCGACCGTGAACTCCTACCGCCGCCTGGTCAAGGGCTATGAGGCGCCGGTCAACATGGTGTACTCGCAGGGCAACCGCTCGGCCGGTATCCGCATCCCGATCACCGGTTCGAACCCGAAGGCCAAGCGCATCGAGTTCCGCGCACCGGATGCCGCTTCCAACCCGTACCTGGCCTTCGCCGCCCAGCTGATGGCCGGCCTCGACGGCATCAAGAACCGCATCGAGCCGGCGGACCCGATCGACAAGGACCTCTACGAGCTCCCGGCCGAGGAAGCCAAGGACATCCAGAAGGCCCCGGCTTCGCTGGACGAGGCACTCGAGGCCCTGGAAAACGACTTCGACTTCCTGCTCGAGGGCGACGTCTTCACCGAGGACCTGATCCGCACCTGGATCGAATACAAGCGCGAAAACGAAATCAAGCCGCTGTCGCTGCGCCCGAACCCGTACGAGTTCGAGCTGTACTACGGCTGCTAGGTAGGGCGCCGGGACGCCCCGGCCCCGATTGAAAATGTCCGTGTGGACGCCGTGCTTCATTTTGAAGCTCCGGCCCCGCACGGACATTTTTGTTCTCCGGGATGGGTGCGGAATCGGCTAGGACTTCTTCCCGTAGCGCTGGTGCACGGCCTGGCGACTGACGCCCAGGACCTGCGCGATGGCCTCCCAGGAGAAGCCCTCGGCGCGTGCGCGGCGCACCAGCACGGACTCCTGCCGCCTGGCGTCCCGTTGGAGTTCGGCCACCGCGCGCAGGGCGCCCATCGTGCCGCCCTCGCCTTGCTCAAGATTTGCCTTGGCCATCGGACACCCGCCTTCCAACGTCAAGCTATCTTGAAGCCAGCAGCTCGTCAAGGTTTGTTGACACGGGTGTTCGGCGGGCGGCAGTCCTCGGTCAACCCGCCAGCGAGGTGAGCAGGAAGGCGCTGTCTTCGGACGCCACGACGTTGTGCATGGCCGCCGGCAGCACGAACAGGCCTCCGTGGGCGATGGCCCGGGAATCGCCCTCCCAGTTGACCACGATGGATCCGCGCAGCACCTGCAGGGTCGCCGCCTCGGGCTTTTCATGGTCGTTCAGCGCGGACCCCGCCAGCAGGGTGACCAGCGTGTGGCGCAGGCGTCCGTCATTGAGGACCGCAACGGCGCTGCGTCCATTGGTGGAGGCGCCGGCCTTCTCGAATTCCCTGTCGACCAATTGGTCAAGTTCCGCGCTGGTGACGTGCATGGCAATCCCCCGCCCTTTCAAAGACAACTACCTGGCCCCGACTGGTTCCACCAGACTAGGCTCTCTGGTCCTCAAAACCATAGAAGTGCCGCTCAAATACCTGCCGCGATCGCCGCGTCGCCTTGAGGTAGTCGTCCTCCATCACCGAGGCCTCCCCCGGCGCATAGCCGCACCAACGGGCCACTGCTTCCATGTCCCGCCAGGAATTGGGCAACACGTCACTGACCCGGCCGGTGCAAATCAGTCCCGCGCTGCGGATCCTGGTCGCCAGCGACCACGCATGGTCCAGCACGGCCACGTCCTCGGCGGGGATCAGCCCGGCCTCGGCGATGGCCGCCAGCGCCGGACGGGTGGAGGTGGTGCGCAGGTCCGGGTGGTCCTTGGCATGCTGTAGCTGCATGAGCTGGACCAGCCACTCGACATCGCTGAGCGAACCGCGGCCCAGCTTCAGGTGACGTTCGGGCTCGGCTCCGCGGGGCAACCGCTCTGCCTCCACGCGCGCCTTGATCCGGCGGATCTCGCGGACCTGCTCCTCGCCCATGACCTGTTCGTAACGCAGCGGGTCGACCATGGCCATGAAGTCCGCGGCCAATTCCTCCGACCCGGCCATGGGCGTGGCCCGCAGCAGCGCCTGTTGCTCCCAGATCTGGGACCAGCGCCGGTAATACTCCTCGTAGGAGGCCAGCGAGCGCACCAGCGGGCCGCTCTTGCCCTCCGGGCGCAGCGCCGCGTCGATTTCCAGCCGGGGCTCGGCCTGGATGGCCGGCACCATGGGCCTGCCCAGCAGCGACCCGAGGGCCGTGGCGATGCGCAGCGACTGTTCCTGCGCACCCTGCTGGTCTGCCTCGTCGAAGGCGCGCTGGACGAACATCACGTCCGCGTCGGAGCAGTAGCCGATCTCGTGTCCGCCCTGCCGCCCCATGGCCACCACCAGGAACTCGCCCAGTTGCGGGGTCGCGGCGTATTCGGTGCGCTGGGCCACCTCCAGGGCGCCGCGAATGGCGGCCCTGTCGTTGTCGGCCAGGGCCCGCCCCACGGTGTCCTGGTCGATGACCGCGGCGCCGTCGGCCAGGGCGATGCGCAGGATCTCACGGCGCCTGATCACCCGGATCAACCGGATCGCCTGGTCGGAGCCGAGGTTCCGCTTCAGCTTCGAGGAGATCTCGCCCCACAGCGTCTCATAGCCCAGGGGCTGCAATGACTTGTTGGATCCGAGCCAGGCAGCCGATTCCGGGGAGACCTCCAGGAGATCGGTGATGAAGCGGGAGTTGGACAGGATCCTGCACAGGCGTTCGGCGGCCGCGGACGAATCGCGCAGCATGCCCAGGTACCAGTGCGACTCCCCCAGCGACTCGCTCAGCCGCCGGAAGCCCAGCAGCCCGGCATCCGGGTCCACGCCCTCGGCGATCCACCCCAGCAGCACCGGCAGCAGCTGCCGCTGCAGGGCCGCGCGCCGGCGCATGCCCCCGGTCAGGGCCTCGATGTGGCGCATTGCCGCCTTCGGGTCCACGTAGCCCAGCGCCCGCAGCCGGGATTGCGCCGCCTCCGGGGACAGCCTGACCTCGTCGGCCGAAAGATTCGAGGCGCTGTTGAGCAGCGGCCGGTAGAAGATCCGTTCGTGGAGCAGGCGCACCAGGCGCCTGGTTTCGCCCCAACGCTCCAGCAGCCCCGCGGCGGTGGACAGCCCGACCCCCAGGGTGGAGCGCACCGCCCGCGCCAGGACGCGCTGGCCCGATTCCTTGTGCGGCATCAGGTGGGTCCGGCGCAGGTTCACCAGTTGGATGCGGTGCTCGAGCACGCGCAGGAAGCGGTAGGAAAGGTCAAACTTCTCGGCGTCGTCGCGCCCGATGTAGCCGGCCAGGCTCAGGGCCGCGATGGCCCTGGTGGTGGAACGCACGCGCACCGTCTCGTCCACCCGGCCGTGGACCAGCTGGAGCAGTTGCACGGTGAATTCGACGTCACGCAGCCCGCCGGGGCCGAGCTTAAGCTGGTACGCCAACTCGGCGGGCTTGATGTTGGCGGTGACCCGCCGGCGCATGCGCTGCACCGACTCCACGAACCCGTCCCGTTCCGAGGAGGCCCAGACCAGCGGCGCCACCATGGCCTCGTAGGCGGCGCCGAGTTGCGCGTCCCCGGCGATCGCGCGGGCCTTGAGCAGCGCCTGGAACTCCCAGGACGCCGCCCAGCGCGCATAGTACGCGGCGTGGGATTCCAGGGTGCGGCTCAGCGCCCCGTCCTTGCCCTCGGGGCGCAGGTTCGCATCCACTTCCCACAGGCCCGGTTCGATCCCGGCGGTGTCGATGGCCCGGGAGATCCCCGCGGCCAGGTCCCTGGCCAGGGCGTGGGCCAGGTCCTCGTCGAGCCGGTCGCTGGAGTGCACATAGATGACGTCGACGTCCGAGACGTAGTTCAGCTCGTGCGCGCCGCACTTGCCCATGCCGATCACCGCCAGGCGCAGGTCGGAGATGTCCTCGACCGTGTAGCGCTGCCGGGCCTCGGCCCGGCTGATGGCCAGGGCGCCCTCGATGGCGGCCGCGGCCAGGTCGGCCAGTTCACGCCCGACCTCCGGCAGGGCCTCCAGCGCGTCGCCCGCCCCCAGGTCGCGGTGGGCCAGCGAGAGCAGGGCGCGCCGGTAGGCCACACGCAGCACCCGGTGTCCGTCTTCCCCGGAGACCGTGGCCACCGGCGGGATGCCCGAGGCGGGGTCGGCCCCCACGGCCAGCAGCAGCTCCGCACGCAGCTCCTGGGCGCTTCGTCCTTCCATGCGTGCCGGCGCCGGCACCGCAAGGATCTCCAGGCAGGAGGGCTCGCGGATCAGGAAATTCGCCAGCGCGTCCGAGGCACCCAGCAACCGCAGGAACCCCGGCGCGGTGCGCGGGCTTCGGGCCAGCTCCAGGGCCGCCGGGGCATGCGGGATGAGGCGGATCAGCGCCAGCAGCGCCTGGTCGGGGTCCGCGGCATGGGCCAGGTGGCCCACGAGCGCCCGGTGGTCAATGTCCGCCAGTTCCTTGTCGGCCAGGAAGCGCTTGGCCCGCTCCAGGTCGTCGAATCCCGCGGAAATCAGCTGCTTCGTGGAGATATGCAAGGACACCCCTAGAGGATCCCCAGGTAGCGCCGAAGTTCGAACGGGCTCACGTTCTGGCGGTATGCTTCCCACTCGTCGCGCTTGTTGCGCAGGAACGAGGTGTAGACCTGCTCGCCGAGGATGTCCGCCACCAGCTCGGATTCCTCCATGGCGCGGATGGCGTCGTGCAGGGACCCGGGCAGCGGGTCGTGGCCGCTGGCGCGACGTTCGGCGCTGCTCAGGCCCCACACGTCTTCTTCGGCATGGGGTTCGAGCTCATAGCCCTCCTGGATGCCCTTCAGCCCTGCGCCCAGCAGGCAGGCGTAGGCCAGGTACGGGTTGGTGGCCGAGTCGATGCCGCGGTACTCGACACGGGCCGACTGGCCCTTGCCCGGCTTGTACAGCGGCACGCGAACCAGCGCGGAACGGTTGTTGTGGCCCCAGGACCGGTGGCTCGGGGCCTCCCCGCCGCCCCAGAGGCGCTTGTAGGAGTTGACGAACTGGTTGGTCACGGCGGTGAACTCGGGGGCGTGGCGCAGGATCCCGGCAATGAACTGGCGTGCGGTGTCTGAGAGCTGGAATTCGCGCCCGGCCTCGAAGAAGGCGTTGGTGTCGCCCTCGAAGAGGGAGAAGTGGGTGTGCATGCCGGACCCTGGTTCGTCGGAGAACGGCTTGGGCATGAAGGTGGCATAGATGCCCTGCTGGATCGCGACTTCCTTGATCACGGTGCGGAACGTCATGACGTTGTCGGCCGTCTGCAGCGCGTCCGCGTAGCGCAGGTCGATCTCGTTCTGGCCCGGCCCGTTTTCGTGGTGGCTGAACTCCACGGAGATGCCCACGGCCTCGAGCATGGTCACGGCGGTGCGGCGGAAGTCCTGGGCGACGCCGCCGGTGACGTGGTCGAAGTAGCCGCCCCGGTCAACCGGGACCGGGTAGCCGTCCGCGCCCAGCTCGGAGGAGCGTAACAAATAGAATTCGATCTCGGGGTGCGTGTAGCAGGTGAACCCCATGTCGGAGGCGACGGCCAGCTGGCGCTTGAGCACGTGGCGCGAGTCGGCGGCGGCAGGCAGCCCGTCCGGCGTCAGGATGTCGCAGAACATCCGCGACGTGGGCTCGGTCTCGCCGCGCCACGGCAGGATCTGGAAGGTGGAGGGGTCGGGCTGCAGCAGCATGTCCGATTCGTAGATGCGCGACAATCCCTCGATGGAGGACCCGTCAAAGCCCAGGCCTTCCTCGAAGGCGCCCTCGACCTCGGCCGGGGCCAGGGCAACTGACTTCATGGAACCCACCACATCGGTAAACCACAGGCGCACAAATCGTACGTCCCTCTCCTCAATGGTTCTAAGGACGAATTCCTGCTGGCGATCCACGGCGGGTTCCTTCCACAAGCGGTTTTGGCGGCGATTCCCGCCCCACTGACTCACTTTATACGTTTTTGCGGCCAGGACACGGAAGGACAGGTTTGCCGATTGTGCATTAGTCTCTTGCCCATGAGTGCTCATCCTTCCACGCCAGCAAATCCCCCTGCCCCGGGCGCCGTTTCCGGTCCGCGGATCCGCCTCCACCACCTGCAAGCGGCCAAGGACGAGGGCAGGAAATTCGCGATGCTCACCGCCTACGACACGATGATGGCGAACATCTTCGACGCAGCCGGCATCGAGGTGCTCTTGGTGGGTGATTCGGCGGCAAACACCGTAATGGGGTACTCCTCGACGTTGCCGATCACGCTGGACGAGATGATCGTGTTTTCCCGGGCGGTGGTCTCGGGTGCCAAACATGCCCTGGTGGTGTGCGACCTCCCGTTCGGATCCTACGAGGTCTCCCCCGAGCAGGCGGTTGCATCGTCCGTGCGCCTGATGAAGGAGGGCGGCGTTCATGCGGTGAAGCTGGAGGGCGGCCAGTTCTTTGTCCCGCACGTGCGTGCCCTGGTGGCCGCGGGCGTGCCAGTCATGGCGCACATCGGCTTCACCCCGCAGTCCGAACATGCACTGGGCGGCTACCGGGTCCAGGGCCGCGGAGACGCCGCGGCGGCATTGGTCGCCGACGCGCAGGCGTTGGAGGCGGCCGGCGCATTTGCCGTGCTGATGGAAATGATCCCCACCGCGACGGCCCGCCGTGTCGATGAGTCGGTACGCGTCCCCACCGTCGGAATCGGTGCGGGAGCCGTCACCACCGGACAGGTGCTGGTCTGGCAGGACATGCTGGGCCTGGGCAGCGGCAAGAGCGCCCGCTTCGTGAAGAAGTACGCCGACCTGCGCGCCGTGGTGGCGGGGGCCGCGGCCGCCTACCGCGAGGATGTGCTCGCCGGAACCTTCCCGGCGGCGGAACACGAGTTCGGGGACCGGTAGTCCCTAGTCCTCCTCTTCCTCGTCTTCCTCGTCCCACTGCTCGTTGCGTTCGCGCACCTTGGTCATGGCCAGCTCGGCCTCGGCACGGGAGGCGTACGGGCCCAGGAGCTGGGACCAATCGGCCTGCGGCCCCGTCTCCACCTGGCCGGTGGTGATGTTGAACCAGAATTCGCCCTCGCCGGGCAATGCTCCACTCATCGGGATTGATCCCACCTTTCGTATGCGCTGCGTTGATCTCGACATGTTGATCTCGATATGCCACCACCCTACAGCCGATGGGCCGCCGGACGCCCGGGCAACGGCCCGGCACCATGGCGCCGGGCACCAGCGACCCCGCTAGAATGGGAACCATGCCTTTAGCTTCAACCGCACCCATCGGTTCCCTCGTCCCCGGTGCCCCCACCCCGCAGCGAACCGTCCCGAACTCGATCCCCCGCCCCGAGTATGTCGGGCGCCCCGCACCACGCAAGTCCGATGCCCCCGAAGTCCGCTCTGCCGACATCATCGCGCGGATGCGCGTGGCCTCCAAGATCGCGGCGCAGGCCCTGGCCGAGGTCGGCAAGGCCGTCGTCCCGGGTGTCACCACCGACGAACTTGACCGGATCGGGCACGAATTCCTGCTGGACCACAAGGCCTACCCCTCGACCCTCGGCTACCGCGGCTTCAGCAAGTCGCTCTGCGCCTCGATCAACGAGGTCATCTGCCACGGCATCCCCGACACCACCGTGGTGCAGGACGGGGACATCGTGAACATCGACATCACCGCGTTCATCGGCGGGGTCCACGGCGACACCAACGCCACCTTCCTGGCCGGGGACGTCGACGAGGAATCCCGGCTGCTGGTCGAGCGCACCGAGGAATCGCTGCGCCGGGCCATCAAGGCCGTCATGCCGGGACGCGAGATCAACGTCATCGGGCGCACCATTTCCGCCTATGCAAAACGCTTCGGCTATGGCGTGGTGCGGGACTTCACCGGGCACGGCGTGGCAGAATCCTTCCATACCGGATTGATCATTCCGCACTACGACGCGGCACCGGCCTACAGCCAGCTGATCGAACCGGGCATGACGTTCACCATCGAACCCATGCTCACCCTGGGCACCATCGAGTGGGACATGTGGGACGACGGCTGGACCGCCACCACCAAGGACCGCAAGCGCACGGCACAATTTGAACACACACTGCTCGTCAACGAGGACGGCGCCGAAATCCTGACCCTGGCCTAAACCAGGGAGCCCGTTTTAGCCCTCCTTAGAGAAAGAGCCCGACCCGCATGTCTGAACGCGCACTGAACCCTTCGCCCACGGCCATCGGCATCGACATCGGCGGCACCGGCATCAAGGGCGGCATCGTCGACCTTGATGCCGGAAAGCTGATTGGCGAACGCCTCCGCATTGACACCCCGAAGCCTGCGACCCCGGCGGCGGTGGCCGAGGTGGTAGCGCAGATCGTCGCGGAACTCGACGAACGGGACGGCGCCCCGGGGGCCGAGACCCCGGTGGGGGTCACCTTTCCGTCCATCATCCACCACGGAGTGGCCCGCTCGGCCGCCAACGTGGACAAGTCCTGGATCGGCACCGACGTGGATGCGCTGTTCACCAAGCGGCTGGGGCGCGAGGTCCACGTGATGAACGACGCCGACGCCGCAGGACTGGCAGAGGCCCGCTACGGTGCCGGGGCCGGCGTTGACGGGACCGTGCTCGTGATCACCCTGGGCACGGGCATCGGGTCGGCCCTGATCCACAACGGCGTGCTGGTTCCCAACGTGGAGCTGGGCCACCTGGAGATCGATTCGGCGGTGGCCGAGACCCGCGCCTCGGCCTCGGCACGCGAGCGCGACGAGCTGGGCTGGGACGAATACGCGGTGCGGTTGCAGCGCTTCTTCTCCCACGTCGAGTTCCTCTTCTCCCCCTCGCTGTTCGTCATCGGCGGCGGCATCTCCAAGCGCGCTGACGACTACCTTCCCAAGCTCTCGCTTTCCACCCCGATCACGGTGGCGAAGTCAAAGAACAATGCCGGCATCGTCGGGGCGGCCCTGCAGCAGTCGGGCCTTTCCTAGCCATTTGCCGGGCAGGACGCCAATGGCGGGCCTCCCGCTTCCCCAGTCGAATCGGGAAGCGGGAGGCCCGCCATTGGTCTTTGGGCTTCCGGCTGCGGCGCGGGCCTAGCGCTTGGGTCTAGCGCGCACCGAGGGGACGCTGGTGCCCCACCGGCCGGGTGTCGCGTTCGGCCCGCAGCTTCGCGATGGCCCCCTCGAAGTCCTCCAGCGACTTGAAGTCCTGGTAGACGCTGGCGAAGCGCAGGTAGGCGACCTCGTCGAGGCGCTGCAGCGGCGTGAGGATCGCCAGCCCCACCTCGCGGGCGTTGATTTCCGCCGCTCCGCTGGAACGAACGGCTTCCTCGACTTCCTGGGCCAGCAGGGCCAGGTCGTCGTCGGTGACGGGGCGGCCCTGGCAGGCCTTGCGCACGCCGTTGATGACCTTGGCCCGGCTGAAGGGCTCGGCCACCCCGGAGCGCTTGAGCACGTTCAGGCTCGTGGTTTCCGCCGTGCTGAAGCGGCGGCCGCATGCGGCGCATTGCCGGCGGCGGCGAATCGCGGTGCCGTCGTCGGTCAGGCGGCTATCGACGACGCGCGAATCGGTGTGCCTGCAATAGGGACAGTACATGGCACCCCTTCCTCGGGTCTTTATCTGCAAAGCACATGCGTGCTCGGGATCAGTTTAGGGCCACATATAGCGTAATCACAACAATGTCATTACCATATATTGTGGTCTTTGACACATCGGGGGCCTCGCCCCGCCGAATAGGGTTCGGCTAGGCAAAGCGGATGGCCACCGCGTCGCCGTGCGCCGGCAGGTCCTCGGCGTTGGCCAGGGCCACCACGTGGGGGGCAACCACCGACAGCGCGGCTCGGTCGTAGTCGATGACCTGGATTGCCTTGAGGAACGTATTGACGTTCAGCCCCGAGGCGAAGGCGGCGGTTCCGCTGGTCGGAAGCACGTGGTTGGACCCGGCGCAGTAGTCCCCCAGGCTCACCGGCGAATGCGACCCGACGAACACGGCGCCCGCGGCGGTGACCAGCGCCGCGTCGTCGGCGGCCGTGGCGGTGTGGATTTCCAGGTGCTCGGCCGCATAGACGTTGCACACCGCGATGCCCGCGGCCATGTCGTCAACCAGGACGATGGCCGACTGCTTTCCGCCCAGCGCGATGCGCACCCGCTCGGAATGCTTGGTGGTCGCGCACTGGGCCTCCAGCGCGTTGCGCACCGCCTCGGCAAGCTCGGGCGAATCGGTGATGAGCACCGCCGCGGCGTTGGGATCGTGCTCGGCCTGGGAAATCATGTCCGCGGCGATAAAGCCCGGGTTCGCGGCGGCGTCGGCCAGGATCGCGATCTCGGTGGGTCCGGCCTCGGCGTCGATGCCGACCACGCCCTTGACCAGGCGCTTCGCGGTGGCGACAAAGAGGTTTCCGGGGCCGGTGACCACGTCGACCGGCTCGATGGCCAGCCGCGCGTCAACGCCCTCGGGCACCGGCACCCCGTAGGCGAGGGCCGCAATGGCCTGGGCCCCTCCCATGGCGTGGACCTCCTCGACGCCCAGCAGCCGGGCCGCGGCCAGGATCGTGGGGTGGGGCAGCCCGCCGAATTCCTTCTGCGGGGGCGAAGCGATGGCCAGGGAACCGACGCCCGCGGCCAGAGCCGGGACGGCGTTCATGATCACCGAGCTCGGGTACACCGCCAGGCCTCCCGGGACGTAGAGTCCCACCCGGCGCACCGGGACCCAGCGCTGGGTGACGGTGGCGCCCGGGCCGTAGTCCACGCTGGTGTCCTCCGGCACCTGCGCGGCGGCAAAGGCGCGCGCCCGGGCAATGGATTCCTCCAGCCCGGCGCGGACCTGGGGATCGAGCTCGGCCAGGGCGCGTTCCATGGCCTCGGCGGGAACACGCGTGTAGTCCTGCTGCACGCCGTCGAACTTTTCGGCCAGCTCCGACAAGGCGGCGAATCCCTCGGAGCGCACGCGGGCGATGATCGACTCGACGGCTTCCGCGGCGGTGGCGAAGTTCAGCTCGGGGCGCGGCAGCACCGCCTTGAGGCTCGCATGGTCAAGGGGCGCACCCCGCAGGTCGAGGTCCTGGAGCGCGGAAAAGGTCTGGGGGCGTACGTTGCTGGTCACCGAACCAGTTTATAGGGTCAGGGGGTCGCGGCCGTGAAACCCCCGTGCCGGCCCGCCTTAACATTCGCGGCCCCCTCCGCTGCTTCCGCGCACGCGGCCGTTGTGAAATAGTCACAGCGTAAGAGCCACAACAAAACCCGAGGGGCAAAGATGATCAAAGCACACGGTTCGCTGGAGTCGACCGCCGACGGCGTACGGATCGCCATCGAGCGCCACACCGAATTCGACCCGGAAGACATCTGGGAGGCGTTCACCACCGACGCGGGGCTGGCCGGATGGGTCGGGGTGCTGCGCGGTTCCCGGGAGGGCGGCGACCTGAGCTTCTCGATGGTCGAAGACGGCCAGGAATCCCCGCCCGAACCGGTGCAGATCCTGCGCTGCCGGGCACCGCACGAACTGGCCTTCAACACCGTCAGCGAGCATGACACCTGGAACCTCGGGTTCGAGGTCTCCGGGACGCCCGGAGCCGGGAAAATCAGGTTCACCCAGGACCTGGGGCCTGGCCAGGACCCCTGCTCGATCGGTCCGGGGTGGGAGTACTACCTGGAGCGTGCCATCGTCCACCTGCGGGGAGGCGACGTGGCCACCGTGGAGTGGGATCGCTACTACCCCGCCCTCGTCCCGGTCTACACCCCGGCGGCCGGCTGACGTTCCGCCGGGCGCCGACCGCTAGACGTCCAGGCAGGTCGGGCCCAGCAGCACCTTCAGGTCGCCGAACAGCGCCGAGTTCGGGGTCACCCGGTAGTTCAGGCCCAGACCCATCATTGTCACTCCTCGGGTGCTGTGCAGCTTCACGCGCACCTCGGTGGTGCCCTGGTGCACGCGCAGCACGTCGCCGAGTGCGGAGATGACCTCCTCGGTGGCCTTGTGGTTGGCCATCGAAATGACCACCGGGCCGCTCTCCCCGTCCTCGCGGATCTCCGGGACGGTGAGCTCCTGGGCGTTGAGCGTGATCGAGCCGTCGTCGCGTTTCTGCACCCGGCCCTTGACCACCACGATCAGGTCCTCGGCCAGCACGTTGGCGATCGGCGCGTAGGCGTTGCCGAAGAACATGGTCTCCATGGACCCGGAGAGGTCCTCGATCTCGCAGCGCGCGTACGGGTTTCCGCTCTTCTTGGCGATGCGGCGCTGAAGCGAGGTGATCATTCCGCAGATGGTCACGGTGTGCCCGTCCTGCGGTCCGTCGTCGGAGAGCACCTGGGTGACCGACATGTCCGCGTTCTGCTCGAGCAGCCCGCCCAGGCCCTTCAGCGGGTGGTCCGAGACGTAGAGCCCGAGCATGTCGCGCTCGAAGGCCAGCTTGTCCTTCTTTTCCCAGTCGGGCAGGTCCGGGACCGACACCGTCATCCCGGCCGCGGCGGTGGGATCGTCGAAGGCGCTGAAGAGGTCGAACTGGTTGGCCGCCTCGTTGCGCTTGACCGCGATGACCGAATCCACGGCCTCTTCGTGGATGGCGACCAGGGCCCTGCGGGCATGCCCCATGGAGTCGAAGGCGCCGGCCTTGATCAGGGATTCGATGGTGCGCTTGTTGCAGACCACCGCCGGGACCTTTTGCAGGAAGTCGGCGAAGTTCTCGAAGTTTCCCTTTTCGGCGCGGGCCTCGACCAGGGCGTTGACGACGTTGGCGCCCACGTTGCGGATCGCGCCCATGCCGAAGCGGATGTCGTTGCCGACCGGGGTGAAGTTCAGGGCGGATTCGTTGACGTCGGGGGCCAGCACTGTGATGCCCATGTGGCGGCATTCGTTCAGGTACATGGCCGTCTTGTCCTTGTCATCCGCAACGGAGGTCAAGAGCGCAGCCATGTACTCGGAGGGGTAGTGGGCCTTGAGGTAGGCGGTCCAATAGGAAATGACGCCGTAGGCGGCGGAGTGGGCCTTGTTGAAGGCGTAGTCGGAGAAGGGCAGCAGGATGTCCCAGAGGGCCTTTACGGCCTCCATGGTGAAGCCGTTGTCGATCATGCCCTGGGAGAATCCGGCGAACTGCTTGTCCAGCTCGGACTTCTTCTTCTTGCCCATGGCACGGCGCAGGATGTCTGCCTGGCCCAGCGAGAAGCCGGCCAGCTTCTGCGCAATGGACATGACCTGCTCCTGGTACACGATCAGGCCGTAGGTGCCGCCCAGGATTTCCCGCAGCGGTTCCTCCAGGGTCGGGTGGATCGGGGTTTCTTCCTGGAGCTTGTTCTTGCGCAGCGCGTAGTTGTTGTGCGAGTTCGCGCCCATCGGGCCCGGGCGGTAGAGCGCGAGCACCGCGGAGATGTCTTCGAAGTTGTCGGGGCGCATGAGCTTGAGCAACGAGCGCATGGGCCCGCCGTCGAGCTGGAACACGCCCAGGGTGTCGCCGCGGGCCATCAATTCGTAGGCGCCGGCGTCGTCGAGTTCCAGGCGCTCGAGGTCCAGGTCCACGTCCTGGTTCGCCTTCATGTTTTCCAGCGCGTCGGAAATGATGGTGAGGTTCCGCAACCCCAGGAAGTCCATCTTGATCAGCCCCAGGCCTTCACAGGTCGGGTAGTCGAATTGCGTGATGACCTGGCCGTCCTGGATGCGGCGCATGATCGGGATGACGTCGATGATGGGGTCCGAGCTCATGATGACGCCTGCGGCGTGCACGCCCCACTGGCGCTTCAGCCCCTCGATGCCCTTCGCGGTTTCGAAAACTCGTGCGGCCTCGGGGTCGGTGGCGACCAGCTGGCGGAAGTCCCCGGCCTCGGAGTACCGCTTGGACTTGGGGTCCTCAATGTCATTGAGCGGGATGTCCTTGGCCATGACGGCAGGCGGCAGCGCCTTGGTCAGGGATTCACCCATGGAGAAGGGGTAGCCAAGCACACGGGAGGAGTCTTTCAGCGCCTGCTTGGTCTTGATCGACCCGTAGGTCACGATCATCGACACACGCTCGTCGCCGTACTTTTCGGTCACGTACCTGATGACCTCCGAGCGGCGACGATCATCGAAGTCGACGTCGAAGTCGGGCATGGAGACGCGTTCCGGGTTCAGGAACCGCTCGAAGATCAGCCCGTGGACCAGCGGGTCAAGGTCGGTAATGCGCATCGCGTAGGCAACCATGGAACCTGCACCCGAACCACGGCCGGGCCCTACGCGGATGCCGTTGTCCTTGGACCAGTTGATGAAGTCGGCAACGACCAGGAAGTAGCCGGGGAAGCCCATCTTGATGATCACGTCGAGCTCGAAGTCCGCCTGCTTGCGCGAGGCCTCCGGGACGCCATTGGGGTAGCGGTAGTGCATCCCCTTGTCGACTTCCTTGATCAGCCAGCTGGTCTCGTCCTCGCCCGGCGGGCAGGGGAAACGCGGCATGTAGTTGGCGCTGGTGTCAAAGGACACCTCGGCGCGTTCGGCGATCAGCAGGGTGTTGTCACAGGCATCGGGCATCTCGCGGAAGAGGTGCCGCATTTCGGCCGGGCTCTTGAGGTAGTAGCCGGACCCCGAGAAGGCGAAGCGCGAGCCGCCCTGGTCGTAGGTCGGCTCATCGAGGGTGGAACCGGAGTTGATGGCCAGCAGGGCCTCGTGGGCCTTGGCATCGTGCTCGTGGGTGTAGTGCAGATCGTTGGTGGCGACCCTCGGGATGTTCAGTTCCTTGGCCAGACGCAACAGGTCCTGGGTGACCCGGCGCTCGATGTCCAGCCCGTGGTCCATGAACTCGCAGAAGTAGTTTTCCTTGCCGAAAAGGTCCTGGAATTCCGCTGCTGCGGCCTTGGCCTCGTTGTATTGGCCGAGGCGCAGCTTCGTCTGGACTTCCCCCGAGGGGCAACCGGTGGTGGCGATGATCCCCTCGTGATAGGTGTTCAGCAGATCGCGGTCCAACCGCGGGTACTTGCCAAAGACCGAGTCGAGGGAAGCCAAGGAAGAGGCCTTGAACAGGTTCTTCATGCCGGTGTTGTTGTAGCTCAGCAGCGTCATGTGGGTGTAAAGGCCACCGCCGGAGACGTCGTCGCGCTTCTGGCTCTCGTCGGTGCGCCACTTCACGCGGGTCTTGTCGTCGCGTGCGGTGCCCGGGGTGACGTAGGCTTCGATGCCGATGATCGGCTTGATCCCTGCCTGGGTTGCCTTGTTCCAGAAGTCGAAGGCACCAAAGAGATAGCCGTGGTCGGTCGTGGCCAAGGCCGTCATGCCCAGCCGGTTGGTCTCCTCAAAGAGTTCCGCCAGGCGCGCGGCACCGTCAAGCATTGAGTATTCGGTGTGCGTGTGAAGGTGTACGAATCCATCGCGATTAGAGCTAGCCACCGATCCAGTCTAGGCGTTCACACCGACACCCGACCACCGGGGCGCACCGATGTGTGGAGCGGCACCCGGCCATGGGCCGGGTGCCGCCGGGGACACACTAGAAGTTGCCGTCGCGCAGCATCTCCAGGGCGTTGTTCAAATCCAGCGGGTAGTCGCTGGTGTACTCGACCCACTCCCCGTTGACCGGGTGGAAGAACCCCAGCATTTGGGCATGGAGCCACTGGCGGGTCAGCCCGAGGGCGGCCGACAGCTTCGGGTCCGCCCCGTAGGTCTGGTCTCCCGCACAGGGATGCCGCAGGGCACTGAAGTGCACGCGGATCTGGTGGGTGCGGCCGGTTTCCAGGGTGACTTCCACCAGCGAGGCGCGGCCAAACGCCTCGAGGACCTTGTAATGGGTCACCGAGTCGCGGCCGTCCTCGATGACGGCGAATTTCCAGTCGTGTCCGGGATGGCGGCCCAGCGGAGCGTTGATGGTGCCTTCCAGCGGGTCGGGCAGCCCCTGCACGACCGCGTGGTAGATCTTCTTCGGGGTCCGTTCCTTGAACGCGCGCTTGAGCGCCGTGTAGGCGCGTTCGGTCTTGGCGACCACCATCAGGCCGCTGGTGCCCACGTCCAGTCGGTGCACGATGCCCTGGCGTTCGGCCGATCCCGAGGTGGAAATACGGTAGCCGGCGGCGGCCAGGGCGCCGACCACGGTGGGGCCGACCCAGCCCGGCGAGGGGTGTGCCGCGACGCCCACGGGCTTGTCGATGACGACGTAGTCATCGTCGTCGGCAATGATCTTGAGGTCTTCCACGAGTTCTACCCTGATTTCTAGTGGGTCTGGCCGAAGCGGAATGAAGACTTCGATGGTGTCGCCGGCAGTGGTCTTGCGGGACTTGCCCAGTACCTTGCCGGCGAGCGTCACGTTCCCCTCGGCGCAGAGCAGTGCCGCCTGCGCGCGGGAGATCTCGAGCCGCTGGGCCAGGAATGCATCCATGCGCAGTGCCGCCTCTTCCGGCGAGACGAGCAGCGATTCGGTGCGTTCCCCGGTCACTGCTGTTCCCGCGGCTCGGGCCCGGCGTCCTGCTCCGGCTTCTTCTTCGCCACGGACCTGCTGCCATCGAGTTCGCGGCCGGTGAAGAGCAACAGGCAGATCCCGATCATCGAGCAAACAATGAACATGTCGGCGATGTTGAATATCGCGAAGTTCGGCAGGGCAATGAAATCAACCACGTGTCCCTGTCCGAAAGAGGGCGGACGGAAGAGCCTGTCCGTGAGGTTTCCGGCGACGCCGCCCATCAGTCCGCCCAGGGCGAGGGCCCAGGGCCACACGCGGATCTTGCGCACGAGGAACACCGCCACGTAGAGGAGCACGGCCGCCTGGATGATGCTGAAGATCCAGGTGTAGCCCTCGCCCATGGAAAACGCGGCGCCGGAATTCTTGATGTAGTACCAGCGCAGCAACGGAGCGAAGACGTCGACGACTTGGCCCTCGTACATCGACGATTCCACGATGCGCTTGGTGAACTGGTCCAGGACCAGGGCAAACACTGCCAGGACGCTCGTGGCCAGCACGAGGCGCCGTGCGGTTCCACTGCCGGGTGCGGGCTTGGCGGCACCTTGCGGCACCGGTGGTGTGGAGCTGTCTTCCATCATGTCCTTTAACGCATTGTTGGCGGTCGGTAACCCGACCGCCAACAATCTTAAGCCATCAATATGTGCGGCAAGTGCTGAAACAGATTAGCCGTTTTCCTTGGCTTCTGCCGTATCCATGGAGCCCTTGGCTTCCAGATCGCGCAGCTGACCCTCGATGTAGGTCTTCAGGCGGGCGCGGTAGTCGCGCTCGAAGCCACGCAGCTGCTCGACCTTGCGCTCCAGAACAGTCTTCTGCTGTTCCAGTGCCGACAGGGTCTTGCGGCTCTTCTCCTCGGCCTCGGAAACGAGGCTGTTGGCCTCGACCTGGGCTTCGGCGATGATCTTGTCACGCTGTTCAACACCTGCGGAGACGTATTCGTCGTGCAGGCGCTGGGCCATGGCCAGGACGCCGGCGGCGGACTCGGCCGTGGAGGCCGGGGCTGCTGCTGCGGCGGGGGCCGCTGCAACGACCTTGGCCGGCTCGGCTGCCTTGGGGGCTTCTGGAGCCTTGGTCTCTTCCTTCTTGACCTCGGGAGCCTTGGCATCCTTGGGCTTTTCCGCCTCGGCCGGCTTGGCTGCAGGGGCTGCTGCCACAGGGGCTGGTACGGACTGTTCGCCTTCGCTGATGCCGGCTTCCGACAGGCGGCGACGCAGTTCGTCATTCTCCTGCGTCAGACGACGTAGCTCGACAACGATTTCGTCTAGGAAATCGTCAACTTCATCCTGATCGTAGCCTTCACGAAACTTCGTCGGCTGAAATCGCTTGTTGACTACATCTTCTGGCGTGAGAGCCATCTGGTCACCTCGATACTTGGTTCTCTCCTCGAACCGCTGAAGTGCGGCCCGAGTACACTTACCGTTTATTGGTGCGCAACCCGGTGCAGTCGTTGCGCCTAATGTGACAACACTATAACGACTGGGCCGGTAAAGGCTAAAGGAAACGAACTTTCTTTCCGAAAATTCATCGACTTGACCCTTGTCGCACCGTAATTCAGGCCTCTTCCGAGGCCTATCCCTGCGCCGCTGCAACACCCAAACTATTGACAATGATCTTGAGCACTATGACGGCGAAGAACAAAATGATGAACGCCAAATCAAGGCGGATTCCGCCGAGATCTAGCGGTTTAATGCGCGAGCGCAACCAGCGCATCGGAGGATCCGTGGTCTTGGCAATCAATGAGACCGCGACCAGGGCCATACCGCGCGGGCGCCAGGAGCGCGCAAAGGACTCCGTGACATCGAGCACTATGCGCAACAGCAACATGACTTGCAGCACCGTCAGCACCACATAAAGTAGCGCGAAAATAAGCTCCACTATGCCTTCGAACCCTTGGACTTAGCTCTGGTTGAAGAAGGTTGCCTGGTCTTCGGACTGTTTCTTGTCCTCACCCAGGACCTCAACCGTGGAGGGCGAAAGCAGGAACACCTTGTTGGTGACCCGCTCGATGCTGCCGTGCAGGGCAAAGACCAGCCCCGCGGAGAAGTCGACCAGACGCTTGGCGTCCGCTTCGCCCATGTCCGTGACGTTCATGATGACGGGGATGCCGTCACGGAAGTTCTCGCCAATGATTTTCGCGTCATTGTAAGAACGTGGATGAACGGTGGTGATTTGACGCAATGAAGAGTCCTCGTCCCGTGCTGAAGGTGCGCGCTTGATGGGTGTTACCGGAGCCCGGTATTCGTTTTCGATGACAGGGCGGGGTGCCACTTGTGCTACCGGAGCAGGCTGTGCGGCAACCGGCTCTTCGCGGACCGGCTCGACGACGCGCACATCTTCACGCGCTTCAATGTCGTGCTTCTCGGCCTCGAAGTTCTCGTCACCTTCGGCGAGTCCCAGGTAGATCATTGTCTTGCGCAATGCGCCAGCCATGGTCTTCTCCTTTTGATCGTGCGCGGTCGGCGGTCTACCGAACCGCAAATCTCTCCGCTATCTCGACGCTACAGCACCATTTGGCGGTGCCGGAGGACATCGGTGCGATTCGGGCGGTGTGTCGCCCTGTGTCGTTCGGCGCGCCGCGCCGCGGCCCCGTTCCCGGATGGCGGCCGGTCAGGCCCGGGCACCGGCCTCGGCGTGGACATCCCGGCCCGTCGCCTGCCAAACCAATCCGGCCAGGCGGCCGGTGCGCGGGTCGCGGCGGTAGGAATAATAGGTGTCGTCCTCCAGGGTGCAGGCCCCGGATTCGGTGACCGCCACGCCCAGAGCGCGAAGTTCGGATGCCGCGGCCCGCGGCAGGTCCAGTCCGGCGGTGCCCTGGCTGGTGGTGGAGCCGATCCCGGGACGAAGCGCCTCGGCCTCCGCGGCCATGGCCGCGGGAACCTCGTAGCAGCTTCCGCAAATGGCCGGGCCGATCCAGGCCTCGACGCCATCCGCTCCGGCCGCACGCATGCGGTTGAAGGTTGCGGTCAGGATTCCGTCGAGCAATCCGCGGCGGCCCGCGTGCGCGACCGCGGTGACAGATCCCTGCGTGGAGGTCCCCACAAGGACGACGGGTACGCAATCGGCGACCATGACGGCCAGGGGGTGGGCGGCGTCCGCCGAAACCAGTGCGTCGCAGGTGGGTATGGCGGATTCCTGCGGGGGCCCGTCCACGTCAAGCACGGTGGCAGAGTGGATCTGGTCCATGTAGCTGAACCGCTGCTCCCCCAGCCCCAGGCCACGTTCCAGATCGCGACGCCGCAGCAGCACGGCGTCGCGATCATCCGGAACGTGGAAGGCAAGGTTTCCTTCGGCCGTGGATGTGAATGCAATGTGCACGCCGGGGGCAAGCACTGATTGGTATCGCAACATGGGGCTCGGAAGGTTCCCTTCTGCCGTTGGTCCCGCTTACTTCAGGAAGTCCGGGACGTCCAGGTCGTCGTTGGTGGCCGAGAGATCCGGCTCAACGATGGCAGGAAGTTCCTCGAAGCCCGGATCCGCGGTTGCAACCGCAGCGTGGACCTCTTCGCGGCGGGGTGCCGCCTGGGGCGAGGCCGGTGCCGCGGCGGGAGCAGCGGGAGCCGCCGCCGGGGCGGCGGGGGCGTTGCGGACAGCCGGCTGCAGGGTCTGCGGCGCGCTGGTGGCATCGACCTGGTCGAAGCCGGCAGCGATCACCGTCACGCGGGCCTCGTCGCCCAGGGCGTCGTCAATGACGGCGCCGAAGATGATGTTGGCTTCCGGGTGTGCGACTTCCTGCACGAGGCGTGCGGCCTCGTTGATCTCGAACAGACCGAGGTCCGAGCCGCCCTGGATGGACAGCAGGACGCCGTGGGCGCCGTCGATGGAGGCCTCCAGCAGCGGCGAGGCGATGGCGAGTTCGGCGGCCTTGACCGCGCGATCCTCGCCGCGTGCCGAACCGATGCCCATGAGTGCCGAACCGGCTCCCTGCATCACGGACTTGACGTCCGCGAAGTCGAGGTTGATCAGGCCCGGGGTGGTGATCAGGTCGGTGATCCCCTGGACGCCGGAAAGCAGCACCTGGTCGGCCTGGCGGAATGCGTCCAGGACCGAGACGTTGCGGTCGGAGATCGAGAGCAAGCGGTCGTTCGGGATGACAATGAGGGTGTCGACCTCGTCGCGCAGCGCCTCGATGCCGTTTTCGGCGCTGGTCGCGCGGCGGCGGCCCTCGAAGGTGAACGGACGGGTGACCACGCCAATGGTCAGCGCGCCGAGGCCGCGGGCGATGCGGGCGATGACGGGTGCGCCGCCGGTGCCGGTGCCGCCGCCCTCGCCGGCGGTCACGAAGACCATGTCGGCCCCGCGCAGCACTTCCTCGATCTCCTCCGCGTGGTCCTCGGCTGCCTGGCGTCCCACATCGGGGTTGGCTCCGGCACCCAGGCCACGGGTAAGTTCGCGTCCCACATCGAGTTTGACGTCGGCATCGCTCATGAGCAATGCCTGCGCATCCGTGTTGATTGCAATAAATTCGACGCCTCGCAGGCCAACTTCGATCATGCGGTTGACGGCGTTGACGCCACCACCGCCGATGCCGACGACCTTGATGACGGCGAGGTAGTTCTGTGGAGCTGCCACGTCCTGATTCCCTTGTTCGATGTGCTGCTGACCGAGGAAGCTCAACCGGACCAACGTTAACCCTCAACTCGAAGGTTATAGTTATGTCAAGCAACCGCTATGAAAACGCTATGTTTCACAGTTCGTACATGCAACGACCAAGGCCGCGTGTCGCCCCTAAGTCGTTGATTTTTCTTGTATTCGGGCCCCTGGAGGTCCGTTACCGGGCCACCGGGTGCTGCGGGCTGGAAATGTCGTACACCTTGATGGGTGCCTTCTTGTCCTTCGGGGCCCCCAAAAGTGCCTCCAGGACCTGGGTCTTGAGCGCCGCGTCCTGGTCGTTGCCCCAAATCACCAGTTGTCCGCTGTTGAGCTTGAGCTCGACAAAGTCCTTGCTGGTGGCCGTCGCGTGATCCACGTTCGCCAATAGCTTATCCGGTAGTTCTGAGAGAACCCGGGTGAGCATCGAAAACACCTTGGGGTCCTTGGTCACCTTCGAGGATCGGATGGTGGGAAGCTTCGGCTTGTCCTTCGCCCTCAGCGAGGCCAGGACCTGCCCCTCGGGACCCACCAGGGAGCGCTTCTTCCCTTCGAGCAGCACCGCCACGGGGACGAATTCGACGACCTGGACGTGCAGCGTGTTGGGCGCCTCGGCCTGGACGATGGCGTCCTTCACGGCGGGCTCCCCCGCCAGCAGCTCCATGACCCGTCCGGTCCCGACCCGCGAGAGCGGCACGCCGTGCAGCGGCTCGAGGGCCTGTTCGACGGTCCTGTCGCTGACCAGCGAATTGCCCGAGACCGTGACCGACTTGATCGCCAGGATCGGCGAAAACGTCAGCACGAGGACCAGGACGACCACGAGACCTGCGACCACCGATCCGCCGATGAGCCAACGCCGTCTGGCGCGCACCCCGGGATCCTCGGGCAGGTCCAGGACATTGTTGGGGCCCTGCCCGTGCCCGGCCTTGCCTGCCATCAGCTGCCCAGACGTTTTTCCAGCGCGGCCACGATGGCGCCGGCCTGCTCGGTGACGTCCCCGGCGCCGATGGTCATGATCACGTCCCCGGGGCTGGCCAGGTCCGCAAGCACCTCGGCGGCCCGTGCCATGGACACCAGCCCCCCGGCGGTGTTCAGCTCGCGGGTCAGCAATTCGCTGGTCACCCCGGGAATCGGGGTTTCACGTGCCGGGTAGATTTCCAGGACGTGCGCCGAATCGGCCAGCGAGAGGGCCGCGGCGAACTCGCGGTGGAATTCCTTGGTGCGGGAGAAGAGGTGCGGCTGGAACAGGACGTGCACGGCCCCGTCGCCGGCGACCGCGCGGGCGGCGCGCAGGGCGGCGGTCACCTCGGTGGGGTGGTGGGCGTAGTCGTCGAAGACCCGCACTCCCCCGGCCTCGCCGCGGAAGTCGAAGCGGCGCGCGGCACCGGTGAAGGCACCCAGGCCCGCCACCGCCGCCTCGGGCTCCAGGCCGCAGTCCAGGCCCACGGCGAAGGCCGCGGCCGCATTGAGCAGGTTGTGGTTTCCCGGCACGGCAAGTTCCAGTTCCGCCGTTTCACCGCTTCCCCACTCCATGGTGCAGGCGAAGCGCAGTCCGACCGGCTTCGCGTCGCTCAGCCTGCGGTCCGCGCCCTCGGAGAAGCCGTAGGTCTGCACGCGCAACGCCGGGCGCTCGCGGCGCATCCGCACGGCCAGGGCCAGGGAGCCCGGATCATCGGCACAGCAGATCAGCAGGCCGGAATCCGGAAGCAGCGAGGCGAAGTCGTAGAACGCCCGGTGCACCGCCTCGACGCTGCCGTAGTGGTCAAGGTGGTCGGCCTCGACGTTGGTGACGACCGCGACATCGGGGGCGTAGTTCAGGAACGAGGCATCGGATTCGTCGGCCTCGGCCACGAACACCCTGCCCTGCCCGTATTCCGCGTTCACGCCCAGCGAGGCGATGTTCGCCCCGACGGCGAAGGTCGGGGAGATCCCGGCCTCGCGCAGCATGAAGGCGATCAGCGAGGTCGTGGTGGTCTTCCCGTGGGTCCCGGCCACGGTGATGACCCGGTGCCCCTCCATGGTGGCGGCAAGCCCCTCGGAGCGGTGCAGGATGCGCAGCCCGCGGGCCAGGGCCTCGTCGTATTCCGGGTTGCCCCCCTTGATGATCGAGGAGACCACCACGGTGTCGGCATCGCCGAGGTTGGCCGCGGCGTAGCCGACATTGATGCGGGCGCCGGCCTCGCGCAGGTCATCGAGCACCGGAAGGTCCTTGGCGTCGGTTCCCGAGACGTTCAGCCCGCGGGCCAGCATCAGCCTGGCAACCGCCGAGACGCCCACCCCGCCGATGCCCAGCAGGTGGACGTTGCCCAGCGTGGCCAGTGTGTGTTGTTCCTGCATGTCCCTTAGCTTCCCGTGTTGGAGGTTTGTGGCGGTGTTCCGTGGCCGAGCGACTCGCGGATCATGGCGGCCATGACGGCAGCCGCGTCGCTGCGCCCCTGGGCCTTGGCCGCCGCGCCCATGGCGGCAAGCGCCTGCGGGTCCTTCAGCAGCGGCAGCAGCGTCGTGGCCAGGTAGTCGGGGGTGAAGTCGGCGTCGTCCACCAGCAGCGCGCCGCCGGCGGCGACCAGGTCCGCGGCGTTCAGGCGCTGCTCGCCGTTGCCGATGGGCAGCGGGACGAGCACCGAGGGGGTGCCCGCGACCGCAAGCTCGCACACCGTCCCGGCCCCGGAGCGGGCGACCATGAGGTCGGCCGCCGCGTAGGCCTGGTCCATGGAGTCGACGTACTCGACCTGCCGGTATCCGTCCGCGGCCAGCGGCTTGCCCGCGGCGTCGAGCACGGCCTTGCCGCTCCCGGTGATGTGCAGGACCTGCACCCCGGCGCCCGTGAGTTCGCCCAGGCCCGCGGCGATGGTCGCGTTGATGGACGCCGCCCCCGAGGATCCTCCGGTGACCACCAGTGCCGGGGCGTCCCCGGTGAAGCCCAGGGCGCGGCGGGCCCCCTCGCGCTGTGCCTCCCGGTCCATTCCCGCCACGAAGCCGCGCATCGGCATGCCGATGACCTTCGCCCCGGGCAGCCCGGTGCCGCTGAAGGCGGCCCCGACGCCGGCGGCGTACCGGGCACCGACCTTGTTGGCCAGCCCGGCGCGCGCGTTGGCCTCGTGGACGAAGATCGGCAGCCCGCGCTTCTTCGCCGCCAGGTAGACCGGGGTGCACACGTAGCCCCCGACCCCGAGCACCGCCTGGGCGCCCGTGTCGTCAAGGATGGCACCGGCGGCCTTGATCGCGGCGCGGAAGCGGAAGGGCAGCTTGAGCAGGTCCAGGGAGGGCCGGCGCGGCATGGGGACCTTGGCAATGGTGCGCAGCTCGTACCCGGCCTCGGGCACCAGCCTGGTCTCCAGGCCGTTGGCGGTTCCCACCGCGGTGATCTGCGTGCTGGGCGCGGCGTCGCGCAGGGCGTCGGCGATGGCAATCATGGGGGTGATGTGTCCGGCCGTTCCGCCGCCGGCGATCACCACTCGTAGGGGCTCAGTCATGGGGATACGTGCACTACTTTCGGAGGGATCGGTGTTTCAGGCGGATTCCTTGGCCGCACGGCGCTTCGCCAGAAGGGCAGCCATGCCGCGCGGGGTTCCGGCCGGTTGCAGTCTAACGCGTTGTTCCCGGGCAAAGGACAGCACCACCCCGATGCCCAGGAAGGCGGCGAGCAGGGCCGAGCCGCCGGAGGAAATGAAGGGCAGCGGGACGCCGATGACCGGCAGCAGGCCGGTGACCATGCCGATGTTGATGAAGGCCTGGCCAATCAGCCAGGCCATGATGCCGCTGATGGCAACGCGCCCGAACACGGTGCCGGTGCGCACCGCGATGCGGTACATGGCGACCGCCAGCATCCCGTAGAGCACGATGACGAAGAGGGTGCCCAGCAGGCCCATTTCCTCGCCGAGCACCGCGAAGATGAAGTCGTTCTGGGCCTCGGGGATGTGCGACCACTTCTGCCGCGACTGGCCCAGGCCCACGCCGAACCAGCCGCCGGAGGCCAGGGCGAAGAGCCCCTGCTCGGCCTGGTAGCAATAGTCCTGGGGTCCGTCGCCGCAGGCGATGTGCAGCCAGGCCAGGATCCGGCCCATGCGGTTGGGGGCAAGCAGCACCATCGCCACGATCCCCACCACGCCGATGAGGCCCGCGATGCCGAAGAGCTTGGCCTTCGCACCCCCGACGAACATCACCACGGCCAGGATCAGCAGCAGGATCAGCGCGGTGCCCAGGTCGCGGCCCAGCAGCACCAGGAGCACCACCAGCAGCCCGAAGGGCGCCAGCAGCGGGATGACCGCGTGTTTCCACTGGTCCATCAGCTTGGCCTTGCGCTCGACCACCCAGGCGCCCCAGAGGGCGAGGGCGACCTTGGCGAATTCGGAGGGCTGGACCGAGAAGGGACCGAAGTAGATCCAGTTCTTGTTGCCGTAGATTTCCTGCCCGATGAGCAGCACCAGCACCAGCAACAGCCCCGCCGCCCCGAGTGCCGGCCAGGCCAGCTTCTTCAGCGTCGGCAGGGAAATCAGTTGCATGCACCCCAGGCAGACCACGCCGACCAGCGCCCACAGCGACTGCTTGAAGAAGGCGTCGAAGGCCGACTGGTTGCGCGCGATCGCCTCCACCGAGGAAGAGGACAGCACCATGATCAGGCCCATGAAGGTCAACGCCAGCGTGGTGCCCAGCACGACGTAGTAGTTGATTTGGGCGCCGCGCAGCGAGGGGTCCTCGATGCGGGTGAACCACTTCGCCAGTCCACGCGGTTCCCGACCCCGGCCGCGCTTGGGGCCTGCGGTGCCGGCCTTGGCGCTCCTGCCCCGTGGGCTGCGGGATGTGCCGCTCACGACTGCTCCTTACCTGGGGTCGTCCCCCATGAGCGCACGGACCGCGTCGATGAAGGCATTGCCGCGTTGTGCGTATGAGGAAAATTGGTCCATTGATGCCGCCGCCGGCGCCATCAACACGGTGTCCCCGGCCTCGGCGATCCCGGCGGCCGCCTTGACGGCCTGCGCCATCACGGCCCAGCCGCTGGCCGTGCCGGTGGTTCCGGCGCCGCCCTCGACACCATTTTCGCGCACCTCGGCCATGATCACCGGCACCTGCGGTGCGTGTCGTTCAAGGGCGCCGAGCAGCTTGGCGGTGTCGGTGCCGATGACCACGACGGCCTTGAGCCGCTTGGCATGGGACGATACCAATTCGTCGTATTCCACGCCCTTGGACAGCCCGCCCGCGATCCACACGACGGAGGAGAAGGCCCCCAGCGAGGCGCCGGCGGCATGGGGGTTGGTCGCCTTGGAGTCGTTGATCCACAGCACGTCGTCGCGGCGGGCAACGGCCTGGATGCGGTGGTCCCCGGAATCGAAGCCGGACAGTCCCGCGGCCACGGCCGCGGGTTCGACGCCGCAGGCCCGGGCCAGGGCGGCGGCTGCCGCGGCGTTGGCGGCGGTGTGCCGGGGCACGACCTCGCCGATTTGGTCCAGGGCGATGAGTTCGGCGGCGGAGTTTCGCCGGTCCTCGATGAAGGCGCGGTCCACCAGCAGGTCCTCGACCACCCCGACCATGCTCAGCGACGGGACTCCGGTGGTGAAGCCGATCGCGCGGCAGCCCTCGACGACGTCGGCATTTTCGACCATGGCCTCCACGACGGGCTCGTCGGCGTTGTAGATGGCCGCGACGCGGGTGCGCTCGTAGATCTTGGCCTTGTCGGCCTTGTAGTTTTCGAACCCGCCGTGCCAGTCCACGTGGTCCTCGGCGATGTTCAGCACCACGGAGGCCAGCGGGGAGATGGAGTGGGTGAAGTGCAGCTGGAAGCTGGAGAGCTCCACGGCGATCACGTCGAAGCCCTCCGGGTCGCGGACCGCATCCAGGATGGGGGTGCCGACGTTGCCGGCGGCGATGGCGCGCAGCCCTGCCGCCTTGAGGATCGACTCGGTCATGCCCACCGTGGTGGTCTTGCCGTTGGTGCCGGTGATGACGACCCACTCGGCCAGCTTGCGCCCTTCCTTCTCGCGCACCCGCCAGGCCAGCTCCACGTCGCCCCAGATCTCGATCCCGGCCTCTGCGGCCGCGGCGAGCATGGGTTGGCGCGGGTTCCAGCCCGGGGAGGCAATGAGCAGTTGCGGCGCCTGGCCGTCGATGGGCGGCAGCGCGTCGGTGTGCCCAGCACCCAGAAGCACGTCGGCGGCGCCAACGATCTTCAGGGTGTCGGCCCGCGAACGGTTGACCTCGGTGTCCGCACCGTCGATGACGACGACCCGGGCACCGAGTTCGATCAGCGTGTCGGCGGCGGAGAAGCCGGACAGGCCCAGGCCCGCCACGACGACCCGCAGTCCCGCCCAGTTCGATTCCCAGCGGGTGAGGTGGTCCAGGCTGGCGCGGGTCACAGGGCCACGACCCATTCGGAGTAGAAGATCCCCAGGCCGGCGGCCACGAAGAGCCCGCCCAGGATCCAGAACCGTACCACCACGTTCTCCTCGGCCCAGCCGGAGAGCTCGAAGTGATGCTGCAGCGGAGCCATCTTGAAGACGCGCTTGCCGCCGGAAAGCTTGAAGAACCCGACCTGAATGATCACCGAGAGCGCGATGAGGACGAAGAGGCCCGCCAGCACGAGCAGCAGGATCTGCGTACGGGAGAGGATGGCGAAGGCGGCGATGGCGCCGCCGATGGCCAGCGACCCGGTGTCACCCATGAAGATCTTGGCCGGCTTGGCGTTCCACCACAGGAACCCGACCAGCGCGCCGCAAAGGATCGCGCCGAGCATCGCCAGGTCCATGGGGTCGCGGACGGTGTAGCAGACGTTCGAGGTGACGTTGACGCCGCAGGCCTGGTTCTGCTGCCAGATCCCGATGATGGTGTAGGCGCCGAAGACCATGATCGAGGCGCCGGTGGCCAGCCCGTCGAGGCCATCGGTGAGGTTCACGCCGTTGGTGGTGGCGGTGACGATCAGGTTGGACCACAGCACGAACAGGACCAGCCCGAGCAGCGGGCCGGCAAAGGCCAGGTCCACGTTGGTGTCGCGCAGGAAGGAGATCGCCGTCGAGGCGGGGGTCAGCCCCTGGGCATTGGGGAAATTCAGCGCCAGCACGGCGAAGCCGATGCCCACCGCGGCCTGCAGCACGATCTTCTCCCAGGCCCGCAGGCCGAGCGAGCGCTTCTTGGCGATCTTGATGAAGTCGTCCAGGAACCCGACCAGTCCCATGCCGGCGAAGAGCAACAGCACCAGCAGGCCGCTGGCGGTGATGCCGGAGGAGGGCCGCTGCATCAGGGCCAGCAGCCCGTGGGTGGCGAAGTAGCTGAGGATGACCGCGGCAATGATGATGACCCCGCCCATGGTGGGGGTGCCCGACTTGGTGGCGTGGCTGGTCGGGCCGTCGTCGCGGACCACCTGCCCGTACTGCCGGCGGGTGAGCATGCGGATGAACAATGGCATGATGACCATCGTGAAGATCAAGGCAATGCCGGATCCCATGATTAGAGCAATCACTGCGCCGAGCCCTCCTTTGCGGCGGAAGCACCGCTGGTAGTTTCGGCAATTTGGTCGCCCAGGTGCCGAAGCCCCGAGCCGTTGGAAGACTTGAAGAGCACGATGTCCCCGGGAAGCAGGTTCTCGTTCAGGATCCGCGCGGCCGCCCTGGCGTCCTCGGCGTAGTACGCCTCGTCGCCCCAGCTGCCCTCGAGCACCGCGGAGTTGTAGGCCAGCTTGGCACCGCGCCCCACGACGAGCAGCTTCTTGATGTTCATGCGGACCGCGATGCGGCCCAGCATGTCGTGTTCGTGGCGGGAGTCCTCGCCGAGTTCGAGCATTTCACCCAGCACGGCCCAGGTGCGCCGGGCGTTGCCCTGCGCGTCGGGCAGTCCGAGTTCGGCCAGGGTGCGCAGCGCAGCCCGCATCGAGTCAGGGTTGGCGTTGTAGGCATCGTTGATGATGCTCACCCCGTCGGCCCGTTCGATGCGTTCCATCCGCCAGCGGCTGGTCGGGCCCAGGCCTTGGAGGGTCGCGGCGATCGTCGCCGGAGCCAGGCCGAGGTACTCCGCCACGGTGGCGGCTGCAAGGATGTTGGCCACGTGGTGGCGCCCGATGAGCCCGCTGGTCACCGGGTGTTCCGAGGAATCGGCCGCGACCAGGGTGAAGACGGGGTGGCCGTCGGCGTCGACGTCCAGGTCCCGGGCCCAAACTCCCGGCGCGGAGTTCTCGGCGGTGCGCTGCACGCCGAAGGGGCGGACCGGGGCCACGGTGCGGGTGCGCATGGCGGCCACGAGGTTGTCGTCGTTGTTCAGCACCGCAAGACCGGTCGCGGGCAGGGCCTCGACCATCTCGCCCTTGGCCTTGGCAATGTTCTCGATGCCGCCGAATTCCCCGGCGTGGGCCGAGCCGACGCCCAGGACCACCCCGACCTCGGGGTGGACCATGTCGGTGAGGTAGCGGATGTGGCCGACGCCGGTGGCACCCATTTCCATGATGAGGTACTTGGTCTCGGCGGTGGCCCGGAAGACCGTCAGCGGGACGCCGACCTCGCCGTTGTAGGAGCCCACCGGTGCCACCGTGGGGCCCAGCTTCTCCAGTAATGCGGCCAGCAGGTCCTTGGTGGTGGTCTTGCCGGCCGAGCCGGTGATGCCCACCACCCGCAACCCGTTGGAGGCCTTGAGGCGCTCGACGATGGCGGCGGCGATCTGGCCCATGGCGATGACGGCGTCGGGGACGATGATCGCGGGGTGCAGGGCACCGTCGGCGGAGTGGGTCTCGCGCTCGGCCAGGGCCAGCACCGCCCCCTGTTTCAGGGCAGCGTCGATGAAGTGGTGCCCGTCGGAGGACTCCCCCGGCTTGGCTACAAAGAGCCAGCCGGTTTCGCAGCTGCGCGAGTCGGTGTCGACCCCGAGGACGGGTGTGTCGGCGCTAGCCGTTGAGGTGAGTCGCCCGCCGGTGATTTCGGCGATTTCGGCGGAAAGAAGATCAATCATGGCACCTAGGACTTTACCCTTCATCCGTGGGATCGAAGGAATCGGAAACGGCCGACAGGGGGCTGAAGCCGTGTGCCAGCAGTGCCCGGCGCAGTTCCTCGCGGTCGTCGAGTTCCAGGTTCTCGCCCATGACTTCCTGGAATACCTCGTGGCCGCGCCCGGCCACCAGGATGGTGTCCCGTTCCCCCGCCAGGGCTACTGCCGCCGCAATTGCCGCGGCCCGCGGATGGATCTCCCGGACCTCGGTGCGCAGGCCCTGCGCCTGGATTTCCGCACGCGCCCCGGCAGCCACCGCGGCCCGAATGGGTGCGGGGTCCTCGGAGTGCGGGTCGTCATCAGTGACAATGACCACGTCTGCGTGTCTGGCGGCCACGGCTCCCATGATCGGGCGCTTGGTCGCATCGCGCTCACCGGTGGCCCCGAAGACCACGATCACCCGGGATCCGGGTTCCGCCGAGCGCACCGAGGCCAGGGCACGGGCCAGGGCGTCGGGGTTGTGGGCGAAGTCGACGATGGATGCCGGGGCCTCGGCGATGACCTGCATGCGGCCGGGCACCTCGACGGTCAGCGGATTGGCCTCGTTCAGGGCCTCCTGCAGCCGGTCCGGGTCGACCCCGGACGCCAGGACCATCAGGACGGCCAGGGCCGCGTTGGAGACGTTGAAGTCCCCGGGCAGTCCCGTGCCCAGCTCCAGGACGGTCTCCTCGGGCCCGCGCAGCTGGAACCTGTGGCCCAGCCCGGCAGGGACCACGTTGTCGATGACCCAGTCGGCGTCGGTCGCCGGGTCGCTGGCCAGGGTCCAGACCTCGGCCGTGGCCTGTGCGGCCATCTTCCGTCCCCACGCGTCGTCCACGGTGATCACCGCGCGGTCGCTGCGTTCCAGGTCGAAGAGCAGCGCCTTGGTGTCGAAGTATTCCTGCATGGAGCCATGCAGGTCCAGGTGGTCCTGGGTGAGGTTCGTGAAGCCGGAGACGGCGAAGCGCAGTCCGTCGACCCTCCGGTAGGACAGCGAGTGGGAGGAGACCTCCATGGTTGCCGCTGCGACGCCCAGTTCCCGCATGCGTGCCATCAGGCCGTGCAGCTGGGGGGCCTCGGGCGTGGTGAGGATGCTGGGGATCGGTGTCTGCCCGGCGGCAATCTCGATGGTGCCCACCAGGCCGGTCTCCCGCCCCAGGGCGCGGAGCACCGAGCGGATCATGTAGCTGGTGGTGGTCTTGCCGTTGGTGCCGGTGAGCCCGAAGAGTTCGGGACATGACTCATCGGTGCCGTAGACCAGGGCGGAGAGTTCCCCGATGACCTCGCGGACCTGGTCCACCAGCAGCACCGGCAGCCCGAGGGCCGACGCGGCGGCCTCGCCCTCGATGTCCGTCAGGATGGCGGCGGCGCCGGCCTGGAGGGCTGCCTGGGCGAATTGCGCTCCGTGGAACCGGGCACCGGGCGCGGCCACATACAAGTCCCCGGGCTGCACGGCGCGGGAGTCCAGGCAGATCCCGGTGACCGTCGCCCCGCCGTCTCCGATGATGTTCGCGCCGCGCCCGGTCTCATGCAGGTATTCGAGCATTGCGGTCAATGTGGTGGCGCTATTGTCCAGTGGACGCAGCAGGGCTTCCGCCGCGCGGGGGGTGAGGGCTTCAGGCATTACCAAGATTTCTTTTGTTCGGATCCGATGAACACGTCGTAGCCGTTGGGCTTCGAATTGCTCGGCGCAACGTTGTAGGCGCTCAGGGTCTTGCTCATGACTTCGCTAAAGGTGTCGCCAACCGACCACGACTTCCAGTTTCCCTTGGGCCGGTACATCGTGACCACGACTGCAATCTCGGGGTCGTCAAGCGGGGCGACGCCGGCGAACGAGTTGGTGTACCCGTCGTAGCCGCCGTTGGGTCCGGCGGCCTGGCCGGTGCCCGATTTGCCGCCAACGCGGTAACCGGACACTGCCATCTTAGTGCCGGTGCCTTCCTGGACCACAGTCTCCATCATCCTGAGCATCTCCTTCGAGGTCTTCTCGGAGAACACCCGCTCGCTCTTGGGCGCGGCGGCCTTCTCGACGGTGCCGTCGGGGTTGATGAAGGAATCGATCAGCGTCGGGTCGATGCGCACGCCGCCGTTGGCGATCGCCTGGGTGATCTGCGCGGTGTGCAGCGCGGTCTGGGTGTAGGCCTGGCCGAACATGGTCGCATACTGCTGGCGGCGTTCCCAGTCCTGCGGGGCCGCAAGGATGCCCTGGCTGGCCCCGGAAAGTCCGATGTTGATGGCCTTGCCCAGGCCGAGCTTCTTCATGTACTTGTAGCGCGTCTCGTTGCTCATCTTGTTGCCGATCATGACGGTGCCGGTGTTGTAGGAGCGGGCAAAGATGCCCGCGGCCGTCATGTCGTAGGTCGAGTGCTTCAACGAGTCGTTGATGGTTTCCTTGTTGATCGTGTAGGCGTTGGGCACCCTGAACGCGTCGGTGGGCTTCATCACGCCCTCCTCCAGTGCCGCGGCAAAGGTGGGCATCTTGCCGGTGGAACCCGGCTCGAAGGCCTGGGTGATCGAGGCCGAGGTGCGGAAGCGGGCCTCGGTCGCGCTGGGGTCGTTGGGGTCCATCTGGTTTGAGTCCCCGATGGCGATGATGCGTCCGGTCTTCACCTCGGTGACGATCACGGAGACCCAATCCGCGTTGAACTGATTCTGCTTCTTCAGGGCCTCTTCCTGGGCGATGAAGTTGATGTCGCCGTCGATGGTCAGCTTGATGTCCTGGCCGTCGACCGCCGGCACCTCCGTCATTTCCGCCACGGGGATCCGCACGCCGTCGGCACCGATCTCGTAGGTGCGCGTTCCGGCGGTTCCCGTCAGGCGATCGTTCTGGCTCAGTTCCAGGCCTTCGGCGCCGTTGTGGGACTGCTGGTCCTCGGAGTTCTTCACGAATCCCAACAGCGGTCCTGCAACAACCCCGTTGGGGTACTGCCGCTCGCTGCGAAGCTGGCCGGTCAGGGTGGGGATGCGAAGTTCCATGACCGCGTTGCGCACTTCGGGCGTCACGCCCTTGGCCACGACCGAATACGCGTTTTTCTTGGCCCCGGGATCCCCGACGATGGCGGTGCGCACAGTGTTGACGTCCTGGTCGAGGATTCCGGCCAACTCGCCCACGGCTTGTTCGATGCTGACCTTTTCGCGGGTGGCGCCGCCGGACGGCTTGTTGCGGACGATTGGCTTGTCCGCATTGACCTTGCGTTGGTCGATGACCAGGTCATAGCGATCGACACTGGTGGCCAGGATGGTGCCCTTGGTATCCAGGATCTGTCCGCGCTTGGGCTGGGTTTCCTGGACCCGGGTGCGATTCTTGACCGCGTCGGCCGCGACCGCCTGGGCATTGAGCGACTGGACGAAGAACAGGCGGCCGCCGATAAGCAGGAGCAGTACCAACGCGAAGACCACGACCATGCGCAGGCGCGGATGCGTGGCTCCGGTGTTGGATGCGGATTTTTTGGGCATACTGTCCTCAGCTCATACCGGGTGGGCGTGGTGGTGCTAGTCGTGGCCCGGGGATGGCCCGGGATCCAAGATACCCCTATTGTCCCGGGGTCTTCAGGCTCGGCGCCGGGATCGTTCCGCCGTTGAGCTCGGACTTGGAAAACTTGGGGCGGGCACCGTCGGTCGTCTCGGGGGCGTCGGCTTTGGAAACCGGGGTATTTGCTGCATCCCAGTTGTCCGCCGGGGCCTCCGGCGCAATCGCCGGGGTTGTCGGCACCGCGGTGGGGGCCGGGGCCTTCGCGGCGACCGGGGCCTCGGGCTTCGCGGGTGCCTTCAGGGCGAGGGCCTTTGCTGAGGCGTCCTTGGCCGGCTTCTCGGCCGCGGTCGCTGTCCCGCTGACCTTTCCGGTTTCCAGGTTGATGGCCGCGGGCGCGCCGGGCTTGACCATGCCCAGTTCGGCGGCCTTCTTGGCGACCACCTGGGGCGCTCCTAGGTACAGGGCCTCCTGGCGCAGCGCCTCGTTTTCCTGCGAGAGCGTGCGTTCCTGCCCACGCAGGTCAACCGCCGTGTACTGGCCGTTGGCAATGTACACGTTGATCAGCAACACGGCCACCACCGAGGCGATGACAAGGGCGAAGATCGAGACGATGAACGGGACCCGGCGCTTGGACCCGAGCGCCGGAACCACCGAGAGCGTCGTGCGGCGCCTGGCTGCCGGTTCCTGGGGGCGGGTCGCCGGCACGGGCTGCGGGGCATGGCTGAGCGCGTTGGCACCCTGGGTTGCGGGAAGCTCGATGACGCGAGAACGTACGCGGTTGGGTGTCCGGTTGCTCATAATCAGCTCCTCTTCAGGATGCGTTCCACGGCTCGCAGCTTGGCTGAGGCTGCACGTGAGTTTTCTGCGATTTCTTGGTCGGTTGGCTTCTCGGTTCCCCGGGTGAGGACCTTGAACTGCGCCTTGTGCTCCTCCAGCTCGACGGGGAAACCCGCCGGTGCCGAGGATTTGGATCCGGCGGCGAAATGCCGCTTGGTGATCTTGTCCTCCAGCGAGTGGTAGCTCATCACCACCACCCGCCCTCCGACATGCAGGGAATTCATGGCTGCCGGAATGGCCCGATCCAACACGTCGAGTTCCTCGTTGACTTCGATGCGAAGTGCCTGGAACGTCCGCTTGGCGGGGTGTCCCCCGGTGCGGGCGGCCGCGGCCGGAACGACGGAGCGGATGGCCGCGACCAGCTCCTCCGTGGTGCTGAACGGCTTGGTTTTGCGTGTCTCGACGATTGCCGAGGCGATGCGTCCGGCGAACTTTTCCTCGCCCCAGGCCCGGATGATGCGCACCAATTCCGCTTCGCTGTATTCATTGACGATGTCGGCCGCGGTTGGGCCGCGCGATGTGTCCATGCGCATGTCAAGCGGCGCGTCGTAGGAGTAGGCGAAGCCGCGCTCCCGTTCGTCCAGCTGCAGGGAGGAAACCCCAAGGTCAAAGAGCACGCCGTCGATCCCGTCAAACCCGAGATCGTCCACGACGTCGGCGATCTCGTCGTAAATGGCATGGACGAGGTCCGTGCGGGTTGCATAGGGTTCCAGGCGAGCCCCGGCCAAGGCCAGTGCCTGTTCGTCACGGTCAAGCCCGATCAGGTGGAGGTCGGGGAACCGCTGCAACAGGGCCTCCGAGTGTCCACCCATGCCCAGGGTGCAATCCACGACCACGGCACGGCCGCGCGCGGCAATGCCGGCTTCAATCCCCGGCTCCAAAAGCCCTACGCATCGATCGAGCAGTACTGGAACATGGCGTTCCGAGGCGGGTCGCTCTGCGGCTCCGTCTAAATTCACCGCTCCCCCTTTCGCGTGGGCGTTGTGCTTCAGGTTTTGGCTGGAATCAGATCCCCCTCCGACCCGCTGTGGCCCAGCCTGGCTCCGGGGAAGTGGAGTCAGGATGCGCGTTGCACGGGCGGCTGGAGATCTCATCCAAGCCACTTTCGGGCTTACAACCACTGTGTTGTGGCTAGAACCCCGGAAGTACTTCGTCATCCGTTTCGGAGAACACGTTCTCCTGTTGTTCGAGGTAGGAATTCCACGCGGTGGAATCCCAAATCTCGACCCGGTTGCCCGCGCCGATCACTGTGACCTCGCGGTCCAGCCCCGCATATGTTCGAAGCATGGACGGAATGGTGACCCGCCCTTGCTTGTCCGGCAATTCATCCGAAGCACCGGAGAGAAAAACACGTGCATAGTCCCTCGCCTGGCGTGACGAGATGGGAGCCTGGCTCATTTGCTCATGCTGCTTCTCGAATTCACGTTGGCTAAAGACGTAGATGCAGCGTTCCTGGCCACGAGTCAGAACCAAACCATTGGCTAATTCGTCCCGATACTTGGCCGGGAGGATCAATCGCCCCTTCTCGTCCAGGCGCGGCGTATACGTTCCAAGGAACATACAGACCGCCTCCCGGTTGAAAGAAGCAACTTGCTCCATTCCCCTCTATTTCGCTCCACTTTACTCCACAACCCTCCACTGTCAACGACCGATCCGGCATTTTGGCGTGAAAATAGAACGAAAACTGTTGATTTTCCGCGGAATTCCAGCGGGGGGCGAAGTGGAGGGGATCTTATTCAGATCAAACTCCCAGAAAACACTGGGTGACGGGCGACACATTGGAGATTTTGAAAAAACCCCGATTCATAAGGCAATTCAGCGAACCACGGCAGGAGGGGCCCGGCGCGGAGCGGTGGACGTGGGGCAAAGTGGAGGAAAACGGGGGCGGCCACTGTGGGGCTGCGCGACTGGCGGGGAATAAAATTTACGCCGATTGGTCATACTCGGCGCGTCGCCGACATCCCCCGGCCCCTGCGGAGGGGAATTTCACTTCCTGCGGGCACCCGGCCAGTGGCGCACTCCGATGGAGCCGCGCCCCGTTGGGTCCGGAACCGCCGGGGCATTAAGAAGCCAAGGCCCCGCGATTGCGGGGCCTTGGCCGAAAGGTTGTGGCGGAGCGTGAAGCTCCGGCGAATCTGTTATCGAGTACTAGGAACCGTGCTCGTCACGCTTGCGCTGTTCCCACTTGTTTTCCAGATCGCTCATGAATCCGGGCTTCTGCGGATTCTTGGCGGCTCCGGGGGCGCCGTTCTTCTTGGTGCCGCCCTTGCGCGAAAGAGCCAGGTACACGCCGCCAAACATGACAATGAAACCCAGGACGCCAACCATGATCACTTGGCTTGAAACGCCAAAGATCAGCACACCAAGCCCAACGATACCGATCAACGCACCCAGTGCTAGGTTGCGCGTTGAATAGTTCCCCGCCGTCGACGCAGATTTCATCGTCGAGGCGAAGCGATGGTCCTCATGTAGCTGCTTTTCCAGCTGCTCCAGAAGACGCTGCTCATGCTCGGAAAGTGGCATCGTCTCTTCCCCTTCACTTCACGGTCCCGGCTTTCGCCTTTACCTACTTGAACGTTGTACGCCTTGGCAATGTTCCCGGCCGATCCGGCTGGCTAACGTCTACTTCCAGAATAGTCCCGAAACTCGCTAATAAGGTAGTCAGGATTCAACTCTGGGCAGACTCACGGCGAATGTGTCAAGATGGCTGCCCGGGTTTTTTCTCATTTTGCCCATGGTCCAGCAGTGATGCCGGCCGAAGGGCGCCCGCGGGGAACCGGGACCGGATTAAATCCATGGTTGCCTCGGCCGCCCGCCAATTGTCATCGCGCGGGTCGATGCTCAATTGCATCCCGCCCCCGGCGTGCCCCAGCTTTTCCGCCCGGATCCCCACGAGCCGCACGGCCTGGGGTCGTGTGCCGAGCTTTTCCAGCAGGCCCTCGGCGGCTCCCACAAGGTCCCCTGCCGCGTTGCTGGGCACCGGAAGCGTCCTGCTGCGCGAAAGAGTGGAGAAGTCGCTGTAGCGCAGCTTCAACGCCACCACCCCTGCCACCTTCCCGGCCTCGCGCAGTCGAGCCGCCACGCGATGCCCGAGATGCAGTATCTCGCGGCGCAACGCAGCTTCGTCCCACAGGTCGATGGCGAAGGTCTCCTCCGCCCCGATGCTCTTTTCCTCGCGTTCGGTCTCCACCGATCGGTCATCGAGCCCCCAGGCGAGATTGTGCAGGTGGATCCCGGTTGCCCCCAGCTTCCTGCTGAGCGTGTCCCGGGGCGTCTGCGCCAATTGGGCAACGGTGGTGATGCCCATTTCTCGCAGTACCCCGGCGGTCTTGGCTCCGACTCCCCACAAGGCCCCAACGGGCAGGGTATGCAAATAGGACAGGGTCTGCTCGGGCCGGATCACCAGCATGCCGTCGGGCTTGGCCCCGGTGGAGGCGACCTTGGCCACGAACTTCGAGGCGGCGAGTCCCACGCTAGCGGGCAGGCCCAGCTCGTTGCGCAGCCTCGCACGGATCATTTGGCCGATTGCCTCGGGGGGACCCAGACGGCGGATGCTGCCTGTCACATCCAGAAAGGCCTCATCGACGCTCAGTTGCTCCACCAACGGGGTGATGTCGCGGAAGATCTCCATGATCCGGGCGGAGTATGCCGAATACAGTGAATGTGTCGGCTTGATGATGACGGCGTGCGGCGCCATCCTCATGGCCACGGACATCGGCATGGCCGATTTCACGCCCAGGGCACGGCATTCATAGGAAGCAGAGAGCACGACGGAGCGCTCCCCCGGAAACCCGACGATCACTTGCTTTCCGACCAGTTCGGGCCGGGTCAACAGCTCCACCGATACGAAAAAGGCATCCATGTCGATATGCAGTATCGCCCGTGCCTTGCCCTGAACCATGGATGAAGTCTAGCCAACGGGTCCGACAATCCGATGTGCGGCGGCGGCCCGGCTAGAGTTAAGGTGACACCACGCTGCGCGATCTTTGGATGGGAATCATGACACTTTATGCTGCGGACACCTCCGACCCCGAACAGGCACGGGAACTTTCCGCAGGCTTCTCGGAACGGCTCGAGACGTTGCTCTCGACCTTCCTTGCAGAACAGCATGAAGTCATCTCGGACATCGCCCCGGCGGCCGCGGAAATCGTCACCGCCATCGAGGACCTGACGCGGGGCGGAAAGCGCCTGCGTCCGCTCTTTGCCTTCTGGGGGTACCTGGGGGCCGGCGGCGACGCCCAGGCCGCCGACATCGTGCAGGCAGGGGCGGCCATCGAGCTCTTTCAGGCCGCCGCCTTGATCCATGACGACCTCATCGACCGCTCCGACACCCGCCGGGGCCAGCCCAGCATGCACCGTCGATTCGAGTCCATGCACCGCGCCTCGGGATGGCACCGCGATGCCTCGCGCTTCGGCGAGGCAGCCTCCATCCTGGCCGGGGACCTCTGCCTCTCGCTCAGCGAACAGCTGTTCGCCACCATCAACCCCATGGTTCCCGAGGCACGGACCATCTTCGACCGCATGCGCGCCCAGGTGATGGCCGGACAATACCTCGATGTCCTGGAGGAGTCAGCCGGCCCCTCCTACGGGCCGGCCGAGGCCGTCAAGCGGGCGCGGACCATCGTGCGCTACAAGTCCGCGAAGTACTCCGTGGAGAACCCGACGCTTCTCGGCGGCGCGCTGGCCGGCGCCCCGGAGGATCTCCTGGACCAGTACTCCCGGTTTGCGCTGCCGCTGGGCGAGGCCTTCCAGCTGCGCGACGATGTCCTGGGCGTCTTCGGAGACCCGGCCATCACCGGCAAGCCCGCCGGCGATGACCTGCGCGAGGGCAAGCGCACCGAGATCATCGCCCATGCGCTGACCCTGGCCTCCGAGGCGGACCAGGCGTTCATCCAGTCGCGGCTTGGGGCGGACGACCTGCAGGAAGACGAAGTCAGGCGCATGAGCACCCTGCTGGAGTCTTGCGGGGCGCTGGCCGCCACCGAGGCCTCGATTGCAGAGCTTTCCGAACAGGGCCTTTCAGCACTTGAGGAACTCACCGTCGCGCCGCTGGCACGCCACGGACTGCGGACCCTTGGCTTGGCGGCGATTCGCCGCACGTCCTGAACCCGCCAGGAAGAACAATAAGAGCGAAGGTCCCCTCCCAATTTCCCGGGAGGGGACCTTCGCTCTTGGGACGGTGTCGGCGGTTCGGCCGGACACCTGAAAACCTCGCTGGCTACCAGCTCAGCGCCTGGGCACGGCGGCGGATTTCGGTCTTGCGTCCTGCACGCAGGGCGTCCATGGGCGTTCCGGCCAACGATTCGTCCGGGGTAAAGAGCCACACCAGCAGCTCGTGGTCCTCATAACCGGAATCCTTGAGGACGGAGATCGTGCCCTTCAAGCTCTCGACAATGCCGCCGTCCTGCAGGAAGGCCGCGGGCACGCTGCGGATGTTTCGTGGGCCCACGCGCACGGCAATGATTGCCCGCTCATCGATCAGGCTATGGACTCGTTTGATGGAAACGTCCAGCGCTTCGGCCAGGTCGGGCAGGGGCAGCCATTCGGCCACAAGATTCTCAAGATTGCTCACCATTCCAGCGTGCCACATATACGGGTCATTCTGGGGCCAAATGAATGATTTTCTCGTGGGATCTTTCACAATGTCGACTCCGTGGTGTAAATTCACAATAGTCACAACCGCACCATGAGTCACATACCCCACATGGGCCACACCCATGTGAGTTCAATTGCGACCGAACGATTCGTCCTTGCCCCAACCCAAAGGATCGCTCCATGTCCCTTGCACATAACAATCGCGTCAGAGCCATTGGCAGCGCCGTTGCCACGGCAGCAATCCCGGCGGTAGTCCTTGGTTCCCTAGCAGTCCCGGCCGAGGCAGCCCCGCTGCCCACCCGCGACGCCCTCCTGCCGAAGATCGCCACCCCGGCGATGGTGAAGGCTGCCGAGGCACGGATCAGCGCTCATTTGGTCGCCTCCCACGTTCCGGGGTCGGTCATTCCCCTGGCCAAAAAGGGCGGAACCGCCACGGTCAAGAAAAACGACACCCTTTCGCACATTGCCGCCCGCACCGGAGTCTCGGTGGGCGACCTGAAGAAGTTCAACAAGCTCTCCTCGGACCTGATCAAGCCCGGGCAGGTGCTGCGCCTTGGCGGCAGTTCCTCGTCCAAGTCCTCCCCCAAGGCCTCGTCGAGCAACAACGGCTCCTCGGCCAAGGCGCAGACCTACAAGGTCGCCCAGGGCGATGTCATGGGCTCGATCGCCAAGAAGCTCGGTGTGTCCCTTTCGGCGGTGCGCACCGCCGCGGGCAACCCGGCCAACGACACCATTTACGTCAACCAGACGCTCCGCTTCGGCTCCGCCGGCGCGGCAAAGTCCTCCCCGTCGTCCAACTCCGGCGGCTCGCAGGGCACCTACACCGTCAAGTCGGGCGACAGCCCCTCGATGATCGCCATCCGGCACAACATGTCGGTTTCCGCCTTCATGAAGCTGAACAACCTGTCAAACGGCGACATCATCCGTCCCGGCGACAAGTTGAAGATCAGCGGCTCCTCGTCTTCCTCGCCGTCCAAGTCCGCGGCCCCGTCCGCGCCCAAGGCCAAGTCCGGCGGCTCCAGCTACAAGGTGGTTTCGGGCGACACGCTCGGACACATCGCCCAGAAGACCGGGACCCCGCTGAACACCATCCTGCGCCTTAACCCGGGCCTGAGCTACTCGACCGTGCTGAAGATCGGCCGGACGCTGAAGGTCAACGGCGGCGGATCGGCTGCCCCGCAGTCCTCCGACGTCAACCCCACCAGCTCCAAGCCGTTGGTGGGCAACTCCTTCCTGGGCCGCACCTACAAGTCTGACGTGGTGGGTTCGGCGAACGACAACAAGCGCGAGCTGCTCTCGCGGGACCTGCCCTCCCGTGCCGCCATGCAGTCGATGGTGGCCAGCACGGCCCGCCAGATGGGCGTGGACCCGGCCCTGGCCATGGCCCATGCCTTCCAGGAATCCGGTTTCAACATGAGCGCCGTCTCCCCGGCAAACGCCGTGGGCGTCATGCAGGTCATCCCGTCGGCCGGCGAATGGGCCGAGGGACTTGTCGGGCGCCAGCTCGACCTGCTCGACCCGCAGGACAACGTCACCGCCGGCGTGGCCATCATCCGCTCGCACCAGCGCACCGCACCGTCCGTGGAACTGGGCATCGCCTACTACTACCAGGGCGCCACCGGCGTGAAGCGCAACGGCATGTACGCCGACACCAAGCGGTACGTGGCCAGCATCATGGCCCACCGGAGCAAGTTCAACTAGCCTTCCGGCCCCCAAGGCGGGTGTGGCCCGGTTCCCTCACGGAACCGGGCCACACCCGCCTTTTTGCCATTGTCCCCGCCGGCTCCGGCGGTTGCCGCGGCTAGCGCCTGGCCGCCACCGGCAACTCGATGACGACCCGGGTGCCCGGGCCGGAGCGATCCTCCCAGTGGATGTCCCCGCTCAGTTCGCTGGTGACCAGGGTGCGCACGATCTGCAGCCCCAGGCCCTCCTGCCGGGGCTCGGGGGGCAGGCCCACCCCGTCGTCGCTGATGGCCACCCGCAGGATGTCGGCCCCCACGGCGTTGCGCCGGCGTCCGGCGTCCAGCACCACCGTGCCGTCACGCTCGGCCAGGCCGTGCTCCACGGCGTTGGTGACCAGCTCGTTGATGACCAGTGAAAGCGGGGTCGCCAGCTCCGCGGGCAGTTGTCCGAAGGCCCCGGTCCGCTCGGTCTTGACCTTCTGCCCCGGCGAGGCGATTTCCACGATGAGCCTGAACTGCCTGTCGATCAGCTCGTCGAAGTCGACGTTCTCGCTCAGCCCCTGCGAGAGCGTCTCGTGGACCGCGGCGATGGTGGCCACCCGGCGCATCGCCTGGTCCAGGCCCTGGCGGCCCTCTTCCGACTTCATCCGGCGCGACTGCATGCGCAGCAGCGCCGCGACGGTCTGCAGATTGTTCTTCACCCGGTGGTGGATCTCGCGGATGGTGGCGTCCTTGGACACCAGTTCCTTCTCGCGGCGCCGCAGCTCGCTCACGTCGCGGCACAGCACCAGCGCGCCATAGCGCCCCTTGGCGTTGCGCAGCGGGATCGCGCGCAGCGACAGGGTCACCCCCAGCGACTCGATCTCGGTGCGCCAGGGCATCTTGCCGGAGACGACCAGCGGCAGCGCCTCGTCGGTGAGCCGGCGGTCCTTGACCAGCGCCATGGTCGCCTCCGAGAGCGACTTGCCCTCGAGCGTCGCCGCGGCCCCGAGCCGGCGGTAGGCGGAGACCGCGTTCGGGCTGGCGTACTGGACCACCGCGTCGGCATCCAGCCGGATGAAACCGTCGCCCACGCGCGGGGCGCCGCGGCGGGACCCGGTGGGCGTGGCGAAGTCCGGCCACAGCCCGCGGGTGCACATCCGCAGCAGGTCCTCGGCGCACTGCTTGTAGGTCAGTTCCAGGCGCGAGGGCATGCGCGACCCGGCCAGGTCGAAGTGCACCGAGAGCACCGCCAGCGTGCGCCCGTTGCGGACCATCGGCACGGTCTCGATGAGCATCGAGTGCTCCCCCGAGGAGGGGGCCCCGGCGTCGGAGCGCATGATGTCCTGGGTGCGCCAGGCCTGCTCGACCAGCGGCTTGAGGTCCTTGCGGATCCGCTCCCCCACGAAGTCGGTGTGGAAAACGGTGTGCGAGGTGGAGGGACGCACATGGGCCAGGGCCTTGTACGTCCCCTCCACCGGAAACCACAGGACCAGGTCGGCAAACGCCAGGTCCGCGATGAGCTGCCAGTCCCCCACCAGGAGGTGGATCCAGTCTTCATCCCCCGGACCAAAATCGGCCGACTCTCGAATTTGGTCCGTGAAGATGGCCAAGGTTTACCTCCGTACGATGGAACGCAACAGCCGCAGTGCCACCGACAGGGACGCCATGTCATCGCGTTCCAGGCGGTTCACTTCCGCGAACATGTTCTGTGCACGATCAAGATTAGCCGCGTTCGCGTCCAACCACTGCTTCACCCGTGCGGCCGGGTCCGTTTCGCCCCCGTCGGTCGCCGCCACGACGTCGCGGGTGAAGTCGATGATCGTCGAGTACAGGTCGTCGCGCAACGCCGCGCGGGCCAGCGCCTTCCACCTGTCGTCGCGCGGCAGCGCGGTGATCCGCTCGAGCAGCGAGTCCACGCCGAAGCGGTCGTAGAGCACGTAGTAGACCTTGGCCAGCTCAACGGCGTCGGTGCCGGTGCGCGAGGCCAGCGCCGCGATGTCAAGCAGCACGAAGGTCTCGAACTGCTCTCCCCACAGCGTGGCCAGGTCGCTGCCCAGGCCCCATCCCATGGCCTCGGCCTTCCAGGAGGCGGCGCGCTCGGCGTCCACCCCGCGCAGCAGCGAGCCGACCAGCGGGCGCAGCGACTGCACGGTCGGGGCCAAGGCGGCCACGGCGCCGTCGACCGGCTCGTCGCGGTCCACGTGGTGGACGTACCAGCGGGTCGCGCGGTCCAGCAGCCGGCGCAGGTCCAGGTGCAGGCGGCACCAGTGCTGCGCGTCGAAGGATGCGGGCAGCTCGTTGATTGCCGCGATCTGCTCGTCGAAGGAATAGATCTCGCGCAGCGCCACGAAGGCCTTGGCGACCTGCGCCTCGTCGGCGCCGGTCTCCTCCATGACCCGGAATGCGTAGGTGGTGCCGCCGATGTTGACCATGTCGTTGGCCACCACCGTCGCGATGATCTCCCGGCGCAGCGGGTGGTTCGCCAGCTCCGCGCCGAAGCGCTCGGCAAGCTGCACCGGGAAGTAGTTGCGCAACGTCGCGGCGAAGTGGGGGTCGTCGGGCAGGTCGGACGCCGCCAGGGCGCCGGCCAGCTGGATCTTCGCGTAGGCGACCAGCACCGACAGCTCGGGGGTGGTCAGCGAGCCGCCGGCGGCCAGCCGGTTCTCGAGCACCTCGGTGGAGGGCAGGAACTCCAGGTCCCGGTCGAGCTCAGCATGCTCCTCCAGCCAGTCCATGAGCCGTTCGTAGGCCGGGGACATCGCGGCGAGCTCCTGCTTGTCGTTGAGCAGCAGCACGTTCTGGTCGAAGTTGGTCTTCAGCACCAGCCGGGCGACCTCGTCGGTCATCGAGTGCAGGAAGTCGGCGCGCTCCTCGGCCGCCAGCTTCCCGGCGACGACCATGCGGTCGACGAAGATCTTGATGTTGACCTCGTGGTCCGAGCAGTCGACGCCGGCGGAGTTGTCGATCGCGTCGGTGTTCAGGATGACCCCGTGCAGCGCCGCCTCGATGCGGCCGCGCTGGGTCATGCCCAGGTTGCCGCCCTCTCCGATGACGCGGGCGCGGATCTGCGCCCCGTCCACGCGGATGGCGTCGTTGGCGCGGTCCCCGACCTCGGCGTGGGACTCGTCGGAGGCCTTGACGTAGGTGCCGATGCCGCCGTTGTAGAGCAGGTCGACCGGTGCGCCCAGGATGGCCCTGAGCAGCTCGTTGGGGGCCATCGAGCTGACCGTGGTGCCCAGGCCCAGGGCCTGGCGGACCTCTGGGGAAATCGGGATGGACTTCAGCGCGCGGGAGTACACCCCGCCGCCGGCCGAGATCAGGTCCCTGTTGTAGTCGGCCCAAGAGGAGCGGGGCAGCTCGAAGAGGCGTTCGCGCTCGTCGAAGGCGGCCGCCGGTTCCGGGCTGGGGTCAAGGAAGATGTCGCGGTGGTCGAAGGCCGCAAGCAGCTTGATGGTGCGGGTGCGCAGCAGGCCGTTTCCGAACACGTCCCCGGACATGTCGCCCACGCCGACGGCGGTGAACTCCTGGGTCTGGGTGTCGACGCCGAACTCGGTGAAGTGGCGCTTGACCGATTCCCAGGCGCCGCGGGCGGTGATGCCCATGGCCTTGTGGTCGTAGCCGATCGAGCCGCCGGAGGCGAAGGCGTCGCCCAGCCAGTGCCCGCGCTCCTCGGAGATCGCGTTGGCGATGTCGGAGAAGGCCGCGGTGCCCTTGTCGGCGGCGACCACCAGGTAGGTGTCGTCCCCGTCCAGGCGCACCACGTTGGCCGGCGGCACCACGCGTTCGCCGTTTTCGTCGGCCACCAGGTTGTCGGTGATTTCCAGCAGCGAGCGGATGAAGATCCGGTAGGCGGCCTTGCCCTCCTCCATCCAGCCGGCGCGGTCCAGCGCGGGGCTGGGCAGCTGCTTGGCAAAGAAGCCGCCCTTGGCGCCGGTGGGCACGATCACGGCGTTCTTCACCATCTGGGCCTTGACCAGGCCCAGGACCTCGGTGCGGAAGTCCTCGCGGCGGTCGGACCAGCGCAGCCCGCCACGGGCGACCTCGCCGAAGCGCAGGTGCACGCCCTCCAGGCGCGGGGAGCAGACCCAGATCTCGTACTTGGGGCGCGGGAAGGGTGCGTCGGTGATCTTCCCGGGCATCAGCTTGAAGGCCAGCGCGGCCGGGTCGGCGTAGTAGTTGGTGCGCAACGTGGCCTCGATGAGGTTCACGAAGCGACGCAGCAGCTTGTCCGCGTCCAGCGTCGGAACCTTCTCCAGGGCCTCGGCCAGCACCGCGTGGGCGCCCTCGATGGCCCGGGCGGACTCCTCCGCGCCCAGGGTCGGGTCGAAGGTGCCCTCGAAGAGCGCCAGGATCCCGTGGGTGACATCGGGGTTGCCCACCAGGGTGTCTGACATGAAGGTGTAGGAGTTCGAGACGCCCAGCTGGTGCAGGTACCGGCAGTAGGCGCGCAGCAGCGCGACCTGCCGCCAGGACACGCCCTCGAGCAGCACCAGGCGGTTCATGTGGTCGGACTCTGCCTCGCCGGTGACGACGGCGCCGTAGGCCTGCGCGAGCAGCGGCTCGGCGGCCAGCGGGTCGATTCCGGCGGGGAACTTCAGCCCCAGGTCGTAGAGGTAGCGCTCCTCGGCGCGGGAGGGGGTCACGGCGAAGGGGCGCTCGTCGATGACCTCCAGGCCCAGGTCCTGCAGCACGGGCAGGATCTTCGAGAGCGAGAGCGGGGCGGTGAGATAGAGCTTCATCCGCGCGTTGATCTCGGAGTCCTCGTCCTCCTCGGGCACGTAGAACCTCACCACCGGCCCGACGTGGCCGGGCTTTTCATAGAGCCCGAAGCGCTCGATGTCGGCCAGGGCGTCCTCGACCTCGAACTCGACGCGGTAGGCGGCGGGGAAGGCCTCCGCCCAGTGGGCGGCCAGCTCGGTGCCCTGTTCGGGGCCGTAGTGCTCGTTGGCGGCCACGGCGATGCCCTCGGACCAGGAGCGCACGGCGGCGACGAGGCGGGTTTCCAGTGCCGCGCGGTCGACCACCGGGGTCAGCCCGTGGCGCTGCAGGCGGATCCGGTAGAACAGGCGCACCAGCGAGGACTCCGACATGCGGACCTCGAAGTCCATCGACTCGGCGTTGAACGCCGCGGTCAGTTCCTTCTCGATGCGCAGCCGCACGCCGGTGGTGTAGCGGTCGCGGGGCAGGTAGACCAGGGCGGACATGAAGCGCCCGTAGACGTCCGGGCGCAGGAAGAGCGAGGTGCGGCGGCGTTCCTGCAGGCGCAGGATGCCCAGCACCGTGGTGGTGAGGTCCCCCACGGAGATCTGGAAGAGCTCGTCGCGCGGGTAGGTCTCCAGGATGGTGACGATGTCCTTGCCGGAGTGCGAGTCGGGGGCGAAGCCGGCGCGCTTGAGCACCGCCTCGACCTTTTCGCGGACCACCGGGACGCTGCGCACCGAGGAGGTGTAGACGCTCGAGGCGAAGAGCCCGATGAAGCGGCGTTCGCCGTTGACGTTGCCCTGGGCGTCGAAGCGCTTGACGCCCACGTAGTCCAGGTAGATCCCGCGGTGCACGGTGGAGCGGGAGTTGGCCTTGGTGATCACCAGGGCGCGCTTGTCGCGGGCCATGGCCCGCCCGCGCTTGGTCAGGTGCTGCAGCCCGCTGGCCGGCTGCGCGTTGCGCATCAGCCCCAGACCGGACTCGACCTGCAGCCGCAGCACGTCCTCGTTGTTCTCGGTGATCAGGTCGTATTCGCGGTAGCCCAGGAAGGTGAAGTTCCCGTCGTCGAGCCAGTGCAGCAGGTCGATCGCGGCATCCAGGTCGGGGATGTCCTGCGCGCCGGTGACGGTGGCCAGCGAATCGGCGATCTCGTGTGCCTTGTTGCGCATCGGCACCCAGTCCTCGACGGCGGCGCGGACGTCCTTCAGGATGCGTTCGAGCCCGGCCACCAGCGCGGAGACGGCCTCGTCGCTCGGGTCCCCGCCCAGTTCCACGGAAATCCACGATTCGATGGCGGTGTCGCGGTTTTCGGCGACCAGCGCGGAGATCGAGGGCATGGCGGCGGTGTCGCCGCTGGCCAGGTGGCTGTTGGCGGAAACCGTGTGAAGGGTGGTGATGTGTCCGTCGGAAGCGTCGCGGGTCACCAGGAACGTGGGGTGCACGACCACGTTGATGGCAAGCTTTTCCCGCACGATTTCCGCGGTGACCGAGTCGACGAGGAACGGCATGTCGTCGGTGACCACGTATGCAATGGTCGATCCTGCATGTCGGGTGACTGCCACGCGTGCCGTCTTGGGTTCGCGCTTCCAGCCGACGGCCAGGTGCGCCGCGACCCGGGTTTCAAGTTGCTTCGGCGCGTACGCCGCCGCGTCCTCCGCTGCCAACTGCCCGTAGTAGGTATCTACCAAATTGGGCGTGAGTGTCTCAGCGATGAAAGTTTCGGACATGCTGGACTCCGACGAGTTCAAAAGAACGCCTCCGTGGATCGAGTGTGCGTTTCGCTCCGTTGCGCAACGCTTGTGTTACAACACTATCCCGCCAGGTTACGAACGTCACATCGAGGGTGCGAAGCGGCGCAGAAGCGGCATCTTTGCCTTGATCTTGTGTCCGGCAAGCGCCGCGATCGCCACCCGGAGACCCGAATGCGGGGCGATCTCTGCTAGGGCGCTGCCGGCCAGCAATGCCGCGTCGACCGCCGCGGGGTCGTGCGGCAGGTACCCCGCAACCGGGACATCGGGCCCGAAGCGCGCCCAGGTCTCGGCCAGCGCCTGGCGCGGGGAGGCGCCCACATTGGCCGCGGAGACCTTGTTGAACAGCACCTTCACCTCCAGTTCCCCCAGCACCTCGCGCATCTCCTCCAGCGCCCGGATCAGCCGCGGCACGCCGATGCTGTCCGCGGCACCGACCGCGTAGATCTCATCGGCAATGCGCAGCATCGCCGCGGTGACTCCGTTTCGTTGCGGGGCCGCGGTGTCGAAGGACAGCTCCTCGTCGAGCTCCAGGGCAGCCGCGACATCGATGACGATCATGTCGCACCCCTCCTGCAGCGCCAGCACCGCCCGGCGCAACGCGGTCGGGCGCAGCTCCGGCCAGCGGCTGGCCCGCGGCAGCCCGGTGGCCACGCGCATCCGCGCCCCGGCAATCACCACCGGGGCGCAGCTTCGTTCCAGCTTCGTGGCATCGAACCTGCCCGAATCCACGGTGCGGCAGATCTGGGCGATGCCCGCCGCCTCGTCGAGCAGGCCCAGCTGCACCGCCTGGGAGGCCCCGTAGGTGTCCGCGTCCAGCAGCACCACGTCCTTGCCGTCCAGGGCACACTCCACCGCGTAGTTCAGCGCCAGCAGCGAGCGCCCCGGCGATCCGACCGGACCCCAGAAGACCACGATGCCGGCGCGCTTCGGGGTGCCACCGCCCGCAGGCTCCCCCGGCTGGACCGGTTCCGGGGCGTGTTCGCGGTGCCCCAGCTCGGCGCGGGCCCGGCCGACCAGGATGCCCAGCTCGGCCGCCGGGGTCCCCGTCGCCGCCACGTAGGCGCCGGCGGCCGCCAGCCGCTTGCCCTGGGCCGCGTCGTCGCAGAGCACCACCACCGGCACGCCGCGTTCGATCATGGCATCGATGTCGTGGGTTTCCACCTCTTCCGGCGGTCCGGCCAGGATCGCCGCGTCGGCCAGCCCGGTCTCGCACAGGGCGATCACCTCGGCTATTTCCGCGCAGGTGCGGGCCACCGTGAGCACGCCGCGGTGGCTCTCCAGCCGGTCCACCACGGTCCCGTCGTCCCCGTGCACCACCACGGAAATGTTCATGACGCACTGGCCCCGGGATTGAAGACCACGGTGATGCGCGCATCGTTGGCCATGGCCTCGAGCAGGCCCGCCAGCCCGGTGTCCACCACCAGGATCTCCACGAGGGTTCCGGCCGTGCCGCCGAACCCGGTGGCCCGTTCGGTCCGTGCGGTGACTTCCGCCGCGGGCAGCAGGAGCGTCGGCGGTGCGTAGGCGTTGGCGGAGCGGTCCTTGAGGGACACCCACACATCCACGTGGGCACCGGAGGTGATGGCCGAGGGCAGGGCGTCGGGCAGGTCGATGGACACCGGGCGGCGATTGGTTCCATCGTCCAGGCCCAGCGCGCTGCGCGGGAGCAGCTGCCCGGCGCGGATCAGGGCGTTCGCCCGCGTACCGGACAGCAGGCCGGCGTCCGCCGGGACATAACCGGCTTCCAGGGCGTCGAGCTTCACGTTGACCACGTTGAGTTTCTCCGCGGTGATCTCCTCGCCCAGCGAGATGTCCGACTTGGCCGAGTACATGGGCGTGGTGCGGTCCATGGAACTGGTCAGGGCAACCACCCCGACACAGGAGGCCAGCACGATGAGGATGCCCAGCAGCAGGCGGGGGTCCTTCCAACTGGGCTTGCCCAGCCGGCTTGCCGCAACGGCCACCTGATCGCGCGCCTTCTCCATCTCGCCATTCCCCCTCCGCCACCCGTCCCCGCACACGTGTTCCGTCGCTTGCCCGGCGCGCACGATGACTGGAATGCTCCGACCCGGGACCACAGGTCCCGTTTCCGGTCCTTGGGGGCCACCCTACGCCGCGGCGGCGATCGGTGAACAGGGGGCGGGCAACAATGGTGGATAACCCGCCGCCTCACTCCTCGCGGCGCACCCGGGCCAGCGCGGCGAAGGGGATCACGGTCCGGCCCAGCACGGCGGCGGACCGGCGGAACTCGTCGCGGGAATGCAACGCCACCTCGAGGAAGTCCTGGCCCACCTGGTCCAGGGTTCCGCTGGCCAGCAGTTGGCCGTCAAGCCCGCCGATGCTGACCCTGGCGCGGTCACGCACCAGTACGCGCAGCGCCTGGGAAAAGCCCACACGCCGCTCCCCCGGCGGCGGACCTGCGCCCACCTCGAGTGCCGCCCACCAGGCCAGCGCCTGGATGGGGATGAGCTCCTCGCTGCCGCCGTGGTGGAGCACCAGCCAGTCCTTGCCGATGCCCGCCAGCCGCCCGCCGACGCGCTCGCCCCCGAGCAGCTGCACGTCGACCCGGGTGCCCAGGTGCCGGGCCAGTCGCTGCATCAGGGTTTGCCGGGCGCGTTCGATCCGCACAAATTCCTGGATTTCACTGTCCTGGTTGCGGGCCTCATCGGCCTCGAACTGGGCTTCCAGGTCCGCGAAGAGCGATTCCCATCTCATGAGCACACCCTAGAGGCTCAAAAGATTTCCGCCTACCCCTAGCTTCTCCGTGCACGAAGTGTCATCATGCTCATACAAATATCAACAAATGACATCAAACATCATCAAAGGAGGTCAAGATGCGCACTCAACGCGTCCGTGACGCCCTGTCCCTCACCGGCATCGCCGCACTCTCGCTGGCCATGCTTGGTGCAAGCCTTGGCATCTGGCGTTCGCTGCACGCACGCTCCTTCACCGAGACCACGCTGGATGCCCGGTCGCTGGAACAACTCACGGGACTGGCCCTGGGCCTGCTGGGAGGTCTGGTGCTCACCTGGCTGCTCACGTGTCTCGGGCTGGCCCTGGTCGCCCGCGTTGCCTGCGCCCGCGGCCACCGGCTCCACGCCGCCGCCATGCTCGGACTCGTCCCCGGATGCGTTGCCCGGCTGGCGCTGGCGGGACTGGGCGGATCGATTGCCCTTGCGGGGTGTTCACTCGGTGCCGGGCCTGCCGGCACCGACGTCACCGTTGCCGTCGCCACGCCCCTGCAACCGCACCGGGAAGTTGCGCCGGATTCCGGGCCGGTCATCGAGGCCAAGGAACCTCCGGCCGGATCCCTGGAGCCTGCCGGTGCAGAGACCGAACTGCTGAGCCCCGGGTGGGTCCCCCACCGCGTTCCGCTGCCGTTGCAGCGGGTCGTCGGCGGCGGCAACACGCGTCCGGACGACGAGGTGGTGGTGGGCCCCGGCGACAGCCTCTGGGCCATTGCCGCCCGGCACCTTCCGGCCGGCGCTTCCGCCGAGGAAATCTCCGCCGCCTGGCCGCGTTGGTACGCGGCCAACCGCCGGCTCATTGGACCGGACCCCAATCGGCTGGACGTCGGCATGGTGCTCGAGGCACCACTCCCCGCGCCCCTGCGGTCCTGATCCGCCCCAGCCACCCAACCCCGACGCACCGCCGCCAACCAGGAGCCCGCCATGTCCATCACAGCGATCACGCCGTCCACCGCGAACGCCGAGCCGCTGCTCTTGCACGAGAACGTCTTTGCAACGCCCGGGGATGCAGCCCCTCCGCGGATCGAGGTCAGGCGATTCCCCGAGGCCTTGCGCACCGATCTCGCACCGCGCCGGCGGCGGTGCCTCCGTCCGGAAACCGGGACCGAGGCCCCGCCACCCGGCTTCCCGTCGCCCGCGGAGCCCGAAGCCGACGTCCCCGCGGAATTCGGGCGCGGATGCGACGAGGATTTTCCGGAAACGGTCCCCAACCCGGCCGCCCGGATGGTTCTTGAACAACTTTTCCCGCCCACGAACGCCCTGCTGGGCCTGGAGGAATCCGTGGCGGCAATCGTGCACGCTGCCGCGCCCGCGGTCCTGGAGGTGCTGGCCGGTGCCCGGCCGGCCCGCCAGTTGCTTCATGCCCTGAGCCCCACGTGCATGAGCAAGCTGGAACAACACATGCGGCTCGGCGCGGGCAACCTGCCCGACCCGCAGAGCCGTTGCTATTCCAATCCACGGGTGATGCGCATGCGCATCACCCAGGTCCTGCCTCTGGTCTTCGAGGCCGCCGTGATCCTGCGGGACATGCAAAAAGTCCGTGCCACCGCCCTGAGAATAGAGCGGTGGCACGGACGCTGGCAGGTGACTGCCCTGGAAATCGGCTAGCGGCGCTTGCCCTTTTTCTTCTTGTTCCCGCCGGCCGGCTTCGTGGAGTCGGCACCGGAGGTGCGCTCGACGTGCGTGGCGGCCTCGCCGCTCTCCTCCGGCGCCGTGTAGCGCAGGGTGGCGGGCCGGGCCGGGGCGTCGAGCCCCGGGGTGCTCAGCACCGGTTCGTTGGTCACGGAACGGGCATCGGTGACACCGGGCAGCGAGACCGCCGGGGCCTGCCTGGTTTCCACCTCGATGTTGAAGAGCATGCCGATGCTTTCCTCGCGGATGGATTCCATCATCGTCTGGAACATCAGGAAACCCTCGCGCTGGTACTCGACCAACGGGTCGCGCTGGGCCATGGCGCGCAGGCCAATGCCCTCCTTGAGGTAGTCCATCTCGTAGAGGTGTTCCTGCCACTTGCGGCCGATGACCGAAAGCACCACGCGACGCTCAAGCTCGCGCATGTTTTCCGACCCGACCGACTCTTCGCGTGCCACGTATTGCAGGCGTGCGTCGGAGAGGATCTCGCGCTCGAGCAGCTCGGGAGTGATCGCGTCGCGGTGCCCGGCCTCCTCGGCAACCTCCTCGAGGGTGATGGAAATCGGGTACAGCTGCTTGAGGTTCCCCCACAGCCGCTTCAGGTCCCAGTCCTCGGCATGTCCCTCGCCGGTGGCCTCGGCGACCATGGCCTTGACCACGTCTTCGAGGAAGTGCGCGACCTTCTCGTGCAGGTCCCCGCCCTCGAGGATGCGTCGGCGGTCGCCGTAGATGGCCTCGCGCTGGCGGTTCATCACGTCGTCGTACTTCAGCACGTTCTTGCGCTGCTCGGCGTTGGTGCCCTCCACCTGGGCCTGCGCGGTCTCGATGGCCTTGGAGACGATCTTCGATTCCAGGGCCACGTCGTCGGGCATCGAGGGGTTGTTCATGATCCGCTGGGCGGCGCCGGCGTTGAAGCGGCGCATCAGCTCATCGGTCATCGACAGGTAGAAGCGGGATTCTCCCGGGTCGCCCTGGCGGCCGGAGCGGCCACGCAGCTGGTTGTCGATGCGGCGTGACTCGTGGCGTTCGGTGCCAAGAACATAGAGTCCGCCGGCCTCGGAGACTTCCTTCGCCTCGTTCGCGACCTGCTTCTTTGCGTCCTCGAAGACGGAGTCCCAGACGCGCTCGTATTCCTCGGAGTTCGTTTCCGGGTCAAGCCCGCGGCGCTCCATCTCGGCGACGGCCAGGAATTCGGCGTTGCCGCCGAGCATGATGTCGGTGCCGCGGCCGGCCATGTTGGTGGCCACGGTGACCGCGCCCTTCTTGCCGGCCTGGGCGACGATGGCGGCCTCGCGGGCGTGCTGCTTGGCGTTGAGGACCTCGTGGCGGATGCCCTGCTTGGCCAGCAGGCGGGCCAGGTATTCGCTCTTTTCCACGCTGGTGGTGCCCACGAGCACAGGCTGCCCGGTGGCGTGGCGTTCGGCGATGTCCTGGACCACGGCGTCGAACTTGGCGATCTCGTTCTTGTAGATCAGGTCCGCCTGGTCCTTGCGCAGCAGCGGCTTGTTGGTGGGGATCTCCACCACGCCGAGCTTGTAGGTCCCCATGAATTCGCCGGCCTCGGTCTGCGCGGTGCCGGTCATGCCCGCGAGCTTCTTGTAGAGGCGGAAGTAGTTCTGCAGGGTCACGGTCGCCATGGTCTGGTTCTCGGCCTTGATCTCCACCCCTTCCTTCGCCTCGATGGCCTGGTGCATGCCCTCGGAGTAGCGGCGACCGGCCAGCGAACGGCCGGTGTGCTCGTCGACGATCATGACCTCGCCGTTGATCACGACGTAGTCCTTGTCGTTCTTGAACAGTTCCTTGGCCTTGATGGCGTTGTTCAGGAACCCGATCAGCGGGGTGTTGGACGCCTCGTAGAGGTTGTGGATGCCCAGGTAGTCCTCGACCTTTTCGATGCCGGGTTCCAGCACGCCGATGGTCCGCTTCTTCTCGTCGACCTCGTAGTCGGTGTCGAGGCTCAGGCGGGTGACCAGCTTGGCGAATTCGGTGTACCAGCGGTTCACGTCGCCGGAGGCCTGGCCCGAAATGATCAGCGGCGTGCGGGCCTCGTCGATGAGGATCGAGTCGACCTCATCGACGATGGCGAAGTTGTGGGCGCGCTGGACGAGCTCGTCGGAGCTCCAGGCCATGTTGTCGCGCAGGTAGTCGAACCCGAATTCGTTGTTCGTGCCGTAGGTGATGTCGGCTTCGTATTGCTTGCGGCGCATCGCCGGATCCTGGTTGGACAGGATGCAGCCGTTGGTCAGGCCCAGGAAGCGGTAGACCCGGCCCATCAGGTCCGACTGGTACTCCGCCAGGAAGTCGTTGACCGTGACCACGTGGACGCCCTTGCCGGACAGCGCGTTGAGGTAGGCCGGGGCGGTCGCGACCAGGGTCTTGCCCTCGCCGGTCTTCATTTCGGCAATGTTGCCCAGGTGCAGGGCGGCGCCGCCCATGAGCTGGACGTCGAAGTGGCGCATGCCCAGGGTGCGGTCGGCGGCCTCGCGGACCGCGGCAAACGCCTCGGGCAGCAGGTGGTCAAGGGACTCACCGTCGGCGATGCGCGCCCTGAACTTGTCGGTTTCACCACGCAGCTCCGCATCGGACAGGGCACGGAATTCGCCATCAAGCACGTTGATGGCGTCGGCGTACCCGCGCAACGTCTTCAGCGTTTTCTTGTCGCCGGTACGCAGGATACGTTCAAGCAGTGATGCCACGAGGCAGCTCCCAAATCTCAAGCACAGGAATTCTGGCGTGTTCAGTCTACGTGAGAGATTGCTTTCACCTGTGGCTTTTAGCTGGATTCGGGCGAGCTAAGTGAAAACTCCAAGGCGGCTGCCAGATTCCCCCGCGCCGAAACCACCACCTCGCCAAGCCCCAGCCAGTTCGCCATGAGCCGCAATTCGGCCGCCAGTTCCCCTGCGGTGTTCGCCGGAGCGCCGGGCTCGGCGAAGGCCCCGCGGACCAGGAGCTGCCCGGTGGCCCGGTCGGCCTTCAAGTCGACGCGGGCCACCAGCTGCTCGCCCAGCAGGAAGGGAAGGACGTAGTAGCCGTAGACGCGCTTGGCCTCCGGGGTGTAGATCTCCAGTCGGTAGGTGAACCCGAACAGCTTTTCGATGCGGCGGCGGTTGAACACCATCGAGTCAAAGGGGCCCAGCAGGGCCCTTCCGCCGGCGGACCGGGGAACGACGGTGCCGGGCAACAGGTAGAAGGTTTCCTTCAGCCCCTCGATGCCCACCCGCTCCAGGGCCCCGCGCCCGGCCAGGTCCTCAAGGACCTCGGCGCTTTGCCTCAAGGGCAGGCGGAAATAGTCGGCGAGGCAGTGCACGCTGCCCACCCCGTGCGACTTGGCGGCGGCCAGCAGCAACCGTTCCATCCCCAGCCGCCGCTCGTGCTCCGCCGCGGGACCCGGGGTATCGGGGAATACCCGGTGAAGCGAGGTGTAACGGCGCTCGAACGCGCCATTGCGGCCCTCGGTGCTGATCATTCCCTCCGCAAACAATGCCTCCAGGGCGCGCTTGACCGCCGACCAGTTCCATCCCCAGGATTCCTGGTCCCTCACGTGTTCGTGGCCCAGTTCGGCGGAGACCTCGCGAGAGGTCAGCGCGGTGCCCCGGGCCAACAGCTCCAGGATCCGGTGGGCCAGCACGCGCCCCTCGTCGTCGATGGTCTTCATGCTTCCGGGCCATGAACGTTGCTGCCAGGGCACAAGGTCGTGGAAATGTTCACTGCGCACCAGCGATGCCTCGTGCGCCCAGTATTCAACGACCTTGCGCGGGCGCTTCACCGCAAGCCTGTCCAGGAGGTCCGGGGCGTAGGGGCCCAGGCGGGAAAAGATCGGCAGGTACTGGGCGCGGGCGAGGACGTTGACCGAGTCGATTTGGATCAGTTCCAGACGCGCAAAGGTCCGGCCCACCGCCCCCAGGTTGATGGGAGTGGTGGGCCGGACCTTGTGCAGCCCTTGGGCTGCCACGGCGATCCGACGGGCCTGCGAAGAAGTAAGATTCCTGCTCATGAGCCCATCGTAGGTCCCGCGATGCTAGGCGTTGGCCGGTTCCGGGTCGCGGTACCGGCGTGTCTCCAGTGTCGCCTCATCGGTGGCATCCGGGTCCAGGGTGATGGTTCCGTAGGAGTACTGCTGGTTGCCCTTGCCCTTGCGGGCGTAGACCACCGAGTGTGCCCCGGTCGCCGCATCCACGAAGAGGTAGAAGGGGTGCCCGATCATTTCCATGCGGTCAACGGCGTCGTCGACACTCATGGTTTCCGCAGGGAAGACCTTGCGGCGGATCTCGATGGGCGGTGCGCCGTTCTGGTCGGCTTCGGCGGCCTGGCGGGCTTCTTCCTCCTGCTGGGCCAGACGCGTTGATTCGTGCAGCGGAAGCGAGCTGTCGGCCGGTTCCAGGCGGCTGGTGGCCTGGTGCACGGCTGTCGGGGTCTGGCGTCCGTGGTGGATCTTGCGACGATCCCGGGCCTTGCGCAAACGCTCGAGGAGCTTTGCGAACGCGGTGTCAAAGGCTGCGAACTTGTCCGCGGCCTTGGCCTCGGCGCGGATCGCGGGGCCACGACCCAGGACCGTCAATTCGACGGTCAGAGCAGTGTCCGCATTGCGTGCGTGCTGCTCCTTGGTGACCTTGATGTCCAAGCGCTGGATCTTCGTTGCAAGTTGATCGACCTTGTCGATCTTCTCGTCCACGTACTCGCGGAACCGATCCGTGACACTGACATTGCGTCCGTTGATCGTCATCTCCATGGTGTCCTCCATCATTGCTCAGGTGACACAACAGCGACCGAAGAATTCACTCCTTCCGGTCGCTGAAGATGGGTTCGTTTCCCCTCGCGGGGTGCCCATACCTCACCCTATGACACCTGCCAAGATAATCAAGGATGTGCGCATTATTACTTCATCGCGTTGAGCGAACACCGCGCTTTTCATCCGGTGCGGGTGTCGCCGCCAGCACCACGGCACCGCAGGCCGGGAGACCTGCCTCGGCCAGCGCGCGTTGCGCCTCGGCCAGCGTCGATCCGGTGGTGAGCACATCGTCGATGAGCAGGACCCGGGCGCCCCGGCCGGCGAGCCGGTCCAGCGTTCGCGTGCGCCGCGCGCACATGGAATTCCGCACCGCGCCCCGGGCGCGCCGTCCCTTGCCCTTCTGGGCCGCGGTGAATTGCCGCGCGGCCCGATAGCGCACCAACCGGGCAACCCGCACCCCCTCCGGCAACACCCCCGCCCGCCGCAGCCGGCCCAGCAACAGGCCCACCGGGAAGTATCCGCGCCGGTTCCTCGCCTGCAGCCGGGTGGGCACCGGAACCAGCACCACCGGGGCGCCGGGCGCGGCCAGGGTGTCCAGGGCGGACTTCACGGCGCGGGCCAGCGGCGGCACCAGCATCCCGGCCAGGCCCGGCATCTGGTGGTTCTTGTAGGCCAGTACGACGGCGGCCAGCTCGTGTTCGTAGGAGCCGGCGGCAATCACCGGCATCGGCTCGTTGCCGGGGTTCAGCGGGAGGGCCTCGGCCCGGTGCTCGACCCTCCGGGGACGAAGGCACGCGGTGCGCAGGGCCCGGGCGCACCGCCCGCACACCACGGCATCGGGGCGTCGGCAGCAGACGCATTCGACAGGCAGCAGCAGGGCCGCGGTGCCGCGGAGCGCGGAACGCACCGCACGCGGGGACCCGTGCACCCACCATGCGTCGAGGCGCCGGAGCCAGTCTCGCGCCGGCGCTCCGCCGGCGGGAACCGCACGCCTGAACGCGGCATCCGGATCGGGGCGCACCCAGTTCGTCATGTCAACCAGCATGGGCCCGCGGGCCGCCCTCCAGTCTCCCGCCGCCTGCGGGCTGTGGATGGCCGCGGCCCGGGAGCTGCTCAGCCCGGGTAGGACAGGTCCCGGACCATGTCTTCCATGATGTGCCAGGAGTTGCCCACGCGCGAGTGGATCTTGTCCGTGGTCTCGGCGTAGACCGGGCGGCGCTCCCCGGGCCCTGCGGACAGGCCAACCATGCCCAGCAGCGGCAGGTACTTCACACGGGTGCCGGTCAGGCTGATTTCCTCGGCCGCGACCTTCTCGGTGGTGCTGGTCGAGGAGACGATGACCGAGACGTCGGAGTTCCACACCGCCTGGGTCGCCGGGACCTCGGGGTAGATGCGCTTGGGCGGGGCGAAGCCGCGCGGGGCGCCGTCCACATCGCGCAGGATCCCGCTGATCGTCACGCTGGTTTCCCCGTCGCGGGAGGAAACGATCAGCGCCCGGGTCCCGTCGCGCGATACCCGCAGCGAGGTGACCTTGGAGTCGGCGAGCCCGTCGGCGGTGACGGGGCGGACCTTGCCGTTCAGGTCCGTGTCGGCCGGCACCGCCAGGACCCTGGTGGTCGCCGAGTTATCCACGGTCCAGGTCCACCCGTGGGCGTCCATGGACGGGCGGACCAGGTCCTTGCCGGTGGCGACCACGGAGTTGCTGCCGTCCTCGTCGACGACGACCAGGGAGGTCCGCGACCCGTTGAGGAACGCGTAGCGGTTGCCCAGCGGGCTCATCGCCGGCAGCCGCGGGTGGTAGCCGGCGATGTCGCCGATGCCGCCAACCAGCCGCAGGGAATTGCCCTTGAGGTAGTACAGCGCGTGGTCAACCACGCCGATCTGGGTGTCGGGCACCGCGGGGTTGATCTCCGCGACCACGAATTCGGGGTCCTTCGGGCCGACCTTGAGCTCGGACTGCTCCTCGGTCATCACCACCGAGCGCACGCTGCCCAGCCCGCCGAGGGTCAGTTCAAGCTGCTGCTGCATTTGCTGCCGCGACAGTTCGGTGGCGTCAAGGAACGTCTCCGAGCTCAGGTCGACGGTGGCGCGCTGCGACTCGATCGGCACCGAGGAACGGACCAGGCCGCTTCCGCTCGGGAAGGCGGAGACCACCGCGTTTTCCAGGTAGTCGGCGGGGCCCGCCAGCAGCGCCTCGACCATGGCGGCGGCGACGCCCGTGCGGGTCGGGAACCAGCGCACGTCGGGCACCGCATAGTGGAAGCTGACGTCGTAGAAGTACAGGGTCTGCGCGGCAAAGAGGTGGGTGAAGTTGGCCGTGTCCAGCATGATGCCGTCGGGCAGCTGCGAGATCCGCCACTGCCCGTCGACCTTTTCCAGGGACACGTCAAGGGCGCGGGTGGTGTGCGGCGGCATCTCGGTCATGATGCCCGCCGCGTCGATCTCGGAGACGACCTCCAGCTGGATCGTGTAGCTGTTGGCCTTGGCCCCGGGGATCACCGAGGGGCGGTCGTCGTACACCAGCGTCCGCACCGAGCCCTTCCAGATGCCTGACTGCTTCGGGGTCAGGAAGTCGCGGGCGACCTTGTAGTCGTCCTGGGCCGCGACGCCGGCCTGGATGAAGCCCTCGACGATTTCCCTGGCGTTGGCGTCGGCCGTCGGCCCGGGGGCGGTGAACTGCACGTCGCCGTTCTCCGCGGCGTCGCTCCCGTCCAGCGCGATGGACTGGACCGGGGAGTTGCGCGGGATCTCCGAGCAGCCGGTGAGCACCAGCGCCACGCCCAGGAGCACTGCCAGCATCCTTGCGGGAGTCGGGAGTTTCCTAGTCATGCGGGTGGTGCCTTCCTGGGGTGTGTGCCGCGGCGCCCGGCGCGCCGGCGTCGGTGCCCGGGGATGCCTCGGGGATCAGCGGCGGGGCGGGCTTGAATCCGATGGCCGGGATCTCCCCGGTCAGCGGGAAGGAGACGACCTTCCCGGCCTCCAGGACGGCGTCGGCGAGCACGATCGGTTCCAGCGGGAGCGGCGAGGCGACGATCTGGTTGCCCAGGATCCGCGGCAGGGTCAGCCGGAAGCACGATCCCACGCCGCGCTCCCCCCAGGCCTCGAGCCGGCCCTCGTGCAGCCGGGTGTCCTCCATCGCGATGGACAGGCCCAGTCCCGAGCCGCCGGTGGTGCGCGCCCGGGCGGGGTCGGCCCGCCAGAACCTGTCGAAGACCCGGCCCGCGGCCTCCGGGCTCATGCCGATGCCGCGGTCGCGCACCGTGATGGCCACCGCGTTCTGGTTCCCGGCCACGGTGATGTCGATGGGGTTTCCCTCGCCGTGCTCGATGGCGTTCATCACCAGGTTGCGCACCACGCGTTCGATGCGCCGCGCGTCCATTTCCGCCACCGCTCCCCCGGACGGGGTGCCCAGGCGCAGCACCGAGCCCATGGCGTCGGCGTGCGGGGTGGCCGCGTCGATCACGCGCCGGGCCACGGTGACCAGGTCGTTGGGCTCGGCATCGAGCACCGCCACCCCTGCATCGAAGCGGGAGACCTCCAGCAGGTCGTTGAGCAGGATCTGGAAGCGCTCGACCTGGTTGTAGAGCAGCTCGGCGCTTCGCTTGTTGATGGGGTCGAAGTCCTCGCGTGCATCGTGGAGCACCTCGGCGGCCATCCGCACGGTGGTCAGCGGGGTGCGCAGCTCGTGGGAGACGTCCGAGACGAAGCGCTGCTGCATCTGCGAGAGCGTTGCCAGCTGGTTGATCTGGTCCTGCAGGGACTCGGCCATGTGGTTGAAAGAGTTCCCCAGCCTGGCGGTCTCGTCCTCCCCGGAGACGACCATGCGCTCCTGGAGCTGGCCGGCGGCAAGCTTCTCCGAGACCTGTGCGGCGGCCGCCACGGGGCGAACCACGGCGCGGGTCACGTACCAGGTGATGCCGCCGACAACCAGCAGCAGCAGCCCGCCGACCAGGCCCATGGCCCGGTTGATGAAGTCGAGGGTCTTTTGCACGCTGGTGAGGTCATAGACCAGGTACAGGCCGTACTCGCGCCCCGGCGGCAGCGTCACCTTGGTGCCGAAGATCAGGCCCGGCCCGGCGCTGGCCCCGGCGTTGACCTCGATGGACTGCCAGTAGGTGGCGTTGGATTCCCGGACCTGGGCGGCCAGCGCCTCCGGGACGATGCGGGAGGTCAGGTTGCCGCTGGCGGTGGGCCCGACGTACAGGTCGTCGTCGCCCGGCAACGGGACCAGCACGAAGTCGCGCGGCACCAGGGCGGTGTCGCCCTCGAGGATCTTCAGCGTGCTGGTCACCAGCGAGTGCGTGCTGGAGCGGTCGGTGGTGGCGGCCGAATCGAAGATCGCGCGCACCTGGTTCAGCCCGCGCAGGGACTCGGACTCGACCTGGTTGAAGCGTTCCTGGAACAGGCCGATGGCAATCTGGTTGGACAGGAACGCGCCGGCGCCCAGCATTGCCACGGCGCTGAGCAGCATCGCGGAGGTCACGGTCCGGAAAAGCAGCGAGCGGGTCCAGCGCGAGCGCATGGTGTTGCGCGCGCGCACCAGGGCCGCGAGCGCACGGCGCGGCCAGTCCCACGTGCGCGGGTGGTGCGCCGGGGCCGCGGGGGCGGCCCGCGCCGGCTCGACGGTTTCCATGCTTCCCGTCATCTCCTGGCTCAGGCCTGGCCCGCCTTGTATCCCACGCCGCGGACGGTCAGCACGACGCCCGGGCTCTCGGGATCAAGCTCGACCTTGGAGCGCAGGCGCTGCACGTGCACGTTGACCAGCCGGGTGTCGGCGGCGTGGCGGTAGCCCCACACCTGCTCGAGCAGCTGCTCGCGGGTGAACACCTGCCACGGCTTGCGGGCCAGGGCCACCAGCAGGTCGAATTCCAGCGGGGTCAGCCCGATGGGCTCCCCAGCGCGGGTGACGCGGTGTCCGGCGACGTCGATGCTCAGGTCCCCGATCTTCAGGGTCTCCGGGGCGTGCTGTTCGCCGGGGCGCAGACGGGCGCGCACGCGGGCGACGAGCTCGGCGGGCTTGAAGGGCTTGGGGACGTAGTCGTCGGCGCCGGACTCCAGGCCGCGGACCACGTCGGCGGTGTCGGACTTGGCGGTCAGCATGACGATCGGGACGTCGTCCTCGGCGCGGATGAGCTTGCAGACCTCGATGCCGTCGAGCCCGGGAAGCATCAGGTCAAGCAGCACCAGATCGGGCTTGACCTCGCGGAAGACACCCAATGCCTTGGCACCGTCGTAGCAGAACACGGCCTCGAAGCCGTCGTTCTGCAACACGATGCCGATCATTTCGGCCAGCGCCTCGTCGTCGTCGACAACCAGGATGCGTGCCTTCATAATCTGCCCTTCCGTAGCGCTGCGCTGGGCGCTGAGAAGACCACGCGCCCGGATACCTCAAGACTACATGAGCAAGCCGGGCAAATCGCCGCGGAAACGGCAATCCACCTCACCCTTAGCCCCGCCTGCCCCGGCGCTAGACTGGAGCAAACGCGGGGGTCCGGCGCCTTCCTGGACGGATACCCGGACCGCATCACGGAACGCGAGGGAGAGCTGACGCTGACATGAGTACACACGGTGATCCACCGACGCCGCCCCGGGACGCCGCCGGAACCCCGGGAGGCTGGGGCCAGCCGCCGCCCGGGTGGAACCAGCCGCCGGCCGGCGGCACCCGGGGCCCGGAGCCGCGGCCCGGCCCCTCGGGCTGGTGGCAGGCGCCCAAGCCCGGCGTGGTGGAATTGCGGCCGCTGGGCTTCGCCGACCTGCTCGATGCCACCTTCGCCGTGGTGCGCCGCGCACCGCTGGCCACCGTCGCCAATGCGATGCTCGTCCAGTTGTTGCCGGTGCTGGCCATGGTGTTGCTGGTGCAGTGGCTGGATTTCTCGGTCGTTGCCCTGGAACGCGCCCTGGATGCGCTGGCCTCCGACCCTGGATCCGACCCGCTGGGCCCCGGCGTGTGGGCCGAGGCCTTCCCCCACCCCTGGCTGGCCTATGCCGGCGCCGGCGTCGCCGTGCTGGTGGTGCAATTGCTGGCCAACGTGCTGGTCGTGGGTCCGGCCACCGTAGCCGCGATGCGTGCGGTGCTCGGGCTGCCGACCGGCTGGGGCCAGTCGCTGGCGCTGGCGCGCGGCGGGATGCTGCGCATCGCGCTGTGGAACGTGCTGCTTGGTGCAGCGGGCACCGCGCTCGTCGCGGTCCCGGTGGCGGTTTCGCTGCTGCTGGCCGGCGCCCTGGGCGTTGCTGTGGCGTCGCTCGGAATTGTGGCCATGTTCCTGGTGCTGGCACCGCTGTGGCTGTGGGTCGCCATCCGGATCTGCCTGGTCCCCGCGTTGCTCATCACCCGGCCGCCGGGGATCGCCCGCGCGGTGCGTTCCTCGTGGTCGCTGACCCAGGGCTCCTGGTGGCGGACGCTGGGGATCCTGCTCGTCGTCGCCGTGGTGCTCGGCATCATCGGCGGGATCCTCTCGCAGCTGGCCGCGGTGCTCGGCGGCCAGCTCTTCGGCGCCGCGTCCGCGCCGGATGCCGTGGTGGCCCTGGGCATCGTGGTCAACGCGCTGGTCGGCGCCGCCGGCATGGTGCTGACGCAGTTGATGCTCACCATGTTGCAGGTTGACCTGCGCATCCGCCGCGAACGCCTGGACCTGGTGCTGGCCGCCGGGACGCAGCACCCCGGCAACCTGCCGATCCCCGGATACGGGGCGCCGGGCGCGATCCCCGCGGCCGGGCCGCCCGCCGCCTAGCTAGCCGTCGACGCGGACCTGGTTCAGCGCCTCAGCATAGGAGGCCAGACGCCCCAACACGGCGGTGGCACGTGCCGGGGACAGCCCCTCGAGCCCGCCGGCGGGGGTGAGCACCAAGGCGCCCAGGGCCGCATCGGGCAGGCCGAGCTGGCGCCAGGGCCGCCGGATTGCGTTGACCGCCTCCACGACGCCGGGCGGGTTCGCGGCCGCGTCCAGGCACCCCAGCCAGAGACGGCTGCCGGATTCCACGGCGGCGGCCAGCAGTTCCCAGCCCGGGACGGTGAGCGATGCGGCGTTGGCGCCCAGTCCGTCGGCCCCGGCCTCCAGGGCCGTGGTGGCAAGCTTCGTCCAGGTTCCGGGTTCGGCGTCGGCGCCGATGACCACGGCCGCGGCACCGGCCCCGTGCAGCGAGTCGGCCAGTTCGCTCCACCAGCCGCGGATCTCGGCGGCCGGGACCGCGCGCAGCGTGCGGTAGCCGCTGGCGGTGGGCAGCGTGCCGTTGAGCACCGCGCCGGCGTCCGGCTCGTCGATGTACACGGTCACTCGCTCGGCGCCGGTCATCCTGGCCACCGACTGCAGGTGCCGCACGGCGCCCAGCGCCAGGGACTGGGCCAGGTCGCGGCGCGCCCCGTGGTCGGAGACCGCGCGTTCCCCGTGGTGCAGGTAGAGGTTGGCCGCCAGCGTGGCGGGACCCGGGAACTGGATCTTCAGCTCGGTGCCCGGGGCTTCCTCGGCGCCGATGGCATCGGAGAGCACGTTCAGGTCGGTGCGCAGCGCCGAGGCGGCCCGCCGCGCGTCGATGCCGGGTGCGGCGGCCAGCCGCCAGCCATAGGGCTGCAGGTCTACGGCGAGGTCCTCGAGCAGCTGCGCTCCGCGGCCGATGGCGTCGGAGCCGACGCCGCGCTCCGGTAGCTCGGGCAGGTGCGGCAGGTTCGGGGCCCCGATCTCGCCGCGGATCACCAGCACCGATTCCATCGGGTCGGTTCCGGGCATGGGGCCGTGCGCGCTGGCCTGGACCTGGGGCACGGCGGGCGCCGCCTGAAGTTCCTCGGGCATCGGGGGCATCGACTAGTTTCCGGACTCGGCGTGCGTGGCGGAGATGTTGTTGTGGTGCCGGATGACCTCGGAAATGATGAAGTTCATGAATTTCTCCGCGAATTCGGGGTCTAGGTGCGCTTCCTGGGCCAGCCGGCGCAGGCGCTCGATCTGTGCCTTTTCCCGTCCCGGGTCGCTCGGCGGCAGCGCGTGCACCGCCTTGAGGTGGCCCACCCGCTGGGTCGCCTTGAAGCGTTCGGCCAGCAGGTAGACCAGGGTGGCGTCGAAGTTGTCGATGCTGCTGCGGATCGACAGCAATTCCGCCATGACCTCGTCGGGGACGGAGTCGGCCAGGGAGCTGGCAGTGGGGTCGTAGGCACCGGTGTCCGCGGGGTCCGCAGCCTGCGGGTTCTTCTGTTGGCTCATGGCTTCAAGTCTAGGGTTGCCCGCTTCAATGCGCCCAACCGTGACGCGCGACTCCGGGACCAATCAGCTTTGGGCTGACAGATCCCTTCCCCGGCCGCCCCGTTCCGCTCCCCCGCGGCGGCTCCGGGACGGCCACGGGGGCGGCCCGCACGTGGCGGGCCACCCCCGTTTCAGTGCCCTGCGGGCCACTTTCCTGCCTATACCGCCTTGAGGAATGCCTCGCGGCGCAGCGCCTGCTCCACCGGGTCGGGCACCGGCAGCGAGGCGATCAGCCGGCGGGTGTACGGGTGCTGCGGGTCGCCCATGACTTGGTTGCCGATGCCCTCCTCGACGAGCTTGCCGCGGTAGAGCACCCCCACCCAGGTCGAGAGCATGTCAACCACTGCCAGGTCGTGGGAGATGAACAGGGCCGCAAAGCCAAGTTCGGCCTGCAGCTCCTTGAACAGCTCCAGCACCTTGGCCTGCACCGAGACGTCCAGCGCACTGGTCGGCTCGTCGGCGATCAGCAGCTTCGGGTCCAGCGCCAGCGCCCGGGCCAGCGAGGCGCGCTGGCGCTGGCCGCCGGAGAGCTCGTGCGGGAAGCGGGCGGCGAAGGCAGCCGGCAGCTGCACCGCCTCGAGCAGCTCGTCGACCCGCCTGCGGGCGGCACGGGCATCGAGCGCCTTGTGCACCAGCAGCGGCTCGGCGACGCACTCGCCGATGCTCAGCTGCGGATTGAAGCTGGCCGCCGGGTCCTGGAACACGAACCCGATGTCCTGGCGCAGCTTCTTGAAGGTGCGCTCCCTGAAATCGAGCATCTCGTAGCCGAAGACCTTCAGCGAGCCGGCGCTGACCTTGTTCAGCCCCGCAATGGCGCGTCCGATGGTGGTCTTCCCGGAGCCGGATTCGCCCACCAGCCCGTAGACCTCCCCGGCACAGATGTGCAGGGAGACATCGTCGACGGCGGTGAACGATGGCGTGCCCAGGCGCCCGGGATAGACGATGGACAGGTTCCTCGCCTCGACCAGCACCTCCTTGCCCTGGCCGGAGCGCTCGACCATGCCCTCGGAAGCCGAGTGCCGGCCCAGGTGCGGCACCGCGGCCAGCAGCGCCTTGGTGTAGTCCTCGCGCGGGGCGGCGAAGAGCTCCGAGCTCGGCGCACTCTCCACGATCTTGCCTTGGTACATCACCACCACGCGGTCGGCCAGGTCCGCGACCACGCCCATGTTGTGGGTAATCAGCACGATCCCGGTGTTGAAGTCGTCGCGCACCTCGCGCAGCAGCTCCAGGATCTCGGCCTGCACCGTGACATCCAGCGCCGTGGTCGGCTCGTCGGCGACGATCAGTGCCGGGTTCAGGGCCAGGGCCGCGGCGATGATGACGCGCTGCTTCTGCCCGCCGGAGAACTGGTGCGGGTAGTAGTTCACCCGCTTCTCCGGTTCCGGGATGCCGACCTTGCGCAGCACCTCGATGGCGCGGGCCTTGGCCTCCTTGCGCCCGACCTTGCCGTGGGCGCGGATGCCCTCGGCGATCTGCCAGCCCACGGTGTACACCGGGTTCAGCGCGGTGGAGGGCTCCTGAAACACCATGGAGACCTCGTCCCCGCGCACGGCGCGCAGCTCGCGGGCGCCCAGGGTGAGCATGTTGCTGCCCTTGAGCACCACGGCCCCGCGGGCGACCGCGGTCTCGGCGAGCAGCCCCAGGATGGTGCGGGCCGTCACCGACTTGCCGGAGCCGGATTCGCCGACCACGGCGACGACCTCCCCGGCGGCCACCTCGAAGCCGACCCCGCGCACGGCCGGAACCTCGCCGGCGTCGGTGGTGAAGGTGACCTCGAGGTCCTTGATTTCCAGGACGGTGCCGTCGGCGCGGCCGATCACGTCCCTGCGGTGTGCGTTCATGCTGTGGCCTTTCCGCCGCGACGCTTTGCTTTTCGGCGCATCCGCAGGCGCGGGTCTGCCAGGTCGTTCATGGATTCGCCCACCAGGGTCAGCCCGAGCACCGTGAGCACGATGGCGGCGCCCGGGAAGACCCCGGTCCACCAGATGCCGCTGCTGGCGTCGCTCAGGGCGCGATTCAGGTCAAAGCCCCATTCGGCGGCCTTGGTCGGTTCGATGCCGAATCCCAGGAATCCCAGGCCCGCCAGGGTCAGCAGTGCCTCGGAGGCGTTGAGCGTGAAGATCAGCGGCAGCGAGCGGGTGGCGTTGCGGAAAATGTGCTTGGCCATGATCCGCACGTTGGAGGCGCCGACGACCTTGGCGGATTCAACGAAGGGCTCGGCCTTCAGCCGCACTGTTTCGGCTCGGATCACGCGGAAGTACTGCGGGATGAAGACCACGGTGATGGAGATCGCCGCTGCCATGATTCCGCCCCACAGACTCGATTGGCCTTGGGAGATCACGATGGACATCACGATGGCCAGCAGCAGCGAGGGGAAGGCGTAAATGGCGTCGGCCAGCACCACCAGCACCCGATCCAGCCAGCCGCCGATGTACCCGGAGATCAGGCCCAGGATCACGCCGAGGAAGATGGAGAAGACCACGGCGACAACGATCACGGCGACGGCGGTCTGCGCTCCCCAGAGGGTGCGCGAATACACGTCGAATCCGCTGACGGTGGTGCCCCACAGGAATTTATCGCCCGGCGGCTCCTGGGTGGGGAAATTGCCCTGCGCGTCGGAGAGCTGTGAGAATCCGAAGGGTGCCAGCACCGGGGCGAGAAGTGCGGTGAGCAGGAAGACTGCGGACAGGACCAGTCCCGCCACCAGCATCCCGCGCTGCAGCCCGGCGCTCATCCGGTAGTGGGAGACGATCGGCAGGCGCGTCCACAGCGGCTTCCTGGCCCCGAGGGCCGTGGGGGTTGTGGTGGCCATGGCTAGAACCTCACTCGGGGGTCGATGAGCGCGGCAATGATGTCCACGATGAAGTTGGTGACCGCGACGATGACCGCCAGCAGCACCACAATGCCCTGCACGGCCACGAAGTCACGGGCCGTGAGGTACTCGGCCAACATGAAGCCCAGCCCCTTCCACTCGAAGGTGGTCTCGGTGAGCACCGCGCCTCCGAGCAGCAATGCGATCTGCAGGCCCATGACCGTGATGATGGGGATCAATGCAGGGCGGTAGGCGTGCTTGGTGAGCAGCCGGTATTCGGAGACGCCGCGGGAGCGACCTGCTTCCACGTAGTCGCGCCCCAGGGTGCCGATGACGTTGGTGCGCACCAGGCGCAGGAACACCCCGGCGGTGAGCAGGCCCAGGGCAACGGCGGGCAGGATTGCGTGCTGGATGACGTCGGAGGCCGCAGCCATGTTCCCCGAGCGCAGCGCGTCAAGCAGGAAGATGCCGCTGGGCTGCTCCAGGGAAGTTAGCGCGAGTTCGGCATTGATGCCCGCCCGCCCGGCAATCGGCAGCCAGCCGAGCCACACCCCGAAGATGAGCTTGAGCAACAGCCCGGCGAAGAACACCGGGGTGGCGTAGCACAGGATCGCGAAGACGCGCAGGATCGCGTCGGGCCAGCGGTCGCGCAGCTTGGCCGAGAGCAGTCCGAAGGGGATGCCGATCAGCAGGGCGATCACGAGCGAATTGAAGGCCAGCTCGGCGGTGGCCGCCCCGTAGGTGGCCAGCACCTCGGTGACGGCGCGGTTGTCGGTGAGCGTCCGGCCGAAGTTGCCGGTGAAAACCTGCCCGAGGTACTCGAAGTACTGGACGAGGACCGGGCGGTCGTAGCCGGCGGCGGCGATGCGCTCGGCCAGCTGGTCGGGGGTTAGGCGGCCGCCGAGGGCGGCGGTGATCGGGTCGCCGGTGACGCGCATCAGGAAGAAGACGAGCGTCACCAGGATGAAGATGGTGGGGAAAATCAGCAGGAAGCGAGTGACGAGGTAACGTACAAAGCTGCCTCCTGCCTTGGTAGCCGTTGCCACCGGTGTCGGTTGTGGCGACTCGGCTTCGGCAAGATCGGTCATGATGGCCATGAATGGTGCATCCTAGCTAGTTTGGGGCTATGGGTGGCGGGCCCCGACATGGCCCGCCCCGGCTCCCCTCCGACGGAGGGGAACCGGGGCCGGGGTGTCGGTGGATCCCGACGGGTGTCTGCCTACTTGGAGATGACGCCCAGGCGGAACTTGAAGGACGGGTCGAGGGTCTTCTCGACGCCGGTGACGCTGGCTCCCGCGACGGCAACCTGGGCACCCTGCAACAGCGGCAGGGTGGACAGGTCGCCGGCGACCTTGGTCTGGATTTCCTCGATCAGGGCGGTGCGCTTGGCCGCGTCCGTTTCCACGCGCTGCTCGTTGATCAACGTGTCGACTTCCTTGTTGTCGTAGGCATTGCCCAGGAAGTTGTTCTTGGCGAAGAACGGGCTCAGGTAGTTGTCCGCATCCGAGTAGTCCGGGTACCAGCCCAGCTGGTACGACGGGTAGTCGGTGACGCGCGACTTCTGGTAGGTCACCCATTCGGTGGACTGCAGGTCCACCTTGAACAGGCCGCCCTTTTCCAGCTGGCTCTTCACCAACGCGTATTCGTCGCCCGAGCTCGGTCCGTAGTGGTCCGGGTTGTACTGGAGCTTCAGGTCGACCGGGGTGCTGACGCCTGCCGCCTCGAGGACCGCCTTGGCCTTGTCCGGTGACGGCTTGCCGTCTTCCCCGTACATTTCCTTGAGCGGCTCAATGGCCCCGGTGAAGCCCTGCGGCACGTAGGAGTACGCCGGGAGGTAGGTGCCCTTGTAGACGCCGGTGGCGATCGCCTCGCGGTCAACGAGGTTGGCGGCCGCCTGGCGGACGGCAAGGGACTTCGCCGGGTCGGCGTCATCGGTCTTGGCACCGAACGGCATGATGTCGAAGTTGAAGACGATGTACCGCAGCTCGCCGCCCGGTCCGGTGAGGACCTTGACCTTGGAGTCCTTGCCCAGGTCTTCCACGTCGGTGGATGAAAGTGCGCGCCAGGCGACGTCGATGTTGCCCTGCTGCACGTCCAGCTTGAGGTTGTTCGAATCCGCGTAGTACTTGATGTTGGCGGCGTTGTTCGCCGGCGCCCCCAGCAGGCCCTTGTATCCTTCATACGGCTTGAAGGAAACCAGCGAGTTCTTGGCGTAGCTTTCAATCGTGTACGGTCCGTGGAAGGCCTTGCCGGCGACGATGTCCTCGTCCGGGATGACCTTGTCGGCGGGGAAGACCTCGTCGTCGACAATCGGGCCCACGGGGCTGGTGAGCACCTGCGGGAAGGTCTGGTCGTTGCCGCTCTTGAGCTTGAACACCACGGTGGTGGCGTCCGGGGCCGACACGCTGTCGAGGTTGCCCAGGAGCGAGGACGGCCCGTTGGGATCGGCGATCTTCACCTGGCGGTCGAACGTGTGCTTGACGTCCTTGGAGTCAAGGGCCGTGCCGTTGGCCCATTTCAGGTCCGCCTTGAGCTTGACGGTGTATTCGGTTGGCGTGGTGAACTCGGCCGATTCGGCAATGTCGTTTACCGGGTCCGCCGAACCGGGCACGGAGTTGAGCAGGAACGGGAAGACCTGGTTCATGACCATGAACGAACCGTTGTCGTAGGATCCTGCAGGGTCGAGCGAGGTGACCTTGTCCGTGGTTCCCACGGTGATCGGGCCGCTGGCTGGGGCGGATTCGCCTCCGGTGCCGGCGCCTGGAGTTTCGGCCGGACCGGTGCAACCGGTCAGGGCCAGGGCGGAGATGCCGATAACGGCTGCGGCGAGGCGCATCCCGTTTTTCTTGCGGGCCATGAGCATTCCTTATCTGTCAGCGAGCATGCGAGGTGATAGAAAACACATGCTTCACACAGCTTAGGTGATCGTCGTCACTAAGCGCCATTGCCTGCGGCATTCGACCGAATTGAAATGAAAATGCAACCAGGTCCCCACTCAATCGCGCCCCGCGGCGCCACCGCCCCCTGGCCGCCGCCCCTCCCGTCCCCGGGCCGCGGCGAAGTGGCCTAGGGTTAAGCACGATGATGACACGAAGAGACGCTGCGATTGCGTTGGATATCCCCATGGAAATGGCCAAGCGGCACGGCATTCCGCCACGCCTAAGCGAAGCCGCATTCGCCGAATTGAACGCCAATCCCCCGGCTTGGCTGATCCAGTCGCGCGCCAACCGCACGGGCAAGCGCGCCGTGTGGGTGCATCTGACCTGCGCCGTTTGCGGTTTCACCGAGGCCGAACGACCCAAGAAGTGGTGGCCTGAATTCGACTTCGTGCACTGCGCCGAGCACGGCCCGGCCCAGCTGCCACGGCTCGAGGCGGGCAAGACGCGCCTGGAATACCCGGACATCACCCCGCGCATGTACGGGATCGTCGACGAGGCGAAGGCCTAGCTAGCCGCACCCACAAGGTTTCCAACGTTCCGTCTGCCCGCCGCTTTCCGCGGCCGGCGGGCGGGACGTTTTCATGTGGGATGCAGCACGCGAATGCGAATAGGTTCCACCGGGTGCGCCGTCAGGAACCGATGCCACCCATTCCACCCAAGGCCGACCACCGACGGATGCTTCGAACCGGTGTAGGTGCATCCGTCGATGGACGGCGCATCCGCCTGCTGATTCCAGGTCGGGCGACGATTCAGAGGCGCATCGGAACAGGCGAGCCCTTCACGCGTACATCGACGCCATTCACGGTGCTGCGTCGATTCGCTGGGTGCTTCAAGGACACCGCGAATTCTCTGTTGGCCAACGCATTGCAGGAGTAGCCTTAAAGGGCGATCCTCACAGTGATCGCCAGTTATATCCTCAGTTGCCCTACGAGCTTCGGGAGAGAACCGTCCATGGACTTCGTCTCCGTTTTGATCATTCTAGGGATTATCGTTCTTTGCCTGTTGCCGTTCTTGTTTGGGGCCTGGCGAAACATTGATAGGCGGGCAAACGATATTCAGGGCAGGGATCCTGATACCGCACGTGCGCTAAGGGAAGCGCGGAAGAACATCGATCGCGGCAAGGGCTGGAATTGACCGTATTTCCCCGCGAGGAACACCCTGCGGAAGTGAACCCACATTTTTTGCGTCACGTCAGCCGGAGCCTCCCTCGCCCCGGGGTGGGGCAAACGGGGGTAGGCAAACCCGAAGCACGGGGTTCCCGTGCAGCCCGCGGAATACAGGATGCCGAGGGATCGGTTCGCGCAAGCCTCGCCTTTCGGCGACTTGGTCCTGTCTAGGCGCCTGTGGCGTCGGCCGCGTTTCCCGTCTCAGGAGGCCCCTCCAGGCGCCGGTAGCGAAGCAGCATGACCCCGCTTCTGAAGGCTTTCGGCGGCTCGACCAATTCGAAGCGGCTGGGAGTGGTGCCCGCAGGAAAAAGCCGCTTGCCTTCCCCGATCACGACCGGGCACATCCACAGGTTCACTCGATCTACCAGGCCCTCGCTAAACAGGGTCTGCAGTAGATTCGCGCTTCCCCACGTGTGGATCTGCTCATGCCGTTGCCGCAGGTCACGAACGTCCTCGGCGGCATCGGTGATCTGGGTGCTGGTGGCCCAGGTCAGCTCCGGGGTGCCGCGGGATGCCACATATTTAGGCACCCGATTGAAAACCTCGCCGATTTCGTCGGTCGCACCGGGCCAGTACCCGCGGAAGATGTCGTACGTCGTGCGGCCCAGCAACAGCGCGTCCGATGCCTGGACATCGAGTTCCAGCAGGTCTGACGACTCCCGGTCCCAAAACGGTCGTTCCCAGCCGGCGTATTCGAAGTCCCCGTCTTGTTCGTTGGGGCCGCCGTTGGCCTGGATCACCCCATCGAGTGTGATGTTCATGTTGACGTGCAGTTCACCCATGATTCCGTCTCCTCGGCATTCGCGCGGTGTCCATCCCTACCCTGCAGCCAGTATCCGACCGGCAGTTCGATTCGACAACAGGTCGTGCTTGTTTCCGGGGATGGACCGCAGGGTGCGCCTGCACGCCCTTGTTCCAACGAAGCGCGCCGAACTCGAGCGGCTCGGGCAGCCTTCTTTCGGGGCGCCAGAGCCGCCTCACCACCACATCGCCTAAGGCAAACGTGACCGCCAGCGGAGGAGCTCGGCCTCGAATTCGGCGGACTCTCCCGCCTCGGCCCACAGCCCGGCCAGCTCATTCCCATCCGCATTGCCCATGCGGTCCAGGGCACCTGCCGCCTTGGCATTCAGGTGTTCGGGCAGCGGGTCCGATGATCGCGGCCATGGCTCCGGGGCGCTGCCACCGTCCGTTCCCAACAGCTCCGGTTCATTCCACGAAACCACGAGTGCAGCGGCCGCCAGGCCCACCGCGCCGTCCGAGGCCTCGACCTCGGGTGCCGCGTTGAGTACCGTGTCGAGGGCTTGCTCCAAAATCGGCGCAACCTTGGCAGCGGTGTTGGCGTCGTCAAATTCGTAAATGAAGTCAGCGGCATCATCGTTTCCAAAGACCGATGTGTCCCAAGCGCCCATAAGAAATTCTCCTGATTCGACTTCGGCCGACCATATTCAGCCACGTTGCGATTCTGTCATTCACACGACCCAATGCCAATGGACTACTGGCGAAACAATCAACCAGCCATCAGGACCGGAGGATCCCCGATGCCCGGCCTTTCGAGCGAACCTTCGCCCCGGCCCGCGCCGCCGCGCAGGTTCCCCTGGCGGGAGCGTTGGGTCTTCGGGGAGCGCCGACGACCGGCCGCCTGCGCCCCGCGCGCTCGAGGTTGCCCCGGATCCTAGTCCAGGTTTTTAACATCCTGCACGGTGCGCGACAGCAGGCAGAATTCGTTGCCCTCGGGATCGCACAGGACGACCCAGCTGACTCCTTCGCCCTGGCCCACGTCCGTGCGCCTGGCACCCAGGGCAAGCAGGCGCTCGAGCTCCTCGGCGGTGGACAGGCCGTCCGCCCGCAGGTCGAAATGCAGCCGGTTTTTCACGCTCTTGCCCTCGGGCACCGCGAACACATCGATGGAGGGCCATGCCTTGTCGCGCGGCGCGATGCTGATTCCGTCGCTGTCTTCGTCGACAAGCTGCCAGTCGAGGACAGCGCACCAGAACTCGGCCACGACCCGTGGCCGGATCGCATCGATGGCAATGGCGGCTATGCGACTGGACATGGGACCACAGTAGACCACAAGGTGCGGCCCTGGGCAGACCCTCCGACTCAGGATTTTCCCCCAGGCCCGTGGCCACCTGCCGGCGGAGGGTGAGGGTTGCAGGCGTGGCAACGACGGCCCGCTACCGCGTGCCTGATGCTATGGCTTGGGAAGTTCCAGTGCGTACCTGTCCAACCCGCGCTGGTGGGATTTACGCTGGAAGCCGCGGCGGGTGAGAAGCCTGGACGAGGCCGTGTTGGCCGGGTCCACGCGGGCGAAGAGTTCCCGGGTTTCGTAGACCTCGGGGATCGTGGTCAGCGCTCCATCGACCATGGCCCCGGCAATGCCGCGTCCCCAGCAATCCGGCGACACCCAGTATCCGATCTCGACGCCCTCCTCCGTGCGGGTGGACACCACGATGCCGACTGGTTCGCCTGCCTCCTTCGCCAGGAACCAGCGGGAAGCTCCCGCGCGATGTGGTGGGTCCTGTCGCAGGGCTGCGCGGATGCGGTCCTGGGTGATTTGCCGGTCCCACGGCCGCCCGTCCCCGATGAAGCGGGTCACCCTCTCGTCGGAGGCCATGGACGCGAAAAATGCCGCGTCGGCCGCCTGGAACGGCTGGAGGGTGATCGAAGGGGTTTGCGGCATTGGATCTCTTTCGGCGATGGCGGGCTCCTGGCCAAGCTATCAAGCACCCGGGCGATGGCCGAATCCGTCCGGAGCATCCGGCGCATTTCGGTTGGCGGCTGTTGGCCGCGGCAGGCCCGCTGGTTGCCGCCGACCGCGACCATGCCGCGCTATTCCGCGATGAGCTCCATGACACTGCCCCGGTGGAGCGCCCTGTAGATGTCGTCGCGCATGAGGTTGGCCTCCAGGGCGGTGAGGGTCCTTTCGATTGGCCGGAGTGTTATGCGAACCAGGGCGTTGGCTTGCCCGGGGTCCAGCTGCAGTCGCTCCCGGGCCGCCTCGGGCAGGTCCTCGTAGTCGGTCAGCCCCAGCAACTCAACGGATTCCAGGTCATCCGACCGGGTCCCCAGCGCCCGGCGGACTTCGTCGCCCAGGACTTCCTCGTCGAAGGATTTCGGGACGACGATGGAGATGTCGCGCCGGATCGAAGGAAGCAGCGAGACAGGTTGCCACGGTTCCAGATGGAGCATTTGGGATCCGATGCGCTGGTCCCGGGCGCGCAGCAGACGTATGTCCGGGATGCCCTTGCGCAGCATCAAGGCCCGGTCCAGGCCCATTCCCAGGGCAAGGCCCGACCACCGTTCCGGGTCGAGTCCCGCATCGGTGAACAAACGGGGCGCCATCATGCCGCATTCGGCAAGTTCCAACCATTCGCTTCCGACCAGGACATCCACTTGCATCCCCTTGGTCGTGTACGGGTGAACGGCCGGCACCGTGCGCCATTTGGCCCCGGGCAGGACCGCGTCGACAAGCACGGCGACCATCGATTCCAGGTCGTCCGGCGTCAGTGCGGTGGATGAAGATATCCGCCAGAGGTCAACCTGGTGGGGTGTGCCGACGTGGGTACGGTCAATGGCGTCCCGGCGGTACACCAGTCCGGGCATGACCACCAGGTCGTCCATGGAGATGGATCGCGGTAGATTCCGCAACAGCGAGGGGACCGACGCCGAGGTGTGGCTCCTGAGCATGACCGAGGGGCTCACATATCGTGAATACCTTTGGTCGCGGGTCACCGTCGACGGGGCGAATCCCAGATTGTCGTAGTTGTCGGTGACCGAAACCAGCGGACTGTCTCGCACCATCCTGGCAGGCACGCCCCAACCATGGGCGAGAACGCTTGTGCATTGCCCCAGCAGCTCTTGCATGGCGTGCGGACCATGTGCAGGATCCGAGAGGTCGCGCAGTGTCAGGGCGTCGTGAAGTTCGTTCGCGGAGAGATACGTTGTCATGGGAAGTCCTTGGTGGGGTTTGGATCGGTGAACAATCCCCCGATCCGCTCCGCCGCCAGGACTTAGGCGCGCGCCACGAAGCCCTCGCGACCGGTAACCGGTCGGGGGCTGGTAAATCGCTGTGGGGTACGCATATCGCCAAGGCTAACAGGCTGCCCGTCCCGGTCCAAGGAACACCTGGCCATGCGCTGAAGGCAAGCGCATGTGCGACGGTGTTTGCGTCCGGCCCGGCAAGTGGTGTCTTGGGCAGAGTCCGCGTCGGCAGTCGGTGGCTGCTGCGCGCGGCCATTTAGCGGGTCGGGGTCTGGTGCGCGAAGCACCGCCACGGGATCATTGCAACGGAGTAGGGTTGCAACGTGCCCACATTGCAGCTCCTGCGAGCCGAACATTTTCCGGCCGTCCTGGCCTTTGAGCTGGCCAACCGCGCCTTCTTCGCTGCCCGGGTCCCCGACCGGGGCGATGCGTACTTCGAAGATTTCGACCACCGGCTCCAGACTTTGCTGGAGGAACAAAACGCCGGAGACGGCGCCTTCTACCTGCTCGTCGACGGGGAAGGCCATGTCTTGGGGCGATTCAATCTGGAGTTCATTGGCGACGGCATTGCAGAACTCGGCTACCGCGTCGCCGAACGGGAGACAGGACGGGGTGTGGCGACAGCCGCCGTTCGTGAAGTCTGCCGACTGGCAGCTGAATCGCATGGCCTACGCGCACTCAGGGCAGTTGCCGCCACCCGGAATCCGGCGTCCCGGAAAGTCCTGACCAAGGCAGGGTTCCTGGCCGCCGGCCAAGCCGACCCGGCAAGTCTCGACGGTCAACCGGGAACCCGCTACTCGCTCGAACTAGGTCGAGCAGGACAGTTTGCCTTGGGTGACCCCACCCGTCCCGATTCCGGGCACAGCGCGTAGTTGCCCTTGTTTCCCGGGGGTCGGATGCCGACCATGGCGATGTCCCTGGCGGCCGTGCTGCCGGTCCCCCTGCGGCGGACTGGTCACGTTCCGGACGGCGCGCAGGGTCCTCGGTTTGGGGAATCTTCACCGGATGGGCACCGACACAGCTGGGTGCCCGGCGGCCTTGATCCTGGACCAGATCGACATCACGCGTGATTTTCCGGCATCGGATGACTCAAGGGCCATGAGGAGTTGGTTGCGGCACTGGCTCATTCGGCCAACGAACTCCGAAGTCGAATGACACCGATGGGCACCCCGTGGGAGCCCCAGCACCATGAACGTGATGCCGGGGCACAACTCATCGGCGGAAAGTTGCCGTGTTCCAATCGGGAAGGATTACGGCGCCAGGCCGAACGCCATTCGGGGGCCGATGGCTGTATGCCGCCTCGTTCAATTTGCCGCCATGGACGGTCCCCCGGGACTTGGCGGCTTCCCGGATGGCAATACCGTTCAGGAGACCAGGCTCGGGTCCCAGGCGGTGGAGCGGGCCGAGTCGATGGTGGCCTGGCCCAGCACGCGGGTGCCCTGGTAGATCACCATGGTCTGGCCCGGGGCGACGCCGCGCATCGGCTCGATGAGCGTGGCCACCAGGACATTGCTGCCGTCTTCCTGCGCCTCGACGCGGGCGCGGGCATCGACCGGGTCCCCGTGCGCGCGAACCTGGACCATGCAGTCGAACTCGGTGCCTGCTGCCGCGTCGGCGATCGGCAGCCCGGCCCAGGAGATCCGGATGCCGCGCAGCTCGTCGACCGCCAGCAGGGCCTCGGGGCCGACGATGACCTTGTTTTCCTTGGGCCGGATCTCGAGCACGAAGCGCGGCTTGCCGTCGGCGGCCGGGGTGCCCAGCTTCAGGCCCTTGCGCTGTCCGACGGTGAAAGCGTGGGCGCCCTCGTGCTCGCCCAGGGCCTTGCCCTCCTGGTCGACGATGGCACCGGGTTCCATGTCGATGCGCTCGGCCAGCCAGCCGCGGGTGTCCCCGTCGGGGATGAAGCAGATGTCGTGGCTGTCGGGCTTGTTGGCCACCGAGAGCCCGCGGGCCTCGGCCTCGGCGCGGACCTCGGCCTTCGAGGGGGTGTCGGCCAGCGGGAAGATGCAGTGCTCCAGCTGCTCACGGGTGAGCACGCCCAGCACGTAGGACTGGTCCTTGGCCCAGTCGGCGGCGCGGTGCAGCTCCGGGTTGCCCTCGGAATCGCGGATCACCTTGGCATAGTGCCCGGTGCAGACCGCGTCGAAGCCCAGCGCGATGGCCTTTTCCAGCAGCGCGGCGAACTTGATCCGCTCGTTGCAGCGCATGCACGGGTTGGGGGTGCGCCCGGCCTCGTACTCGGCGATGAAGTCGTCGACCACGTCCTCCTTGAAGCGCTCGGAGAAGTCCCACACGTAGTAGGGGATGCCGAGCACGTCGCAGGCGCGCCAGGCGTCGTTGGAGTCCTCCACGGTGCAACAGCCGCGGGACCCGGTGCGCAGGGTGCCGGGCATGCGGGAAAGGGCCAGGTGCACGCCGACGACCTCGTGGCCTGCCTCGACCGCGCGTGCCGCCGCGACCGCGGAGTCGACCCCGCCGCTCATTGCTGCCAAAACCTTCATCGTGTGAACCCTGTCCCTGCCGTTTGGATGCTGCTGACTTGTGCGGCCATGCCGGCCTTTTTGGCGCGCGCGTATGCCTCGGGCAATGCGGCCACCAATTTCCCAACGTCGGCGGCGCCGGTTGTATGCCCGAGCGTGAAGCGTTGTGCGCCACGTGCCGTCGCCTCGTCCCGGCCCATGGCCAGCAACACGTGCGAGGGCCGCGGCACCCCGGCGGTGCAGGCCGAGCCGGTGGAGGAATGGATCCCGAGCATGTCCAGCACGAAGAGCAGCGAGTCGCCCTCGCAGCCCGGGAAGGTGAAGTGCGCGTTTCCCGGCAGCCGGGTGCCCGCGTGCCCGGGGTCCGCGGTGCCGTTGAACACGGCCTCGGGGACCAGCTGGCGCACTCCCTCGATGAGGGTGTCGCGCAGCGTGGCCAGGCGCTCGGACTCTGCCTCAAGGTTTGCCGCGGCCTGCGTGGCCGCGGCGGCGAACCCGGCTGCGGCAGCTGCATTCAGCGTGCCCGAGCGCAGGGCGCGTTCGTGCCCGCCGCCGTGCTGGACGGGGGTGAGCACCACGTCGCGGCGCACGAAGAGGGCGCCGATTCCCACCGGCCCGCCGATCTTGTGCCCGGAGACGGCCATGGTGGCCAGCCCGGAGCCGGCAAAGTCGGTGGGCACCGAGGTGAAGGCCTGGACCGCGTCGGAGTGCACCGGAATGCCGTGGGCGTCGGCGAGCGCAACAACCTTGGCCACGGGCTGGACGCTGCCGACCTCGTTGTTCGCCCACATGACGGTGACCAGGGCGATGTCGCGGGGGTTTTTCGCAATTTCGCATTCGAGCGCGGCGAGGTCGATGACGCCGTCGGCATCCACCGGCAGCCAGGTGACCTCCGCCCCCTCATGGGCCTGGAGCCACTCCACGGTGTCAAGGACCGCGTGGTGCTCGATGACCGAACAAATGATGCGGGTGCGCGCGGGGTCCGCGGCGTTCCGGTTCCAGTACAGGCCCTTGAGGGCGAGGTTGTCCGATTCGGTGCCGCCGGAGGTGAAAACGACCTCCGAGGGGTGCGCCCCGGCGGCGGCGGCCAGCCGTTCGCGGGCCTCCTCGGTGACGCGGTGGGCGCGGCGGCCGGCGCCGTGCAGCGAGGAGGGGTTGCCGGTCTGCGCCAGCTCATGGGTCATGGCGGCGAGCGCGGGGCCGGACATGGGTGTCGTGGCTGCGTGGTCTAGGTAAATGGGGCTCGTGGACACCGAACAATTCTAGCCCTGTTGCCGGTTGGGCGGGCGGAGTGATTGCTCACAGCTCCCCGCCCGCCCAACGGTGCACGTCCCGGAGGGAAAGTTAGTTCCCTTCCCCCTGGAAGTACTCCCCCGCCAGTTCCTCCGGGTCGAAGGGTTCGGTGTCGGGCGCGGGCAGCTCGTTGCGGGTGTCCCCCGCCGCATCGAGCCGGGAGTCGGCGTCGACTTCCCAGGCCTCGATGCCGGGGCAGGCCAGCAGGGCGTCGATCAGCCCGCGGCTGCCTCCGACGATGGTGGAGTCCTCATACAGCTCCGTGGACATCAGCCAGGCACGGTCCGCCGGCCAGGCCAGGTTGGGCGACTGGCGCTGTTCGCCCTGGGAGGTCCGTGCCCACAGCGGGCTGGCCAAATCCTGCCCATCGCCGCGGAAGACGTAGAAGGAGCGGTAGCCGGAGCCGATCTGCAGCGTCGGGGCATTCCTGATCTCGTCGGAGAATGCCGGGGCCTTCGCCTGGGCGGCGAGCTCCGCGGTGCGCCGCGCGTTCTCCTCCTCGCCCAGTGCGGGGTCCTCCTCGATCACGACCTCGACCTGGTCCCCGCCGTGGATGAACGCCAGGCCGTTCCACAGCGCCAGGTGGATTTCACCGGGGGTACCCGTGTGCGCCGCGAGCACCGGGGCGATGGCGCGCAATTCGTTGGCACCCAGGCCGTCCCAGCCCGGTGCCTCGCCCTCCCAGGAGTCCTCCGCCAGCGGCACCCCGTCCTCGCCGATCCCGGAGAGTGCGGCGAACTGCGCCAGGGCGTGCATGGTGCTGCCGCGCCGCTTGGCGATCGCATCCCAGCGCACGGGCTGCCCGTCCGGGCCCATGGCCGGGTGGAAGATCCGCACGTAGGCGGCGAAACCGCGCGGCACCTGCCCGGCCACCAGGTTTGCGGTGTCCGCGTCCCGGCCTTGTTCCTGCAGGGCCTGCACTATCCATGCGCCGGCATCGGGGGCGACGAAGTTCAAAGTCATTAGTACAGGGTACCCAAGCCCGCGCCCGTGGCGCGCCCGGTGGCCCGGAGCCGCCGCCGGGACTCCGTTGTGCCCTCCCAAAGCCTTCTAAAACTGGTATGAATGATCTAACAGATCATTGCAAGGAGCCCGCATGAGCATGTACCTACCCGCACTTCGCCATCCGGTCCACCGCTTTGCGCACCGCAGCATCGATTTCAACACGCAGGTCGCGTTGATGGCGATCATCAACCGCACCCCGGACAGCTTCTACGACTCCGGGGCGACCTTCGCCCTGGGCTCCGCGGTGGACGCGGCCCTGGAGGCAGTCGAGGCCGGTGCCGACTGGATCGACATCGGCGGGGTTCCCTTCTCCCCCGGGCCCGCCCTGTCCTGGCAGGAGGAGGCGCAGCGGATCGTCCCCGTCATCAAGGCGGTGCGCGCGCAAAGCAACGTGATCATCTCCGCCGACACGTTCCTGCCCGAGGTCGCCTCCGCCGCCATGGCGGCGGGCGCGGACGTCATCAACGACACCACCGGCCTGAGCAACCCGGAGCTCGGGCGGGTCGTGGCCGAGGCAGGGGCCCACCTGGTCATCACCCATTCGCTGGCCGCACCGCGCACCGTCTACCCGCGGCCGACCTATGACGACGTGGTGGCCGAGGTCACCGCCTACCTGCGCCGGAAGGTCGACTTCGCCCGCTCCCTGGGAATCGCCGAGGAGAAGATCATCGTGGACCCCGGGCACGACCTGAACAAGAACACGCTGCACACCCTGGCCATCACCGCCGGGTTCGAGGCCATCGCAGCACTGGGATACCCGAGCCTCGCGGCGGTCTCCAACAAGGACTTCATCGGCGAGTCACTGGACCTGCCCAAGTCCGAACGCACCGCGGGCTCCATGGCGGCGGCCACCATGTGCATCATGAACGGGGCGCGGATCATCCGCATGCACAACATCCCCGAGTCCGTCTCCACCATCCGGATGCTCGAGGCCGCGATGGGCTGGCGCGAGCCGGCCTATCTGGTGCACAACATGGGCGACGTCAATCCCCCGGCCCACCCCGGCCCCGCTTCGGCCCGCCTGGGCTCCGGGCGCCCGGCCGCCCGGGAAGGGGCCTGATGCGCCGCCTGCTGCCGGACCCGGCCCCGGACCTCGACGACGCCGGCGTGCTTCGCTCCTACGCGCCCCCGTCTGGCACCGACCCGTTCGTCCGCTTCAACTTCGTCTCCTCGATCGACGGGGCCGCGACGCTCGGCGGCCTCTCCGGTGGCCTGGGCGCCCGGGCGGACAAGCGCGTGTTCATGCTGCTGCGCCGGTCCGCCGACGTGATCCTGGTCGGTGCCGGAACCGTGCGGGCCGAAGGCTACGACGGGGAGCTGCTCGATGCGGCCTCGCGGGCCTGGCGCCTGGAGCGCGGCATGGCCGAGCGCCCGGTGCTGGCGGTGGTCTCCGGGAGCCTTGACCTGGACCCCGACGGCGAGCTCTTCACTGCGAACCCCGGCCAGATCCTGGTGCTCACCTCGGGCGCCGCGGACAGCGGACGGGCAGCGGCCCTGGGCGCGGTGGCCGAGGTCATCGCCGCCGACGCACCGAGTACCGCCATCGACCCCCGGTGGATCATCGAGACGCTGCACGGCAGGGGGCTGCGCGTGATCCACTCCGAGGGCGGGCCCACGCTCCTTGGCGACTTCCAGCGGGCGGATGCCGTGGACAGCCTCTGCGTGACCTACTCCCCCCTGCTGGTGGCCGGGGACTCGCGCCGGATTTCCCGCGGCACCCCCGCCGACGTGCCCCGGGAAATGGCGCTTCGCCTCTTGTTCGAGGAGGAGGGCAGCCTGCTGGCGGAATACCGCCGCCCCGATTCCGGCACCGGGCGGGACGGGCCAACACCCACCGGCTAACGGTAGGATCGCTTGAGCAACATCGCGCATCGATGCCTGCTCCCCGATCCGAAAGGCAGCCACGTGGCCCAGCGGCAAACCCACTATGAGGTACTGGGCGTTGCCCCCACCGCCAGCGCCACCGAGATCAAGTCGGCCTACCGCCGCGCGGCCCGGCTGACGCATCCGGACCACGGCGGAAACGCCCAGGACTTTGCCCGCGCCACGCTGGCCTACGAGACCCTCATCGACCCGGCGGCCCGCACCCGGTACGACCGCAGCTACGGCACCGAATCAAGCTACCTGCGCGGCAATGCGCCCGCCCCCGGCCCCGGCGGCGCGGCCGGCGGTGGCTCGATGCGCTTCGAGACCGGCGGCAGCCGCCCCGCGGCAACCGACGCCACCGTCTATGTGCCGGGCCTCGAGGACCCCGGTGCCGTGGACCGGGCGACCTCCGTCCGCCAGGTGCACGGCACCCCGCGCAAGCGCGGGATCTTCGGCGCCCAGGCCCGCCTGGCCCGCGAGAACCGCACCGTGCAATTGCTGACCCGCCAGGTGCTGCCCTCGCTGCCCTCCACGCGCCTGGTCAACGGGCTGCACGCCCCGGGCGGCGGCTACATCGACCATGTCCTGCTCGGCGGCTACCGGCTGGCGCTGATCCACTCCATGATGCTGCCCAAGGGCGTGTACCGCTGGGACGGGGCCTCGCTGCTGCGTGACGGCAAGCACATCGACCCGCCGCGCATCGCGCCGCTGGTGCACGACATGCAGCGCCTGTTCCCCGAGCTGAACGTCACGGGGTGGACGGTCATCCTGTCCCCGGACGGGAACCTGCACGAACCGGTCATCGACTACGCCCGCGGCGGCGAACCCGGGCCCATGAACGTGCTGAACGTCGTCAACGCCATCAACCTGGTGCGCGAAATGAAGATGTTCCTGGGCACCGGGCCGGCCCCGCATGTGGTGGATCGCACGATTTTGGCCCGCCTGCTGGGCGGAATGTACTAGCCGCGTGCGCCCCCGCGCCCCGCGCGGGGCGGGCGGGCCGCGCCACGGACGGGCCCGCTGCCGGCGGCGGGCCCCGCGCACCGTAAACTGGTGTGCGTGTTCCGAATCCTTTTTTACACTCCCGAAATTCCCGGCAATACCGGCAACGCCATCCGCCTGGCCGCGGTCACCGGCGCGCAGTTGCACCTCGTCGAGCCGCTGGGCTTCGACTTCGAGGACTCGAAGCTGCGCCGCGCCGGCCTTGACTACCACGACCTTGCCGTCGTGACCGTCCACAAGGACCTGGCCTCCGCCTGGGAGGCACTGGCCCCCACCCGTGTCTTCGCGTTCACCTCCGAGGGCGAGACGATGTACACGGACGTTTCCTACGAGCCGGGCGACGTGCTGCTCTTCGGCCCCGAGTCCGTCGGCCTGCCCGCCGAGGTCAAGGCAGATGCCCACGTCACCGCCACGGTGCGCCTGCCCATGCTGGAGGCCCGCCGCTCGCTGAACCTGGCCAACTCGGCCTCCATCGCCGTGTACGAGGCCTGGCGCCAGCACGGATTCGCCGGCACCGCCGCGCGCTAGGCGCCGCCCCTCGCCGGGCAGCCGAGACCCGGCCGGCACACAAGAAACACCTAGGCTTCTGGCCTATGCTTACACGTGGCCTTCCCCGGCCACCCAACTCGATTTCCAAAGGACGGCAACCCTCATGACCGGCATCGATCCCTCCATCCCCGCGCACCGCGGCGACGAGAACGACGAGAACCTCGGCATGGACCTCGTCGACCAGGTTTCCACCCAGGCCGAGCGCCCGGCCCGGCGCCCGCTGAAGCGCTGGATGTTCGTGGTCGCGGCCCTGGCCGTGGTCGTCATCGGGCTCGTCGCCGGGCTGGTGAACCTGATTCCGACCAACTACGTCTCCAAGGTCGAGCGCGCCTCCGACCAGGTTGTCGCGCAGGCGGATCTGGAGGACGGCGGGCACGCCGTGCTCACCACCTCGGCCAAGGCCGACGCCGGCATGGTCGAACTGACCGACCTGCCGCGCCTGGAAGCCAGCGAAACCTACGCGGTGTGGCTCATCGAGGCCTCCACCGACAGGCCCACCCTGCTGGCCAACGTGCTGCCCGACGAGGATCCCATCCGGGAGGGCTTCAACGGCGTCGGGAAGATCGGCTCGGTGATGGTCTCGCTGGAGCCGGCCGACGGCAGCAGCACCGCCCCGAGCACCGAGCCGCTCGCGGTCCTCGACCTCCCCGAGGCCAAGTAGCGCAGTTCCGGCGCCCCCGCGCCGCATACGACCGTGGGCCGGTCTCCCCTTGGAGGGAGACCGGCCCACGGTCGTATGCCGCCGGAATGGCCCGGGGCCCGGTCCGCCGGCTAGAAGCCGGCGATGGTGTCGGCGGCGTTGACCGCGACCACGTGGAAGGCCTCGGCCAGGGCGCCGGGGGCAAGGCCCGCCGCCGCGCCCTGGGCCTCGGACTGGGCGCGCACGTAGCGCTCCATGGCCGGCACGTCGGGGTGCTGGCTCAGGTGCTGGCGCAGCGCCGCAAGCTTCTTCTCGAACACCTGGGTGATTTCCACCCGGTGGTTCTCCCGCTCCGCCGGCGCCCCGTAGAGCCACAGCCACGGCAGCTTGTACGCCGCCAGGCCCTGCTCCAGCAGCTCCGGGTAGGAGAAGGGGTTCTCCACCGCCGGGTAGATCGCGCGGGTCACCGCCTCCCCGCACGCCAGGTGGTCGGGGTGCGAGCGCTGGATCCGCTCCCAGTTGCGTTCCGGGTGCATGGCCAGCACCACGTCCGGGCGCAGCGCGCGGATCAGCGCGACGACCTGCTTCATGACCCGGTGGTTCGGCTCCAGGAAGCCGTCGGCCTCCCCCAGGAAGTGCACGGTGTCAACGCCCACCAGGGCCGCGGCGGCACGCTGCTCGGCATGCCGGGTGGCGGTGATCTCCGCCGCGGTGCGCGCGTCGAAGCCGCCGGCGTCCCCGTCGGTCATGATGCAGTACTCGACCTGCACGCCCGCCGCGGTCCACGCCGCCACGGTGCCCGAGGCCCCGAAGTCCAGGTCGTCGGGGTGCGCGCCGAAGCACAGCACCCGCTGCACCCGGTGCACGGCCGGATCAAACAAACCCTGTCCCACGCCCTAGCCCTTGCGCCGGCGGATTTCGGCGGCGGCCTGCGGCAGCACCTGGGCCAGGTCGCCCACGATGCCCAGGTCCGCGATCTCGAAGACCGGCGCGTCGGGGTCCTTGTTGACCGCAATGATGGTCTTGGCTGTCTGCATGCCCGCCTTCTGCTGGATGGCCCCGGAGATGCCGGCGGAGATGTACAGCTGCGGGGAGACCGTCGTGCCGGTCTGCCCCACCTGGGCGGAGTGGTCGATCCACCCGGCGTCGGTGGCCGCGCGCGAGGCGCCCACCGCCGCGCCCAGGGCGTCGGCCAGGTCCTCGACGGGGCCGAAGTCCCCGTCAACGCCGCGGCCCCCCGCCACCACGAAGCGGGCCTCGGAGAGCTCCGGGCGCCCGGTGGCGGTGTGCTCGGCGGTGGCGGTGATGCGCGCCGCGACGGCGGTGTCCCCGAGCTCAAGCTCGTGCACCGGGGCCGCGGCGCCGGCGGCGGGCAGCTCCCCGGGCAGCTCGACGCTGTTGGCCTTCAGCGTGATCAGCGCCGGGCCGCGGGTCACCTGCGCCTTGACGGTGTAGCTGCCGGCGAGCACCGGCTTGGTCACGGTGAGGTCGGCGTCGACGTCGATGGCGTCGGTGATGACCCCGGCGTCAAGGCGCACGGCGGTGCGGGCGGCGATTTCGCGTCCCTCGACGGTGTTGGGCAGCAGCACCGCCGCGGCGTCGGAGGCGCGCACCGCGGCCTCCAGCAGCGAGACGGCGGGGGCAATGAGCCCGCTCGCGTCCAGGCCGCCGGCTGCGGCATAGAAGCCGGTGGCGCCGGCGGCGGCAAGCGACGCCAGCGCGGCGTCGTCGGCAGGACCGCCCAGCACCGCGGTGGCCTGCCCCAGGCGGGCGGCAAGGGCCAGCAGTTCGCGCTGCCCCTTGCTTGGAGTGCCGGCGGGGGCGTGGATGTATACCAAGATGTTCGACATGTTTTTCCCCTTGTTGGTGCTAGATCAGCTTGGCGTCGGCCAGGAAGTCCACCAGCGCGATGCCGGCGTCACCGGAATCGGTGATGACCTGCCCGCCCGCACGCGGCGGGCGGGGCGCGGCCTCGAGCACGCGGGTCGCGGACCCGGCGGCGCCAACGGCAGACCCGGCCAGGCCGAGCTCGGCGAGCGTGAGCGTGGTGGTCTTCTTCTTCTTGGCCGCCAGGATCCCCCGGAAATTCGGGTAGCGCGGCTCGTTGGCCTGGTCGGTGACGGAGACCAGCACCGGAAGCTCCGCCTCCAGCGTCTGCTCCCCGTCCTCGCCCTGGCGCACGCCGGTGACGACGCCGGAGCCGGGGGCGAGCTCCACCTTGGACAGGTTGGTCAGCTGCGCCACGCCCAGGCGTTCGGCCAGCTGCGCGGGGACCAGCGAGGTTTCGGCGTCGGTGGACGCCATGCCGGTGAGCACCACGTCGAAGCCGCCCAGGTGCTTGATGGCGGTGGCCAGCACCAGGGAGGTGGCCCCGGCGTCGGAACCGGCCAGCGCCGGATCACAAATGTGCACGCCCGCGGCCGCCCCCATCTGCAGGGATTTCTTCACGGCGTTTGCCGCCGCCTCCGGCCCCATGGTCATGGCCGTGACGGTGTTGCCGGCCTTGTCCCCGCCGCGGGACTCGGCCAGTGCCAGGGCCGCCTCGATGGCGTACTCGTCGAGTTCCGACAGGACGGAATCCTTGCGGTCAAGCCGCTGCCCCGGGCCGGTCAGGTGCCGCTCGAATTGGACATCGGGAACGTGTTTGACCAACACGAGAATGTTCAAGGGCGTGCCGGTGTTCTGGCTCATTGCTGCCTTTCTGGAAACTTGGACAGATCTGCGTGGGAAACGGCGGCCGGTGCGCACCGGTTGCCGCCAGGGGCGGGCGGGACCGGCCATGTTCCCGGACTCCATCGTATCGGTGCCCGGCACCGTCCGATGGCACGGCCCGGGCACCCCGTGCGGCGGGTTACATGCCAGGTTCGCGGCACCGACGCGGCAAACGCGGCGTGCCGGCAGCAGAGTCAATCCCCGCCCCGGCACGCCGCGCCTGCCCAGATTTCGCCGCGTTGCGCAGCATTTCGCCGTGTGTCACCCGGCGTCGCCGGCAGTGTTGCGCCGTGTGTCGGCCCCGCGGGGGCATCGCCCGGCTATCAGGTGGCCGGGGATTCCCCGACCGTCACCTTCGCCGTGGCCTCGGACCCGCCGCGGGTGTAGTGGATCTCGGCGGTGCCGCCCGCGGGGATTTCGCGGATCGCCGCGGTCAGCGAGGTGCTGTCGGAGATGATGCGGTCATCGACCCCGGTGATGATGTCCCCTTCCCTCAGGCCGGCCTTGGCCGCCGGGCTGTCGGCAACGACCTTCCTGACCTCGGCGCCGACGCTGAAGGAGGAGGATCCGCCGTCCTTCACGGTCGCCGGCTTGGCCATGACCTCGACGCCGAGCATGCCGTGCGAGGCGGTGCCGTCGGCGATGATGTCGTTGGCGATGCGCTTGGCGTAGTCGATCGGGATGGCGAAGCCCACGCCGATCGAGCCGCTGTCCGAGGAGCCCTCGGAGCCGGATCCGGAGGAGGCGATCGCGACGTTCACGCCGATGATGTCGCCGTTGACGTCGACCAGGGCACCGCCGGAGTTGCCGTGGTTGATGGCGGCATCGGTCTGGATCACGTTGATGAAGATCGAGCCCGCGGCCTTGGAACCCTGTTCGTCGGGGACGCCGGGGAACTCGAAGTTGAACTGGTTTCCGTTCCCCTCCTTCTCCGCACCCTCGCCTTCCTTGGGCACCGCCGAGGAGGCGACCGAGATGGTGCGGTTCAGCGTGGAGATGATGCCGTCGGTGACGGTGCCGCTCAGGCCCAGGGGGGCGCCGATGGCAATCGCGGTGTCGCCCACGTTCAGGGTGCCCGAGGCGCCCAGCGTGGCCGGAACCAGGTTCTGCGCGTCGATCTTGATCACTGCCAGGTCCGAGAGCGGGTCTGTGCCCACCAGGGTGCCGTCGTGCACCTTTCCGTCGGAGGTGCGCACCGAGATCGCCGGGCTGCCGGTGGTGCCGCCGAGGGTCACTACGTGCGTGTTGGTGAGGATGTGCCCGGCGGTGTCCAGGATGATCCCGGAGCCCGAGCCGGCTGACCCCGATCCCGAGACGTCCAGTGTCACGACGCTGGGGCTGGCCTTGGCAGCGGCCGCGGTGACCGCGGTGACGTTCTTCGGGTTGTTGATGACCACGTCGCCCTGCGGGGTCTGGGTGCTCGAGGTCACCGTCGATCCGGTGGACGACATCACGTAGTTGGCGCCCACGGCCCCGCCTGCACCCACCAGGGCGGCGGCGACCATGCCCACGATCAGGGCGCCGGAGGTGAACTTCTTCGGCGCGTTGTTCCGTGCCGGGGGCACGGGGAGCGCGAAGGCGGAGGCGTGTTCCTCGGGAGTCGGGGTCCCATAGGGCGAGTCGGCGTGCGCCGGCGGCGTGTTCCACGCGTGTGGCGGTGCCGGCTGCTGGGCGGGTTGCTGCGGTTGCGCGCCGGGCGCGGATTCCTGCCCGGGCGCACCGGTGTGGCGCGGCAGTGCCTGGGTTGGGTCGGCTGCACCGTCGATCCTGGCCACCGGGGCCTGTGGTTCGGCCGCGGCATCCGGCGCGCTGGCCGGGGTGGTTGGCGGTGCCACGGGGCGCGGCGGCACAGCCCCGGACTCGGGCTGCGATTCGCCGTCGGCCGGGGTGCCCGGGTTCTTTGACTCGTTCTCGCTCATGGCTCTGCTTCCCATCCTGAAGGTGGACAATCCTGCGTTTCCTGGTATCAACTATGCCCGTTTGGGCTGTGGCGGCGAAAAGGAAGACCTGAGTGTCAGCTGTGAGAATGCGCTATTCCGCAACCCCCTGCCCGATGCACCGGCGATTCTGTGGACTCGCGCCGATCGCACCCATAGAATCAACATCGACAGCAGAAACCGGAAAGTTGCGAGTATCCATGCTCCCGGCCCGGTGCCTCTGCGGCCGACCATGCAAGGGTGAAGGAAAAATATGAAGTCGCTCCCCCGGCGGATGGCAGTTGTTGCCTCCGCAGGAATCTTGTCCCTGTTCATGCTTGCACAACCGGCCTCGGCCGACTCCCCGGTGCAGATTCCCCCGGGCGAATTCGTGGTGGACCAAGCGCGGGTTCTGGGGTCCGACGCCACCGAGGTGACCGACGCGGTGAACCAGCTGCGCCTTGACACCGGGCAGTCGCTCTTCGTGATCTACGTTGACACCTTTTCCAATCCCGACGACCCCGACGACTGGGTTCGCGAGGTGGCCGCGAACAAGCAGATGGGCAGCAGCGACTCGGTCCTGGCCATTGCGGTCGAGCAGCGCCAGGCGCGGTTCGTGTCCCAGGAGAATGGCGACATCGTCGAACACGACCAGGAAATCTTCACCAAGCTGGTCAGTCCGCAATTGTCGCGTGACGACTGGGCCGCCGCGGCACTCGGCGCCGTCACCGGCATCGAGAACGTCGCCGAGGGCAACACGCCCACCGGGGAAGAGGCGCCGAGCGGTTCCGAGGGCTCGGGCGGATCCGGCGGCGGCGCCGGATGGATCCTGGTCGGCGGCGTCGCGGTCGTCGGCGGCGCCACCGCGTGGGCGCTGGCGCGCCGCAAGAAACTGCCGGCCGGTCCCCCGCAGGTGGCCACGGGCCCCGACGGCAAGCCGCTGGACCCGTTCGCATCGCTCAGCATCCCCGACCTGCGCACCAAGGCCGGCAGCCTGCTCATTGCCGCCGACGACGCCATCCGTTCCTCCGAGCAGGAGGTCGGCTTCGCGCAGGCGCAATTCGGCGAGGCGGCAGTCAAGCCCTTCGCCGAGGACATCGAGGCGGCCAAGGCCCACATGTCCGAGTCCTTCAAGTTGCAGCAGCAGCTCGACGACCACATCCCCGACACCGAGGCCGACCAGCGCTCCTGGCTCGGGGAGATCATCCGCCGCTGCGAGGCGGTGAACGAAACCCTGGAGGCGCACACCGAGGAATTCGCGTCGCTGCGCGAACTCGAGAAAAACGCCCCCGAGGCGGCCGCCTCGCTCAAGGCGCAGATCGACCCGATGCGCCAACGCGTCAGCTTGGTCCAGGACCAGCTCACCGAGCTCGCCGCCCGCTACACCGACGGTGCGCTGCACCAGGTCCACACCAACATCGCCGAGGCCACCGACCGGCTGGACTTCGCCAACACCGCGGTGCTCACCGCGGAGGCGAAGATCGCGGCCTCCGAATCATCCGAGGCCGCCGTGGCGGTGCGCGCCGGCGAGGACGCCGTGCACCAGGCCACCGTGCTGCTTGACGCTGTGGCCCATGCCGGGGACGACCTCGACAAGGCCCGGGCCGACCTCGAGTCCCTCGTTTCCACCGCCGCCAAGGACCTGGCCCAGGGCCGCGCCCTGGTCGCCAACGGCTCCAACCCCGAGCTTGCGGGTTCCGTCGCCGTCCTGGAGGCCGCGCTTTCCTCGGTCCAGTCCCAGGTAGGCAGCGGCCGGGTGGACCCGGTGGCCCTCGTTGCGGAGGTCGACGCGGGACTGCGTCCGCTCAATGAGCAGCTGAACCAGATCCGCGACCAGCAGGAACGCGCCAACCGTGCCGCCGAGTCGCTGCAGGCGGCCATCCGCACCGCGCAGATGAAGATCAGCGGCACCGACGACTTCATCCGGGCACGGCGCGGCGGAGTCGGCGCCACGGCGCGCACCCGCCTGGCCGAGGCCCAGCGCAACCTCGAGGAGGCCCTGCGCCTCGCTCCCTCGGACCCGCTCAATGCCCTGTCCCATGCCGAGCACGCCTCCGCACTGGCCGACCAGGCAGCACGCGAGGCGGAAAGCGACGTCGACGGCTTCGGCGGCGGTTTCGGCGGCGGCGGCTTTGGCGGTGGACGCGGCGGAGGCAGCGGGCTGGGGGGTGCCATCCTCGGCGGCATCCTCATCGATTCCATCCTGCGCGGCGGTTCGCACTCGGGGGACTCCGGCGGAGGCCTCTTTGGCGGCGGCGGCTTCGGCGGCTTCGGCGGGGGCGGCGGCGGAGGGTTCGGCGGCGGCTTCGGCGACGGAGCGGGCGGCAGCTTCTAGGGGCCGGCCTGCAGCACGGACCCCGGGCGGGCCCGTTCCAAAGATTGCAGCACTGCGGTTCCGGAACCCGGAAGCGCGACAGGGAAAAGTTCAACAAGTCAGTCAACGAAAGGTCTCACCGTGGTAAAGCAGTCTATTTTTGGTCGTGTAGCCCAGCTGGCCAAGGCCAACATCAACGCCATGCTCGATTCGGCGGAAGATCCGCAGAAGATGCTCGACCAGATGGTGCGCGACTACACCGACAACATCGCCGAGGCCGAAACGGCGGTGGCGCAGACCATCGGCAACCTGCGCATGATCGAGGAAGACTACACCGAGGATGTCCAGGCCGCCTCGGACTGGGGCAACAAGGCGCTGGCTGCCTCGGGCAAGGCGGACGAGTTCCGTTCCTCCGGCGACGGCGCAAACGCCGACAAGTTCGATTCGCTGGCCAAGGTCGCCATCCAGCGCCAGATGCAGGCGGAGGCGGAGGCGAAGTCGGCCGAGCCGACCATCACCTCGCAGCGTGACATCGTGGATAAGCTCAAGACCGGCCTGGACGCCATGAAGTCCAAGCGCCAGCAGCTGGTCTCCAAGCGCGACGAACTCGTTGCCCGTGCCAAGTCCGCCCAGGCGCAGAACCAGGTGCAGGAGGCCGTGAAGAGCATCGACATCATGGACCCCACCAGCGAGGTCAGCCGCTTTGAGGAAAAGATCCGCCGCGAGGAAGCCCGCGTGCGCGGCGCCGCCGAGCTTGCCTCCTCCTCGCTCGACGCCCAGTTCAACTCGCTGGAGGACCTGGGCGAGCAGACCGAGATCGATGCCCGCCTCGCCGCGCTGAAGGCTCCGAAGGCCGCGCCTTCGATCACCACCGGCGAATAGCCCCGCCGGACCGATCTTCGACCGCCACCTGCGGGCTGGCGCCTGAGGGGGCGGACGGAGGCGACACCCCGGCATCATGCCCGGGGTCCCGCCACCGTCCGCCCCCTTTTTTGCTGCCCGGATGCTTCCCCGCACAAATTGGAGGCACGGCTGGCGCCGGGTCGGCTGGATGACCGGCCGGATCACGTTGTTGTCCACAGATTTCCACCGGGTCTGGAAACCCGGCCGCGTCATCGGCCATGCTCAATGGCATGCACAACGACGAGTACTTTCGGATCTCTAGCCCGGGCCGAGGGCACGCCGGCCCAGGCCAAGGTCGCACATCGGGCGGGGCGGATCGCCTGCGCTCGCTGCTCGCCGCGCAGGACTACTTCGTCGCCACCGCCACGGAGCTGTCCGCCGCGGCGAGCTCCCCCACCGAGGCCGCAGCGCTTGCGCTGATAATTGAGCAGGCCCACCGGCGCGCTTCCTACCTGCAGATCCTCGCCGCCCAAGGTGCCCGGAAGACCCTCGCGCATGAGCTGCCCCTCGAAACCCTGGAGCAGCTCTCCGCGGCGATCACCTCACCGGCCCCGTTCCTCGCCGGTGAGGTGGAGCTCCCGGCGGATCCCGCGACCACACCGACCGGACGGCTGCCCCATAAGGACACCGCCGACCTGCTGCAACACTTGTTGGGGACCGGCTACTTCGAGGCCCGCGATCGCGTCAAGGCCGCGGACGCGCTCCTCCCCCAGACTGATGTCAACGGGATCGGCCGCGCGGCGCGCTATCCGCAGCTTTCAGCCGATGCCCAGGCAGGGACGATCGATCCCAGGCATGCAATGCAGGCCGCGAGAAAGCTCGACAAGGCCGCGCCTGTCATCCGAAAACAGCCCGATCCCGCGCAGCTGTCCCGCATCCTGGAGTCCCAGGTCCTGGAGTCATTGCACGCCCAGGGTCCGCAATCCACCGGCAAGTTGATCACCGCCTGGCAACGCACCCTCGAGGAGTCCGCCCCCGGCGAGCCCGATGCCGAAGAGATCTGCGCCAAGACCGGGATCTTCCTCACCCGACGCACGGAACACTTCTCGTACTTCAGCCTCTGCATGCTCAATGTCGAGGCTGAGATCTTCCTGTCGCACTTCGCGAACGCCGACAACCCCCGCACCGCCGCCGGCAACCGCGAGGCTCTTGCCCGCGACGCTGCCAACCGCGCCGGGACTCCGGCGGCAAACAGCTCCGGCAACGTTGGGGAGGACGACGACGCACCCCGCCTCCCCGCGTGGGCAGCCGACCCGACGACCCCGGTTGGCGAACTCCCCCGCGCCGCCTACACGGACCTCGGCATGGCGGCGGGCCAAGGACATACGTCGGCATCTTCAGCGCAGGGCCCACGGGCCGCAGAGCCCTCCGTTGACTGGCAACCGAACTCTCCGGGAGGCGACGGGCTCACACCGGCTCGGCGCCGCCTGCAGTCAATCCTCAACGTCCTGCGAAGAGTCGGGGAAAGCACCGGGAAGAACGGCAAGGGCCTTGCCCGGTCCACCTTGGTGGTCCATTGCCAACTCGAAACCCTCCTGGGTCTGGCCGAGCGGGCCGGCATCACTTCCCACGGACTGGATGTCAGTCCGGGCGAGCTCAGGCGACTGCTGTGCGATGCCGGCGTATTGCCCATCGTTTTCAACAGCAAAAGCCAGATCCTCGATCTTGGTCGCGAACAGCGCTACGTGCCCGACCACATTCGAGAAGCGGTTCTGGCCAGGGACGGCGGTTGCCTGGTTCCGGGATGCACGGTGCCGCCCGAACACTGCGAAATCTGCCATATAGATGCGTGGGAAGACGGCGGGGTCACCAGTGCAGAAAACTCCGGTCCGGCCTGCAGCGCCCACCACCATGATTTCCATTCCGGAAAGCTGGGTCTGGTCCGGGACGGCAATGGCTTGCCGGCGGTCTTGTTGCCCAAATATCTCGACCCAGAACAACTTCCGAGACGCAACGACCATTGGCAACGGAGACGGCAAACCATACCCACATTGTTCTAGGCGGCTCGACTGCTATGCCCCAGATCGGACGTGCATGGTTAACGCAAGAAAGGCCCTGCAGATCCGAAAATCCGCAGGGCCTTCATTGTGGAGATGGGGAGAATTGAACTCCCGTCCGATGTGGTGTTGCCAGGTCTTCTCCGGGCGCAGTTTGCGTTGGAATTTCTCTGCCCCAGCCGTCATGCAAACAAGCGGCTGGTCCGGGCACAGTTACCTAAATTATGCGGGTTGTTCCGGTAACACTAACTTCCCGCAGTGGCTATCTAAATGACGTAAGGATCAGGGGCGATAGCATCCCCTGGCTTACGGACTGTCTGGCTGCTTAGGCAGCGAGAGCGAAGTCAGTGCGCTTTGAGTCGGCACTTATTGTTTTGCAAAGAGCGTTTACGAGATAACTTTGCATCCTCGGCCCGCTTCACATGTCGCGACTCACACCGTCGAAACCGATCATCCCCGTATTTTGTTGTCAACGGGCAACTTGCGTCACCCCAACCACACGGATTAACCGCGTGCATCTAGTCTAACGCACAATCGCCCCACGTCTATTCCCCCTCGGCTTCCGCCCAATCGGTGCAGGCAGACGGTGAATTTCGGCCTCGGCAGCGAGCAGTTACTCGCGCGCTCCTCGATTGCGTTCCCGCATGGTGCGCAGGGCCTCGCGGTTGTCCTGCTTCTCACGCAGGCTCTGGCGCTTGTCGTATTCCTTCTTGCCGCGCGCCACACCGATTTCGATCTTGGCGCGCCCGTTCTTGAAATACAGGCTCAGCGGAACGATTGTGAGACCGGATTCGTTGATCTTGCGTTCGATCTTCAGTAGCTCCTGGCGATGCAGGAGCAGCTTGCGACGCCGCCTTGCTGCGTGGTTTGTCCACGAGCCATTGAGGTATTCCGGAATGTAGACGTTCTCCACGTACAACTCATTGCGGTAGAACTGGCCGAATCCATCAACCAGCGATGCCTTGCCCTCACGTAGGGACTTCACCTCGGTGCCGCTAAGCACCATTCCGGCTTCGTAGGTATCGAGAATCTCGAAATCATGTCGGGCCTTGCGGTTGCTGGCAACAATCTTCTGTTCCGGGTCTTTTTTAGACACGTGGTCAACTCCTCTCCGCGAGTGGTTTCGCCACTTGGCGAGCTTATAGCTTACCGCTAGAGAAGTCCCAATGGGTTGACGGCCGCACCGTTGACAATGGTTTCAAAGTGCATGTGGCAACCGGTGGAGTTGCCCGTCGTGCCGACATACCCGATCAACTGGCCCTGATTCACGTTCTGGCCGACTCCGACCACGACGCGTTGCATGTGGTGGTAGTTTGTGGCCAGTGCCCTGCCCTTGACCACGCCATGGCTGATGGTGACCTTGTTTCCGGAGCTTCCGCCCCAACCGGCCATCCAGACTTCGCCGTCCGCGGCGGCAAACACCGGCGAGCCGCATTGACCGCCGAAGCCCCAGTCGACCCCGGCGTGCACGTAGCCACCCCGCCCGCCGTAGTCGATGGTTCCGGCGGGGGTTGGCCGCCAGCCAAAGCCCGAGGTCTGCCGTCCACCGGAAACCGGCTTGACAAGGCCCCAGGAGCTGCGCTCCGGCACGGCCTGCGGCGCAGGGGCTACATACTTGGGCTTGACGTACGTGTTCTTTTTCTTCTGGCGCGCGGCTTCTTCCCTGGCTTCCTTCGCCCGGGCCGCTTCCTCACGTTCCCACTTGGCCTTCGCTTCAGCAATACGCTTGCGCTCGGCCTCCGCCGCCTTGCGCTTGCGCTCGGCTTCCTCGCGGATCAAGCGCTCTTGACGTTCCTTGATCTGCCCGTTGATCTTTACCTGGTTCGCTTCCTCGGCGCGCAGTTTCTGCTGGATACGCGGACGCTGGGCCAGCAGTTCGGCGCTCAAGGCATCGGTCTGGGAGATGATCCCATCGAGCTGCTTCTTCTTGGACTCGGCATCATCTCGGGCAACTTGCTCACGCGCCAGTGCCGCATCGGCGGCGGCCTTGAGATCGGTGATCTCGGCTTCCACCGCAGCCAGTCGCAATTTCGCATTGGCGTCTGTCGCCGACTGTTCTGACAAGGCATCGAGAGCGGCATTCTGTGACCGCATGGCCTGGTCGGCAAGATCCATGCCGGCCGCCAGATTGCCGTCGGATGTGGCGTTCAACAGGAGGGAAAGATCGGAGGAAACACCTCCGCGCTTATAGGCTTCCGTTGCTATCTGCCCGATGATTTCCTTGGAATCCTCGAGCTTCGCCTTGCCCTCGGCAATCTTCACGTTTAGCTGGTCGCGCGTTTCGCGGGCCGCCTGGACCCTTCGGGCAAGATCGGCTGCCTCATCGGCTGCCCGGCGCACCCTGCCCTGGGCATCGGCCAAGGCTTGTTCTGCGCCGGGAAGCTGTGCCTGCAACCCACGAAGCTTGGCATCGGTGACCTTGATGTCGTCGTCCAGGACCTCCAGGTCCTCGGAAAGGTGGTCGATGTTCTGTTCAACCTGAACCTTGCGGTCATCTAGCTCATCGGCGTGGGCGCCTACGCCTCCGGAAACCAAGAGTGCGATCGACAACGCACCCACCGTTCCCGAACGCGCCATTCGGCACCATACTGCTTTGGCTAACATAAATGTCCTTTGAGTCTTCGGTGGTGAACTGAATCTTTCATAAGTAAGTGACGCACTAAACCTTCAAGTACCGCCGTAAGGTTACCAACGACGATACACCAGCCAAAACCACACCCAGCAGAATCAGCCACGGCGCGACCAGGAAAACTTCTCCAGTGGATATGAATGCCGTGTCCTTGTATTCAAGGGCAAGCTTGTCATCGATGAGGAACCTCACCGCCGCCCACAGGACGCCGCAGGCTAGCAGCGCACCGATCAGTGCCGAGATGACGCCCTCCAAGACGAATGGCAATTGGAGCGATGACTTCGACGCGCCGACCAGGCGCATGATGCCTGTTTCGCGGCGGCGCAAATAGGCCGACAAACGAATCGTCGTGCCAACCAACAACACCGCACACAGGATCATGACCCCGGCAATACCGATGGCAACGAAGGAAGCGATGTTGATGATGGAGAAGATCTTTTCGAGCAGCTCCCGCTGGTCAACCACCACGTCGACGCCGTCCATCGACGAGAAGAGTTCCTTGATGATCTGGTATTTTTCCGGATCAACCAGGGAAACCCGGAACGATTCCGGAAGTTGGTCAGCGGTCACGGTTTCACTCATCGAAGAGTTCTCGAACTGTTCCCGGAAATGGGTGAGGGCCTGATCCTTCGATTCATATTCGAAGTTGTCCACGTACGGCTTGACTGCCGCCGAACCGAGCATCGAATCGATTTCGCCACGTTGGTCGGCCGTTACCGCGCCCTCTGCGCAATTGGTGCCTTCGTTGTGTTCACCGCATAGGTAAATGGCTACCTGGACCTTGTCGTACCAGTAGCCCTTCATTTGCGTGATCTGCATCTGCATGAGTGCAGCGGTGCCCACGAACGTCAACGATATGAACGTAACCAAGACGACTGAAACCACCATGGAGAGGTTTCGGCGGAGGCCAGTGCCTACTTCGCCGAGAATAAATCCGAGTTTCATGGCATATCGTCCTCAGTGTCAAACGGCGCGAAGGCCTGGCTACGGTCCGAGGGTTTGTGCCAAGTGCTGTGGTCTGCCTGGCGCAATTCGCGTGTGCCGTCCTGATTGATCACGGGGATCATCGAGGTGTATTCGCCGGCGCTTTCGTCGCGCATGATTTTGCCCAGGGAAAGTTCAACGACGCGCCGACGCATCGAGTTAACGATTCCGTCATCGTGCGTGGCCATGAGGACCGTGGTGCCGTTTTGGTTGATCCGGTCCAAGACGTTCATGATTCCGACGCTCGTGGCCGGGTCAAGGTTGCCGGTCGGCTCGTCGGCGAGCAGGATTTGTGGCTTGTTGGCAATGGCGCGGGCAATGGCCACACGCTGCTGTTCGCCGCCGGAAAGCTCATCCGGTTGGCGCTTTTCCTTGCCTTCCAGCCCCACGAGCTTCAATACCTCCGGGACGTGGTCACGGATTGCGCTTCGGCTCTCCCCCACTACCTGCATGGCAAAGGCAACGTTTTCAAAAACATTCTTCTGCGGCAGCAGGCGGAAATCCTGGAATACGACGCCGATGCCGCGACGCAACTTGGGCACACGCCACGAGGGAATGCGGGCAACGTTTTGCCCTGCAACGTGAACGGATCCTCCGGTGGCGACTATTTCGCGCAAGATCAGCCGGAGGAAGGTGGATTTGCCGGAGCCCGAGGCACCAACAAGAAACGCGAAGTCACCACGGTCAATTTCAATGCTTACGTCGTCGAGGCCAGGGCGCGCGTTTTCCGAGCCAAGGCGTGACTTTTGGTCATAGACCATCGTGACGTTTTCGAATCTAATCATCGCAGCTCTGCCCGCGGGATCGCCGGCGCATGATCCAGGCACGGGACTTTGTTGAAGGAAGTTGCAAAGCCAGCTCTTGCACTCTATCGGGCCGGGTGGCGCGCAGTCGGCACAAAAAGCGGGTGTGTCACGAATCTGTGAGCCAGGTGAACGCCCGCTGCGTGACAGACACCGGGTGCGGGGGCATCGCCCGGCGCGACAATCACCCGTGGGGCAGGACGTCGGGCGGAGCCTCGACCGAACTGTCGATTGGCCTCTGGTTTTTCGGTCCCGGCGATGGTCTTCGGAACTCTTGACTAGGACAGCAGCGGAGCGTCCGTAGCGTCGCGGACCTGTTCCGGCGTGACACCGGGGGCGCACTCAACCAGTCGGAGACCGGCATCTGTGACGTCTATTACTGCAAGATCCGTAATGATGCGCTGCACCACCCCGCGGCCGGTCAAGGGCAAGGTGCACTCGCGGACGATCTTTGCACTGCCGTCCTTGGCGACGTGCTCCATCAGGACGATGACACGCTTGGCTCCGTGGACAAGGTCCATGGCGCCGCCGGGGCCCTTGACCATTTTCCCGGGGATCATCCAATTGGCGAGGTCCCCGCCCTCGGAAACTTGCATCGCGCCGAGGATCGCAGCATCGATCTTGCCGCCGCGTATCATCGCAAAACTCGTGGCGGAATCGAAGTAGCTGGCGCCGGGAAGCACCGTCACGGTTTCCTTCCCCGCGTTGATCAAGTCTGGGTCGACATCCGCCTCGGCGGGATAGGGGCCGACACCAAGGATCCCGTTTTCCGATTGCAGCACCAGCGTACGGTCGGCCGGAACATAGTTTGGTACGAGCGTCGGCAGGCCGATGCCGAGATTTACATAGGCGCCATCGGGCAGTTCCAGTGCGGCCCGGGCCGCCATTTCATTGCGTGACCAAGGCATTGCCTAGCCTTCCTTAACGTGTGAGGTGTCGTTCGATCCAGCTGCGGCCACCTGGACCGTCCGCTTTTCAATGGGCTTTTCAATGTCTGGCCCGACCTCCACCACACGGTGCACGAAGACCCCCGGCAGGTGGATGGCATCGGGGTCAAGCTCGCCGGGCTCTACCAGTTGCTCCACTTCAGCGATGCAGATCTTTCCCGCCATCGCGGCTACCGGGGAGAATTGCCGCGCGGCCTTGTTGAATACCAGGTTTCCGTGGCGATCCCCGTATGCGGCGTGAACCAATGCGTAGTCGGCGACGATGGCTTCCTCCAGCACGAAGGTCCCCAGTTCTCCGCCGGGCGCGAAGTCACGCTGGTCCTTGGGTTGGGAGGCCTGCACGATCTCGCCGTTTTGGCCATATCGCTGTGGCAATCCGCCCTCGGCCACCTGGGTTCCGACGCCGGTGCGCGTGTAGAAGGCAGCAATGCCAGCCCCGCCCGCACGCAGCTTTTCGGCCAGCGTTCCCTGCGGGGTGAGTTCCAGTTCCAATTCGCCGCTGAGGTAGCGGCGCGCAAATTCCTTGTTTTCGCCGACATAGGATGAAGTCATCTTCGATATCCGTCCAGCCCGCAGCAAGATGCCCAGCCCGTGTTCGTCGGTTCCGCAGTTGTTCGAAACCACCTTCAAATCGCCCACTCCGGTCTGCAGCAACGCCTGAATCAGTACGTTGGGGTTGCCCGAAAGCCCAAATCCACCCACCGCGATGGACGCCGACTCGGGAATGTCCGCCACGGCCGCGCTGGCCGATTCATAGGTCTTGTCTAACATTCCTGCACTCCTGGGATTGCGGGTGGATGATGAGGCGAAACCACGGTCTGCCTGCACCAGGCATTTCGCATGGCGGTCTTTCGCCAACGGCCTGCGAGTACCTCGTAGCCACATCGTAGGACGTCCCGGCCAGAAATTCACCCATCGGGACGCAACTGCTCCCCCAATGGGCCACGATTCGGCTGCGCCCGCTGCCCACGGCACGAACGGCTAGCTGGATGATGAGCCGTCGGGTTCAGGAAATGCGGAAGGAGGTCCCGCGGGCACGTGGGGAAACGTGTCTGCGGAACCTCCCTGAGCTGCACTGCGCCCCTACGTCAACACGGGCGCTACGGGCCTGCCAGACCCAAGCTTGCGTGTGCCTAGGACTGTGGACGGCGCTGTGCAGCCCGCCACCGGATCCCGGCATCAATGAAATCGTCAAGTTCGCCGTCGAATACGGCGGAAGTGTTTCCGACCTCGTGTTCGGTGCGCAGGTCCTTGACCATTTGGTAGGGGTTAAGCACGTAGGAGCGCATTTGGTCGCCCCACGAGGCTTTAACGTCGCCTGCCATTTGCTTCTTTTGCGCATCCTGCTCGGCCTTCTTCACCAGGAGCAACCGTGACTGCAGCACGCGCAGTGCGGCAGCACGGTTCTGGATCTGCGACTTTTCGTTCTGCATCGACACCACGATGCCGGTGGGTATGTGGGTCATGCGCACGGCCGAGTCGGTGGTGTTCACGGATTGTCCACCAGGGCCCGAGGAACGATACACATCGACGCGGATCTCGTTTTCCGGGATCTCTATGGAGTCGTTCTGTTCAATCAGCGGAATGACCTCGACAGCGGCAAAGGATGTCTGGCGGCGGCCCTGGTTGTCGAAGGGCGAGATGCGCACCAGTCGGTGGGTACCGGCCTCGACCGACAACGTTCCGAACGCGTAAGGCGCGTTGATTTCGAATGTGGCGGATTTCAGGCCCGCTTCTTCGGCGTAGGACGTGTCCATGACCCGCGTCGGGTAGCCGTGCTTTTCGGCCCACCGCATATACATGCGCATAAGCATTTCGGCGAAGTCCGCGGCATCCACTCCGCCCGCCCCGGCCCGGATCGTGACGACTGCCTCACGTGAATCGAATTCACCGGAAAGCAGGGTCACCACTTCCAGGTTGGCCAATGCCTTGCGCACCGACTTGAGCTCGGTTTCGGCCTCTTGCATGGCATCGGCGTCACCCTCCATTTCGGCGAGCTCGACAAGCACCTCCAAGTCATCGATGCGGGTGCGGATGCTCGTGAGTCGCTCCAGCTCCGATTGGCGGTGAGAGAGCTTGGAAGTGACCACCTGCGCGGCGGCCGGATTGTCCCAAAGATCGGGAACACCGGCTTCCTCGGAGAGCATCGCAATGTCCGCACGGATGCGCGGCACATCGGAGACCTCTTCAATGGAGGCGTAGGTGGAGCGCAGTGATTTGATTTCGGCAGAAAAGTCAGTTGAAGCCATGGTAGTTTCCAGCCTACGACATTTACGGCGCCCGCTTTGCGTCGGCCCACGTTTCTGCCCGACGGATCCACGACCAACGGCTCCCCTGGAACGCCGGACGCCAACCGTCGAGCGCGGATCAACGCGTCGGTCCCCGAATGCAGCTTGGGCCGGTTGCCCACCGGATTTCAGCGCGAGAGCAGCGTGCGGGCAAAGGAATCGACATGGATGGACACCCCGCGCGGAACCACCCAGCCGATGATGGGCGGATGCACCACGGCGCCGAGGCGCACGTGCGCGGTCACCGCATCGGGTTCCACGCCAGCGCTGATGATGTGCAGGTTCGAAAACCCTGCCCCGGCGTTGACGTCCGCGAGGTACTTCTCGGCGGCGTTCCGCACCTCGGAGGGCTGCAATCGGAGCGTAGCGACGCTCTCGCCTCCAGCCGTGAGCTCGAAGTTGTCGGCTGCCGCGGCGACGGCCCCGTCTGCCACCGACAGGAGCTTGTGTGCCTGCACGTTGACCGCCGTGGCAGCCAACACCACGCTGATGGCCAGCATCGCGATGGCGATCATCCCGATGATCAGGATCATTGTCTGCCCCGTTTCCTTGCCTGAAGAGGCAGGGGCGCCGGGCGAGGCACCGGTGGCCGCGGGGCGTGGCAGGTCTCCGCTGCTGCTAACCATATCGATCGACCCGCTGGGTTGCGTTCGAGCCCACGTTTCCGGTGCGCCAGCTCCATCCCTGAGGGAGCAGTGGAAGGACGGTCTCTATGGATACCCGGACCGTCACGGTGCTTCCCGCCGAGAGACAGGTCCCCTGGCAGCTGTAGCTAAAATTCGTGCGTCCGGGCCCGATCTGCATGTTGGCGGCCGCCCGTTGGACGGCGTCTGCGGCCCGGGCCCGGCCCTGTCCCTCGCTTTGTGCCGTCACGAATACCTTGGCGGCGTGGTCCGCCGCTCCGACCGCCGCGTAGCTCGCGGCCTGGACCTGCGCGGCACCCACGACCAGATAGACCAGTGGCACCAGGAGCAGGACCACCAGAAAGATGAATTCGATGATTGAAGACCCGGACTGTGGCCCATGTTGCTCGCGTCCGGCCTGGCGGTTGCCCGGCTTCACGTCGCCCCGCGGCAGACTAGCCATAGCGCACCGATTCCCCGTGCACCACGAACTCCCCGGCGAACGGAATCATGCCAATGAGCGGAATCCCCGCCCGAACTGTAATCCGAACACCGGGGGTTCCACCGACACTGATGGCTGTGGCCTGCACGTTGGAAGCGAAGCGGTCGCTCAGAGCCCCGCGGATGATGTCCTGGGTGCGTCCCACCCCGTCGCCGGGACCGCGGTCTGCCAACGTGCCGTATCGGGCACCTGCGGCCGCGGCGTCCATCAGGGTGTTCCTTACGTGAAGCGCGAGCGTGAGCTGCAGGATCGCCAGGAACACGGCAATGAGCAGCGCGGAGACCATCACGAATTCGGCAACAGCCGACCCTCGCTGGCCATCCCCCGCGCCGTCCCTCGGAGCCACGACGAACCCTGGCATGCCGGTAGTCTCTAGCCCAGGCCCGCAACCCGGTTGATCGCCTGGTTGAACAGCTCCTCCAGCCGGGGTCCGGCGATGGCCAGCAGAGCGGCAACCAGCAGCGCGCTCATCAAAGTGATCATTACCCACCCCGGCACGTCGCCGCGCTCGTTGCGCTTCACGCGTCCGGCCAATGCCGTGGCGCGGGCTCCTGCCCATACGCCCATGCCGAACATCAACAATCCAAACTGCCGTGCGATCCTCATGTTGCTTCTCCTTGCCGGTTTGTTCCCTCGCCGTTCGCCGACGCGAGAGCCTGCTGCTGCATGCCTGAAGTTTGTTCCGGTCCGTGCCTGGTCATGCCCGGCGGCCGGCGGACCCGGACTGACCCTATTCGGGTGCCACTGCGTATGTCGTGGTTTGCGCCTCCCGTTAGTAGTTCATGTCGATCAGCGAGAGCCCCGGGTACACCGCGAAAACGATGGTCAAAGGCAGGATGCCGAAAACTATGGGTACCATCATGCCAATTTCCTTTTTTCCCGCGGTTTCCATCAGCTCCCTCTTGGCTGCATCACGCACATCCTGGGCCTGGGCCCGCATGACCGCGGCGATAGGGGTCCCGCGTTCACTGGAGTGCGTACAATAGGCGCATGAAAGCGAAGTCAGCTATCTCCTATGCCCGCCAATCTAAGCAGCGGGAAGACGAATCTCAAGGTTCGCCCGAGGCCCAGCGGGAGACCTGCGCTGCCCTCATTGCCGCGCGGGGATGGACCCACGCGGGGCACTTCGAAGACTTGGGCGCGTCCGGCTACGACCCCAAAACGGCCCGGCCCGGACTCGACGCCGCACTGGCGGCCATCGCGAACGGGGAGGCCTCGGCCCTTGTGGTCTACCGCCTCGACCGCCTGACCCGTCGCGGCGTGGCAGAGGCGCTCAGGATCGTTGCCGCCCTGCGAGCGCATGGTGCCGCGCTGGTGTCCGTCAACGAACCGTTCCTGGACACCACCACAGCGATTGGAACGGGCATCTTCGGGTTGTTCGCCGCCATGGCCGAGCAGGAATCCGAGAACATCTCCAACCGTTCCAAGTCCGCCAAGGCGGCGCTTCGCGCGGCTGGTTCCCATGCCGGGGGCCGCCCGCCGTTCGGCTTCAACTCCGAGCGCGTGCTGCAAGGCAAGCTGGTGGTAAACCGCCTGGTTCCCAACCCGGCCGAGGCCGGGATTTTGCGCGAGGTGGCCGCCCGCGTGCTGGACGGCGCAACCGTCGTCTCCTTGGCTCGCGAGCTGAACGCCCGGGGCCTGCGCCCGCGCTCCGGCGCGGACTGGCACACGTCTACGCTCACACGCCAGCTCCGCGCGCCGCAGATCGCCGGTTTCATGCCCGCGCACCGCCAAGGCCGGAATGTCGAAGTCCCCCGGGACTCCCGCGGCCGCGTGCTCCTGGAATTGGACGCTAACGGCCAGCCACTCCAGCCGTGGGAGCCCATCATTGCCCCGGCGGACTGGTTCAGGTTGCAAGACGCCCTGGACGCGCGCCCGGCCGTCCGGGGCAAGTCTCGCGGCCCCAGCCTGTTGTCGGGCGGCGGTTTCCTCCGTTGTTCACTGTGCGGCAGCGGCATGGCGGCGTCGGTCCGCGAGGTTTCCAGCGCCTACCGCTGCATGCGGCACCGGACGGGCGGCGCATGCAAGGGCACGAGCGTCTCGCTGCCCCGCGCCGATGAATACGTGGCCCAGGCGGTATTCTCCCGCCTGGCCGCACTTGACCCCTCCGATGCCGACGACGCCGCATTGCTGGCGGTGCTGACCGAGCGATTCGCCGCCCGCAACGCCGACCCGGAGATTCTGGCCGAACGCACCTTGCGGACCGTGGCGATGGATACCGCGAGGCTGGCGCTTGAGCGATTGGACGATGACCGAGCCGCCGGTTTGTTCCCCGGCGAGACCGGCGCGGCCCGCTATGCCCGGCAGGTGCGAAATCTGACTGCTCAATTCGAGACGGCGCAAGCCGCATTGGCTGCGCTTCCCGCAGACGCCCCCCCGCTGATTCCATGGCTGGACATGGCGGCCTACGGCGACACCGGCCCCATTGGACCGGACTCGTCATGGGCCAGTTGGGGCATCCTCGAACAGCGCGAGTTCCTGAAGATGGCGATTGACCATATCGACGTCTTGCCCTCCCCCACAGGCCACGGGGGCGGCAATAAGGAATTTCGCGGGGACCAACGACTCAAAATCCACTGGGCAGGCGAAGATGCGTAGGCGTCTAGACGGTAAGCAACCGTCCCCAGTGAATGACAACAGGCATCACCCCCAACCCGAGATGTTCACCCTCACCTACGCAGCGCCGCACTACAACGCGCCGGACTGGGACGGCATGGCCACCGTCGCCCGCGTATGGGTCCCGGACAACGAAACCGTCGGATGGGTCGTCTGGCAGGACCCCAACCGCCTCGCCTGGCTGCCGCTGCCAGCCCTGTCCCCGCTGGCAGCCGTCGTCGGCGAGCAGGTCCGCGCCGGGCTCGCCGAGGCGGCCGCGTCCGGCGTCGCACCCCTGGGAGCCTGGCACGCCGCGCTGTCGGCCACGCTCCACACGACGCCCGCAACGGACTACCTGCCCGCCCTCGTGGCCGAATACCGCTCGCGTCTCTAGACGGGCGCAGCTCCCTTGGAGCCCCGTTCCCTCCCGCCGGAGAGGAGCGGGGCTCCTTTGTGCCCGGCGACCGCCGCGTACCGGACCGTGTAAACGACTCCACGACGCCCCGGCGTGACGAAAGTGGTGGTTTAGGCCCCTTCTCCTATTCCTTCTTAAAGACACACACTCCTTAAGGGGTAATAGGAAATATGCGTTAAACCACCACTTTCGTCACTCTCCGCCCCCGCGCCCCTGCCGCGGCACAGTGAGCACCGTCCACCCGAAAGTTTTTACCCGGAAAGTGAGCAGCAACGGGCACCCTGGCCCTCTTCCTATGCATAGGGCTGGATGCTGTCCTTCGTCGGCATTCGTCCCTCCTGACCCGCGCTGGGCATGGCGCGGTTCCTCGATTCCGGCTCCGCACGGGCCGGAAGGTATGGGCATCCCTTCGAGGGGATGGGGCAGGCCGCGCGCGTCACAGCACCGTTGACGGCGCGGCCGCCTCGCCCCCGAACGCCCCGCCACGCGCCCCGGTCCGGGGCTCCCCTTTTTTTGCGCTCCAAACGCAAGCTTCGCTTTGAAAGGAGGCAAGCATCGTGCCTCACGAAACCCTCTGTTCCCACTGCCGACGCCCCTTCGAATCCGTCCGGCCACACGCCGCCCACTGTTCCGACAGTTGCCGCGCTATGGCCTCACAGGCCCGCCGGAAGGCGCGCACCACCGCCACGGAGACTCTCCTCCGCCGCATGACCGCCCTCCTCGCCACCGGCGGCGACGAAACCGCGCTAGAGGCCCTGAGGTCGGAAGCCGAGCGGCTTTTGGCCGGTGACGGAAAGTGACGAAAGTGGTGGTTTAGACCCTTTTCCAGATCGGTCTTAAGGGTTTCTCTCTACACAGCTTGCACCTTTTGCACCTTTACACCTTCAATTCGCTGACTTGGCACAATGCGAGAGAGCTAGGTGCAATTCCATGTCGCCGAGGTGCAAATCCCGCCCGCTTCCTCGCCTATTAGCAAGTTGACTGGCAATTCACGCCGGAGGGGCTCCGCCCCGGTTCCTCGGCCGGAGGCCGCCTAACCACCCAAGCCCTTCGGCCATTCCCCTCAAAGTGACCGCCCACCGGGCGGCACGCCCGCCTCCCCCAAGATGAAAGGACCGCCCCGTGCGCTCCCTCCTCGACTGGTCAGCCGACCCCCTGGCCGCCCCCTCGCCCCTGCCCTCACTCAGCGCCCGCCGCCGCACTGGAGCCTGGCCCGTCGGACTGCTTCCCATCCCCGAACTCGCCGCCGACCTCGCCCGGCGCGGCCTGCGCTACCGCCGCGTCCCCGGCTTCACCATCCTCGGCGAATCCGTCGACGCGTACGAAGTCGCCCGGATGGCCTCCGCGACGCTCCAAATCGCCGCCGAGCAGCTCGCGCCCGCACCCCCGCGCTCCCGCGTCCTGCTCGACCACCAGGACCGTCTCGGCGACGAACTGGAGCGCATCCAGCGCGACGCCCACGCCGCCGAGGACGACTACGAAAGCGCCGAAGCCCTCGCCGAGGCGCTCGGCACCGGCCCCGCCGGACTCCTCTACGGCATTCTCACCGCCCTCGCCGCGCCAAACGTCCTGGCCCTTGACAACACGCCAGCCGACGCCCGGCCCACCGACAACGCCGACGCACTGGCCCGCACCGCCCGCGACATCAAGGCATCCGCCGCCGCCCGCTCCGCACTCCTGGCCGCCCTGCGTGCCGTGCTCCCCGCCCCGGAGACCCCCACGGCGGACGAGACAGCCGCCTCGGCGTTCCTGGCGACCCACGACGGCGCGCCATTCCTGCGCCGTCCGGACCTCGCCCGGCTCTACGCCGAGGCAGGCTGCCCCGGCGGCCTCACCGCCTCGGAGCTCCGCAGCCTGGCCGCCGCGCGCTGGGGCGAGCCCCGCCCCTACCAGGGCCACTACCGCTACACGCCCGCCCGCACCGGCGTGTAAACGCCCCGTCCCTCAGACCCCCGGCCGCCACCTCCGGCGTCCGGACACCCCGAAAGGAAAACCCATGTCCGACACCATGCCCATCTACTCCTCGAACACCTCCCGCCCGAAGCTGGTCACCACCGGCAAGGGCGGCGCACAGTTCCTCTTCGAGCACGACGCACCCCAGGAATTCCTCGTTGCCGTCGTCCCCGGCGCTGCCGACGCCCGCGCCGCATGGCAGGCCGAGAACGCGACAGGTGAGGAACTCTGCCGCGAGCGCCGGGCCTCCAGCCGCGCCCTGGTCGACCTGCGCAACTCCCACCCGTTGGCCGCCGACCTGGAAGCCGCCGAACGCGCCCACGACGCCATGGACAAGATGGTCAGCGCCCAGGCCCGCCGAGCCCTCCGCGCCCTGGAAAAGTACGTCGACCTCTTCCACGGCCTCGACGCGCGGGAGGTCCGCCGCCTGGCCGCCGCGTACGCCCTCGAAAAGCACGAGGAGGCAAAGTTGGCCTTCGCCGCCCTGTCCGCCGCCCTGAGAGCCCGTGACGCCGCCTGGCAGGCCGCTGGAAGCCCCGGCACCGCAATCGGCAGCCGCACAGGTTTCTACGGCACGCTCTACACCGCCGACCTGGCGCTGGCGAAGGCGCGCCTCGCCGTCGACCTCTTCGACGCCGACGCCACCGGAAAGGCCGCCGACGGCGAGAACGTCCCCACCGACGCACAGCGACAGGCCGAAGCCGATGCCGCGGCCGCCGAAATTACAACACGCGTCGCCCAGGAAGCCCGCGCCCGCTCCCGGCGCGAAGGCTACTAGGAACACGCCCCACCGAAAGGACACCCGCCCATGAATGACCCGACCTTCGACCTGGTCTCCAGGATCGTCCACGACGTCACCACGGCAACCGACCTGCCCGAGGACTGGCACGACCTCGACACCCCGGCCAAGGCCCGGCTGGAGCGCATGGCCCAGCAGCAGGACACCAGCCCGGCGACAATCTGGGCCGCCGTCCGCGCCCAGCACGAGCAGTCCAAGCGCGCCGCCGACGGCTTCGACCCGGCGGCCATCGCCCGCGCCGCCCGCCGCGGCAACACCTACCGCCCATACGACGCCGACACCGACGCCATCGCCCGGCAGGCCCGCCGCCCAGGCGCTGTCCGGCGGTAACACCCCCACCCCTCGCCGAGTGGCCACGGGTCCCGAACCACGAGCCGACCCCCGGTGGCCCTCGGCACTCCCTTCCTGCCCTTATCTACCCAGAGAAACACCAGTGACCATCAAGCCCATCCCCATCTCGAAGCGCGCGCTGGCCCGCTACATCGGCAGCACGGCGCAGGCCCATCTGCCCCGCCTCCACGACCTCGCCGCCACGCGGCCCAGCAAAGTCCCCGACGTGCTTCGGGCACCATACGACAAGCGCGCCTGGCTGGAGCTGTCCGCCGACCAACGCAGCGAACACGTCACGCGAATGTTCAAGGCCGCGCTCTTCGACCGCGTCGTGGCCGAGCGCGGCGTGGTGATCGACGGTGTCATCCTTGGCGGACCGAACGACGGCAAACCATTCGCGGTCCCTTCCGTCAACCGCCGTCGCTAACGGGGCAACGACCACCGAGCTTTCCCCTCGGCGACCCGCACCCCTGGGGGGCACCTCCCCCCGCCCCCTCCCACCCGGATCGAAGGGGCATAGCAGCGCGCCCCGGCTGCGCAGGCCCTTTCGGATTTCCCCCAGGCCCGTTTAAACCCCTCCCTCACTGAAAGGAACCCCAAACTGACCTACCTACACCCTGCCCCGGCTCCCGCCGCGGACCCGGCCAGCCCCTACGACGGCCTTCCGGCGTCCTGGAGCGACTCCGCCAAGGAAACCTATTGCCAGGTCGAGGCCGAGAACCCCAACATGGACGCCGCAACGGCCGCGACCCTCTACGAATCCTGCCAGCTCCTGGCCATGGCCGACCGCATGGAAGAGCGAGTCAACGCCGACGGCCTCATGATCCCCGGCTCCAACGGCCAAATGGTCCCCCACGGGCTGCTCACCGAGATACGCCTCGCCCGCGTCCAGGCCATGGGCGCACTGAAGGCGTTCGGCGTCGCCCCGGGCCAGAACGGCGCAAGCCGCGCCGGGGCGGCCCTGGCCATGAAGCGGCACCACGGCCGCACCCCCGGCGTCAGGACCGCCGAGTGATCGGCCGCCGGACGCGCCGGGCCACCGCACGGCAAACCGCCCTGGTCATCGTTCCGCGCGACCGCTCCGGTGACCTGCCCGCTTGGTCGCCGCTCCCGCCGCCCGGCGGCTGGACCCCGGCCTCGGCGTTCGACGCCGCCCTGGACTACGCCGACGGATACGCCAGCCACGGTCCGCGCCGCAGCCTGGCCAAGGCCGCCTACTGCGCGATTCTCGCGGCGGTCCCCGGACTGAAGCGCGCCGAGGTCTACGAGCGCCTCGGCGGCATGGACCGCTTCCGCCATGAATTCAACGACAACGACGACAACCGTGCGGCCGCACGATGAACACGGCTGCCGATCCACCGAAAAGGACATTGCCTTGACCGCCACAGTCCACCGCACCGAGAAGTTCGGAACACTCGCCCAGGAAACTGCGGACACCGGCGAGCTCCTGTCCCAGGAGTGCTGCCTCTGCCATGAGGTACGACCAGCGGCTAATTTTCCGCGAAGTCGCACCTCGCGGACAGGCCGCGCCCTCCGCTGCCGACGCTGTCGGCGGGCTGCCCGCGCCACACGAGAGCGCGAAGCGTGGCAACGCGACCACAACAGTTGAACCTTCGCCTCGCGCAATGCGCCTGACAAATCACTAGCGCCCCGCTGCACGCACGAAAGCCCCCTCCGTGGCAATTTT
>NZ_JCAXDW010000040.1:0-257 GCF_059759235.1 Paeniglutamicibacter sp. GQ140
CACACCCGAAAGTGCGTTCACCAGGTTCAATAATTCATAAGAAATTGCTATGCAAAACAACACCAAACAACCACCAACCCCAAAGGATTGCCGGTTTTTCGATCTTGTCTCACAAGATGCTCGCGTCCACTATACAGTTCCCAAACAACAACCCCGTCACACCCACCACCACACGAACACCCAACAGGTGCAACTCGTACGGCTTAGGCCATGCGCGGGACAATCCAGAAAAAACAAAACCCAACCCCAAAGGGATT
>NZ_JCAXDW010000041.1:0-239 GCF_059759235.1 Paeniglutamicibacter sp. GQ140
GGTGGTCGCCGATTTGCCGGGGTGCGGAAAGGTGTGTATAGTTTTCTAAGTCGCCGCGAGGGACACAGCGGGTAAGCCGCTGAGGGAATCGCCGGGCGACCGAATGTTTTACCAAAACCCCCCACCCATGTTTTGCTGGTTGCCTTGTGCGCCGTGAAGTTGGTGGGAATCGCATGTTAGATCAGGTCGGGCCGGAAACGGTGGATTTGCTTCGGGACACGCGGTGGGGTAAGGTAGAC